>DATAVO010000042.1:0-13414 GCA_036267695.1 Frankiaceae bacterium
CTCGGAGGCGAACCCGGTGCCCGGAAAGAGCGTCCGGCCGCTCTCGTGAAGGCTGATGGTCAGGACGCGGCGGTCGCCATAGAACGCCGACTGCACCCCGTCACCGTGATGGACATCGACGTCGACGTACGCGACGCGCTCGGCGCCGGCCGACAGCAGCCAGGCGATGGCGACGGCCGGGTCGTCGTAGACGCAGAAGCCGCTGGCGTGATCGCGCATCGCGTGGTGCAGCCCGCCCGACAGGTTCACCGCCCGCTCGGCCCGCCCCTCCCAGACCGCTTGCGCCGCGGTCATGGACGCGCCGCTCACCAACGCCGACGCCTCGTGCATACGGGCGAAGATCGGGTTGTCGGCGCTGCCGAAGCCGAAGTGGCGGCCCGCGGCGTTGACGATCTGGTCGGGCCGCACCCGGCGTACGAACCCCACATACAGCGGGTCATGCACCAGGCCGAGCAACTCATCGCTGGCCATGACCGGCGCGCGAAACGTGATCCCCGGCCGGTCGAGCACCCCGATCTGGCCCGCGAGCGCCATGGTCAGCTCGAGCCGGACCGGCCTGAGCGGATGGCCCTCGCCATGGTCGTAAGCGGTGAGCTGCTCGTCCCAGACGATCTCGACGGTCCCCGCGCCGGCCGTCACTTCTCGCCTGCCATCTCACGGGAACGGTCGCGGGCGGCTTCGAGCGCGTCGTTGAAGGCCGCCCGCAGGCCCCGGTCTTCCAGCTGGCGTAGCGCCGCTGCCGTCGTCCCGCCGGGCGAGGTGACGGCTTCGCGCAGCTGCGCGGCGGAATCGCCGCTGTCGCGCAACATGACGGCGGAGCCGAGGATGGTCTGCACTGCGAGCTCGGTGGCGACGGGACGGGCGAGACCGATGAGCACACCGGCGTCGATCATGGCCTCGGCAAGCAGGAAGACGTACGCCGGGCCGCTGCCGGAAAGCGCCGTCACAGCGTCGAGCTGCGCCTCCGGTAGGCGCACGACCTTGCCCACGGCGACGAGCAGTTCCTCGGCACGCGCGAGATCGTCAGGGCCGGCGTGAGCGCCGGCGGCGATCGCCGACATGCCCTCGCCGACGAGCATCGGCGTATTCGGCATGACGCGTACGACCCGGGAGCCAGCCGGCAAGTGCCCTTCGAGGGCACGGGTCGAGATACCGGCGGCGACGCTCACGACCAAGGTGTGCGGGCGCAGCTTCGACCTGATTTCCGACGCCAGCGGACCGACATCGGGCGGCTTCACCGCGAGCACCACCACGTCAGCGCTTTCGGCGGCTGCGACGCTGGACATCGCCTCGACCCCGTAACGCTCGGAGATCTCCGCGGCGCGGGCGGCGTACTGCTCGGAGAAGCACAACTCGACCGGCGCGCGCCCGGCCCGGAGCAGCCCGGCCAATAGCGCCTCGCCGATCTTGCCGGCCCCGAGGATCGCGATCCGCATGCGTTCAGTCTCTCCCGACTTTTCCTTGGGTGGGTGGACGAACGACATAGAGCTCCGTGACAAAGGGCTCCACGATCTGGCCGTCCGGAAACGCCTGCAACAACGATGCCCGCTCCGCTGCCATGAACTGCTCCAGCGGCCCTTCTTCGATCGCCCCCACGTAGGACTTCGAGCGCATCCAGACGAGGTAGTCCTCCAGCGGCAGGACGCGTACCCAGGGGGTGGCGGCAGTCTGGACGCTCCAGCCGAAGGATTCGAACTCCGCCTGCCACTCGCGGCGGTGGTTGGCGTTGCCGTCCCACGCCGGGTTCGCCGCCCGGATGCGAGCGTGCTGGCGCTCCAGCCAATCCAGACCGTCGGACTGCACGAGGTTCCACCAGACCGCGAGCGCGCCGCCCGGCTCGAGTACCCGTCCCGCTTCGGCGGTTGCCCGCGCCGGATCCGTCCAGTGCCAGGCCTGGGCATAGCAGACCAGATCGGGCCACCCGGCGCGCACCGGTAGCCGATGCGCGTCGGCCTGCACCGCCGTGGGGAACTCGGCGCCGCGCTCCTGAAGCCGGCGCAGCATCGCCGCGCCGTGATCGAGCGGAAGCACCGTCGCACCCCGGGCGCGCATGGCCCGGGTGGCGATGCCGGTGCCGGCTCCCACCTCGGCGACGCACGCACCATCCAGCGGCCGGGTGAGCGCCGCCAAGGCGTCGAAATGGGCGTCGGGATACTCCGGACGGGCCGCGTCGTAGAAATCCACCAGGGGATCGAAGAGCGAGGGCACGCTGATGTCCCGCCTGTGCGCCCTCAGGCGCGGCGACGCGCCTCGGCGAGGTCCGCCGGCGCCGCCATGTTGAGCCGGGTGAACGCGAGCGCCTCGGCCAGATCGGCCTCGCGCTCAGCGCGCGATTCGGCCTTGCGGGTATTGACTTCCACGACCACCAAGCCGCTGTAACCGTTCTCGGCGAGCCGCTCGAGCAGTTCGGCGCAAGGCTGCGTGCCCCGACCGGGGACGAGATGCTCGTCCTTGGGAGTGCCCGAGCCATCGGCCATGTGGACGTGTGCCAGCCGGTCGCCGAGTGTCGTAGCCATCGCCAGCGCGTCGGATTGTGAGACGGCCGTGTGCGACAGGTCGAGCGTCACGTGGCTGAAGTCCTGATCCACCGGCGTGTAATCCGGCGCGTACGGCACCACGGTGCGGCCGCGGGCGCGTAGCGGAAACATGTTCTCGACCGCAAAGCGCACATCGGTCTCGCCGGCCATCGTCGCGATACCCGCGATGAACTCGCGCGCGTAGTCGCGCTGCCAGCGAAACGGCGGATGCACGACGACCGTCGACGCGCCGAGCTTTTCCGCCGCTGCCTGAGCCTTCTGCAACTTGCCCCACGGATCGGTTCCCCAGACCCGCTGCGTGATGATCAGGCACGGTGAATGGATCGCCAGGATCGGGATCTGGTGGTAGTCCGAGAGCCGCCGCAAGGCATCGATGTCCTGGCTCACCGGGTCGGTCCAGACCATGACCTCGACCCCGTCATAGCCCAGCCGGGAGGCAATCTCGAACGCGCTCGCGGTCGACTCGGGATACGTCGACGCGGTGGACAGTGCCACCTTCGCCGAAGGCACCCGGGCGATCATTCCGTCGCCGCTCACGACTGCAGCCTATTCGGCAGGCAGATGATCCAACTCGCGAAGGATCAGCCCTTCGCGTAGCGCCCAGGGGCAGATCTCGACCTGCGTGACGCCGAGCAGGTCCATCGCCTCCGACGCGACCAGCGCAGCGGCGAGCAATTGCTGGGCCCGGCTCGGAGACACACCCGGCAGCGTGGCGCGCTCCGCGGCCGACAGCTTCGAGAGCCGGGCCACCACCCCATCGAGGTCGGAGGCCGTCAGCGAGCGGCTCACGTACTGACCCTTGCTGTAGGGCGCGGCGCCGGCGATACGGGCCAGGGAGCGGAACGATTTGCTGGTGGCGACGACGCGATTGGGCTCACCGAGCTCGTAAAGGTCCTTCACCAGCGGGGCAAGTTGGGCCTTCGCGTACTTGCGGAGGGCAGCCATCTCGCTGCGCTTGGGGGGATCGTTGCGCAGCCAGTCCCGGGTCAGCCGGCTGGCCCCGAGCGGCAGCGACGCCGCCACATCGGGGTCCTCGTCCTCGCCGGCCGCGACTTCGAACGAGCCGCCGCCGATGTCCAGCGCCAGGAGCCGTCCCGCGCTCCAGCCGAACCACCGGCGCACCGCGAGAAACGTCAGCTTGGCCTCGTCGTCGCCGCTGAGCACCTGCAGATCGACCCCGGTCCGCCGCCGCACCTCGGCGAGCACGGCGTCGCTGTCGCGGGCGTCACGCACCGCCGACGTCGCAAAAGCTAGCAGTTCCTCGACGCCGAGACCGTCCGCTTCCTTGCGCGCATCCTCGACCGTCTCGCACAAGCGCGCGGCCCCGTCGGCGCCGAGCGTGCCGTCGGCCAGCACGAGTTCGGCCAGCCCGAGAGCCGTCTTGACGCTCGCAGCAGGCAGCGGGGCCGCACCCGGATGGGCATCAACGACGAGCAGATGGACGGTATTCGAGCCCACGTCCAAGACTCCGAGGCGCACGGGGAGTCAGCGTATGCGCGGCGGCGCGTTCGATGCTCGCCGCGCGCAGCCCGGCGCGTCGGTAACTCCTTTAGGTACGGTCGCGCTCGTGACCTCCACGGCGCCCAGCAGCCCGCGCGAGTGGCTGACGTTCCCCGATCCCGACGACCCGGAGCACGAGATCCGGGCCGATCTCACCTGGCTGCTGTCCACCTGGACGTGCATTTTCGGCCGCGGCTGCCTCGGCATCAATCCCGACCATCCGGATGACGCCTGCTGCACCCATGGCGCGTACTTCGTCGACACCGCCGATGAAAAACGCGTGAAAGGAGCGGCCAAGCGGCTCACTCCCGATCTCTGGGAGCGTCACGGCACGAAGAAAATCGCGATCAACGACGAGCTCGACGGCGAGCCGGCCCGCAAGACTGCCGTCGTCGACGATGTCTGCGTCTTCTTCAACCGCACGCCCGGCGACACGTACGGCTGCGCCTTGCATCACCTCGCCGAACGCGAGGGTGAGCACTTCATGGTCACCAAGCCCGAGGTCTGCTGGCAGGTGCCCGTTCGCCGGGAGTGGGAGGACCTCGGCGAGGGCCAGGGCCGCACGACCATCAGCGAATTCGCCCGCAGTTCATGGGGAGAGGGCGGTAGCGACCTGTCGTGGTGGTGCTCGTCCTCGACCATCGCGCATGCGGCCGGCCGCATCCCCGTCGTCGCGTCGTATGAGTCGGAGCTGCGCGAGCTGATCGGCGATGCCGCGTACGACATCCTGCGTGAGCATTGCGAGGCTCGGATGGCGAGCGGCGGCCCCGTGATCCTGCTGCCGCTCACCGAAGCCTGAGGCTGGCAGCTCCAGCCGCGCCGGCCGAGCGCTTGCTACTTCGAGCCTTGGTCTTTCACCGCGGCCGCGCCGGCAGCGGCAGCGTCAGGGTCGAGATAGGCCGACTCGATGACGCGCAGGTCGTCGTCCAGCTCGTAGCGCAGTGGGATTCCGGTGGGGATGTTCAGCCCGGCGATGTCGTCGTCGCTGATCCCGTCGAGATGTTTCACGAGCGCGCGCAACGAGTTGCCGTGCGCCGCGACGAGCGTTGTGCGTCCGGCCCGTAGATCCGGCACGATCCCGTCATACCAATACGGGAGCATGCGGACGAGGACGTCCTTGAGGCACTCGGTGCGCGGGATGACGTCGGGGGCGAGATCGGTGTAGCGCTCGTCGACCCCGCTGGGCTGACCATCGTCGATCGGGGGTGGCGGGGTGTCGTACGAGCGGCGCCAGAGCATGAACTTCTCGTCGCCGAATTTCTCTTTGGTTGCAGCCTTATCGAGGCCTTGCAGCGCCCCGTAGTGACGCTCGTTGAGCCGCCACGAGCGTCGCACCGGAAGCCATTGGCGCCCGCATTCCTCGAGCGCGAGCGACGCCGTGTGGATCGCCCGGGTCAGCAGGCTGGTGTGCAACACGTCCGGCAGTACGCCCTTCTCCCGCATGAGCGCTCCGCCGCGCCGGGCCTCCGCAAGCCCTTGCTCGGACAGCGCCACGTCGACCCAGCCGGTGAACTGGTTGCTCCGGTTCCACTCGCTCTGGCCGTGACGGAGCAGGAGAAGGGTCGCCATGGCGCCTATTCTGCTTGGCCAAGTGAGATTTGAGGAACTGGTCGCATCAGCCCCCGAAAAGCGACCACTTCCTCAAGTCTTGGACAAGTCCTCGCCCGCGAACTGCGGGAAAGCCGCCAGGTTGGCGGTGCTCTCGCCGCGCTTGACGCGCCAGGCCCACTCGCGGCGGATCGACGTCTCGAAGCCCAGGGCCACGGCCGTGTCGAATCCGTCGTCGGAATAGCGCAGCATGCACCCGAGCAGGCGGTCGATCTCGTCCGGCTCGACGGCCGACAGCGGCAACTTCCCCACCAGATACACGTCGCCGAGCTGATCGATGGAGAAGGCCAGCCCGTACATGTGGGCGTTGCGCTTGAGCATCCAATCATGAACCGCGGCCGGATCGTCCTCGGGCTTGCGCATGAAGAACGCCTCGATGAGCAGGCTGAAATCCTGCACGAGGAGCCAGGTCATCGTGGTCAGCTTGTGGTCGCCGGGCAGCGTCACCAGGAAGGCGCCATCAGACGGATGCTCGTAGGTGAGCTCCAGATCCTTGAGCGTCTCTTCAATCACCCGGTCCAGACGCGATCGTTCCTCGGCGGTCAACGCGCTCGGCACAGTCGGTCACGCCCCTGTCGTTCGAGTCCTCTTGCCGGAAGGCGCCTCGTCAGGCCAATGCGGCCAGCAAGGCAGCGTCGGTCTCGGTGACCGCCGCCAGGTAGGAGTCCAGCACACCACCGGCGGTCGCCGCCCACCCGAAGGCTCCGGCATGCGCGACGGCCCCCGACGACAGCCGGGCCCGGTAGGCCGGTGCAGCGATGAGGCGGCCCGCAGCGGTGGCGTAGTCCGCCGGGTTGTGACCGTCGACGAGCAGCCCGCTGATGCCGTCACGAACGGCCGTTCGCAAACCGCCGACGGCGGCGGCGATGACGGGGGTTCCACACGCCTGGGCCTCGAGGGCGACGAGCCCGAAGCTCTCGTTGTGGCTGGGGACGACGACGGCGGTGGCGGCGCGATACCAATCGGCCAGCCGCTCCTGGGGGGCCGGGGGCTCGAAGCGGACGACATCGGCGATGCCGAGCGAGACGGCCAACTCCTGCAGCGCCTGCGGGTGATCGAGCCCCGAGCCGCTGGGTCCACCGACGATGGCGACGACAAGCCGTTCGCGTAGCGATGGGTCGCGCGCAAGCATCTCGGCCGCGGACCGCAGCAGCACGTCGGGCGCCTTCAGCGGCTGCAGGCGCCCGACGAACAGCAGCACGGCGGCATGTGGCGGCACTCCGAGCCGGGTGCGCGCCGTGGAGGCTTCACCCGGACGGAAGACCTCGAGATCCACCCCTGGCGCGACGACGTCGATGCTGTCCGGAGCCGCGTCGTAGAGCTGAGCAAGCTGGGCTGCTTCGGCGGGAGTGTTGGCGATGAGCCGGGTCGATGCGTCGACTACCTGCTGCTCACCGATGACGCGAGCGGCCGGCTCGGGCACATCGCCCTCCGCGAGCGCCGCGTTCTTCACCTTGGCGAGCGTGTGTGCGGTGTGCACGAGCGGGACGGCCCACCGTTCAGCCGCCACCCAGCCGACCTGACCGGAGAGCCAGTAGTGCGAGTGCACGGCGTCGTAGTAACCCGGCTCGTGGGCCGCCTCGACCCGCATCAGACCGGCAGTGAACGCGCACAGCTGGGCCGGGAGGTCGTCCTTGCGCAGGCCCTCGTACGGCCCTGCCGTGATGTGGCGGACCAGGACGCCAGGCGCGAGCCGCACTGCAGGCGGCAGATCGCTGCTGGTCGCGCGGGTGAAGATCTCCACCTCGACGCCCCGGGTGGCCAGCTGCCGGGAGAGCTCGACGATGTAGACGTTCATGCCGCCGGCGTCGCCGGTACCCGGCTGATCCAGCGGCGAGGTGTGCACGGACAACATGGCCACGCGCTGCAGACCTGCCGGCGAAGGTGCTGTCGCCCGGCCCGGAAGCGGGGTGAGATTCCCGCGCGCGGAGCGGCGCACAGCCACCGGGGGACACCTCCGCAGCTCTCGGTCGCCTGGCTGACGCCGAAGGCTCAAGTGAATTCTGCCAGCAGGCCTAACCTCGCGAGGGTGCCGGTTACTTCCCGAACCGGGCGATTTGCTGCCGGACGCGCCCGGGCGCTGGGCATTCCCACCCGAGGGACGACCGCTCCCAACCGGCTTCGGCGCGTGGATCGCTGGCTGCTGTGGGCCCTCGCCCCGCGATTGCGCGCCGCATCCCCGGAGCCGCTCGTCGTCGATCTCGGCTTTGGCGCGACGCCGGTCACGACCGTCGAACTGGCTCATCGGCTGTGGCAACGCCACCCGACCGCGCAGGTTCTGGGCCTGGAGATCGACCCGGAGCGGATTGCTGCCGCCCAGGCCGCGGCGGACGAGCCTCGGCTGCGGTTCACCCGCGGCGGGTTCGAGCTGTCCGGCACGTCCCCGACGGTCGTTCGCGCCATGAACGTGCTGCGCCAATACGAGGCGAACGCGGTGGCGTCGGCGTGGTCGGCGATGTGCGCGACCGGGGCATCCGTCATCGACGGCACGTGCGACGAGATCGGCCGCCGGGCCTGCTGGCTGCTGATCGAAGACGGCCGGCCCGTCTCGCTGACGCTCGCCGCCCATCTGTCCAGCCTGGATCAGCCGTCGACACTGGCGGAGCGGCTGCCGAAGGCACTCATCACCCGCAACGTGCCCGGCGAACCGGTACACGCGCTGCTCCGCGCTCTCGACGAGAACTGGGCCGCCGCCGCCAGCCTCGGCGTGTTCGGCGCGCGTCAGCGCTGGATGGAGATGGCCGACGCGATGCGCGCCCAGGGCTGGCCGGTGATCGGACGCGGCAATCGCTGGCGGCTCGGGGAGATCACGGTGCGCTGGCCGCCGCCGTGAACGCGTCGAGCGCTTCCTGGCTGAAGAGCACGAAGCGCACGTGCTCGACGTTGGTCCGGGCGTTCGAGACGGCGTCGACGGCAATGCGGGCGGCGTCGCCCAACGGCCATCCGTAGACACCCGTACTCACGGCCGGAAAGGCGATGCTGCGCGCCCCGAGTTCGTCGGCAACGGCAAGCGCACCGGTGAAGCAGGAGCGCAATTGCTCGCCGCTGCCGCTGCCGTAGACCGGGCCGACGACGTGAATGAGATGCCTGCACGCCAGATCGCCGGGTTCGCTCGCCGCCGCCGAGCCGGTGGCAAGGCGTCCGATGCGATCGCGCAGCCGCCGGCGCCCGTCGAGCTGCACAGAGCCGCCGGCGCGCAGCAGCGCACCATCGACACCGCCCCCGCCCAGCAAGCCGGAGTTCGCCGCATTCACCACGGCATCGGTCTGCTCGGCCGTGATGTCGCCGAGAACGAATTCGATCCGCATCGCGCCGCCTTCCATCGGTGTGCAAGGCACCGTAAACCGTTGCCCCGTAAGCGGAATTCGGCAAGACAGCAAACAGGCGCCCGGGACCGTTGTCAGTCCCGGGCGCCTTGCTTTGGGGGCGGTCAGCCGACCTTGGTGGCGTTCGACTCGACGGCCTTCTCAGCCGCACCAGCGGCGCGGCGGATGGAGGTCGCGGCGCCCTTGGCCTGGGCCCGAGCGGTCTTGGCCTGCTTGACGGCAGCCTTGGTGCTGGGGTTGTTGCTCACCGAGGTGACCAGCTTGTGGCCACGCTTGACCAGATCCGCGTAGGTGCCGCGAGCCTTGGCCGGAAGGGCCTGCAGCTGGGTCGGGATGGTCTCGAGCTGGCTGCGGACGCTCTCGGGCAGGCCCTTCACCGAGCCACGGGCCTGGTTGACCTGAGCCTGGGCATTGGTGAAGCCCTGGCTGTAGAACGACGGCAGCTCACGCAGCTTCTCGACGGCGAGGTCGGCAACGCCGACGTAGGCGTAGAACGGCTTGCGGACCCGGTCGAGGTCGACGACCGCGGTGGTCTCGACGGTGACGGGCTTGGTCTGGGCCTTGGCGGACGCGGCCGCCGTGGCGCGAGGCGCCCGGGTGGTGGTGCGAGTACGGGTAGTGGTGGTCTTGGCAGCAGCCATGGTGTACCTCCTGGATATCTGGACGAAAGTGGACTTCTCGTCGCCGATCGAGCGCGCGGAAACGCGCGTCACGACGACGGACTGCTATGTCTTGCGGCTGGGCCGCCCTCGGGGATCAGCCCGAGGCTGGCTTGGCGCCGCGGCGCGGCGCTGGCTGAGCGGGTGGAGATTCGACCATCGACAGCACCGGCTTGTCAGAGACGGCCATGTCGACACCTTCAGCGGCCGCCATCTCGCCGGCCAATTCAGCTGCGGTGCGTGACTCGTTTTCCTTGCGGAAGGAGTCATAGATCTCGATCAGCACCTGCTTCTGGCGCTCGGTGAGATGCGGGTCGTACAGCAGGGCCTGAGCGAGCTCGGTGCCCTCGCGCTCCTCCAGGATCCCGGCCTGCACGTAGAGCGCCTCAGCGGAAATACGTAGCGCTTTGGCGATCTGCTGCAGGATCTCGGCGGACGGCTTGCGCAATCCGCGCTCGATCTGGCTGAGGTACGGATTGCTGACACCGGCCTGGCGCGCGAGCTGCCGTAAAGAAATCTGAGCGCTTCGCCGCTGCTCGCGAATGTATTCGCCCAGCCCTCGCACCGAGATCTCTTTGATGGAGGAACTCGAGAGGCCGGGGACATTCAAGGTGGGAACGTTCAAGTTGGGCATGAATGCCGACCTCCTCTCGTCCTGCAACCACGACACTATGCGCGGGTGCTAACGATTGCAAGCAGTCGGCTAGCGGTTCTGGTGTGGGACCCCTCACACCGCCGGACGCGGATCCACGGTCGTCGCAGCGCCGTCTTCCTCGCCCACGCCGACCTCATCAGTCACTCCCGGGCGCCCACCCGGGTGCCGCAATGCCACCAGGAAAGCGACCGCCAAGGCGATGGCCATTCCGTACAAAACCCCAGCAGTAGCAGAGGCAAATCCATGACTGATGGCATCAGAGATCTTGTCCTGCAAAGCTGGCGGCGCCTTGGCCCCGCCCGTCCCGGGAGTCGCGGAGCCGGCCGCATGAACGATCGAGTCGATCTCGGGTCGGTTCAGCCCGAGCGCGCCGAGGGAGGCGTGCAAGCGGTTCGCTAGCACCGTGGACAGCAGCGTGCCCAGTACCGCGATGCCAAGCGCTGCGCCGTAGTTGCGGACGGTCTGGGTAATGCCCGTCACCTCGCCGTAAGAGGTGCCGAAGGACCGGTTCACGGCGTCCGTGCTCGCCGGCCCGAGCAGCAGGCCGATTCCGGCGCCCGACATGACGATGTAAATCCACTGCGAATTCAAGCTGAGATGGTTCAGATGGCTTGCCCACAAGGCGAACCCGACCGTCGATAGCGCGCAGCCGAGCACCATCGGCCGCTTGGCGCCGCCGGCGTCGAGCATGCGCCCGCCGATCTGCGCAGCAGGCGCGAAACCGCCGAAGAACACGAGCAGATACAGCCCGGCATTGCTGGCGGTGTAGCCCAGCGACACCTGCGAGTAGACCGCGGCAAAGAAGAACACCGGAACGAACGCGATCATCGACAGCAGCAGGACCGCGTTGTCGATCACAAAGGCGCGGTCGCGGAAGATCCGGACCTGAATCAGCGGGCTTTCCGTACGGGCCTCGAACCGCACGAATGCCGCCAGCACGAGCAGTCCGCCGACGATGCACGCCCACGTACCGACATTGCGCCACCCCCAGCTCGACGCCTGCTCAAAGCCCAGCACTGACAGGCCCATTCCGACGGCGGTGAGCACCGCGCCGGGGATGTCGATCCGGGCACGCTGTCGGGTAGCGGGGATCTTTGCCCTGGCAGTGAGCACCAGAGCGATGACGGCGATCGGGATGTTGACCCAGAAGATGGCCCGCCACGTCCACTGCGTCAGATAGCCACCCGCGATAGGGCCGACCGACGTGAGCGCGCCGCTGACACCGAAGAACACCGCGAGCGCGCGGCCGCGCTCGCGGATCGGGAAGATGGCAACGACGATGGCGAGCGCCGCCGGCACCATGATCGCGCCGGCCACACCTTGCACGACGCGGAAGACGATGATCCACGTCTGGGCGAGCGAACCCTTCGGCGTGGCACCGCAAAGTGCTGAGGCGGCGGCGAATCCGACGATGCCGATGTACACCATCCGCCGCGGACCCAGGACGTCAGCGAGCCGCCCGCCCAGGGCGAAAGCCGCTGCCAGCGCGAGCAAATAGGCGTTGACGACCCATTGCGAGCCGGCGTGCGTCAGCGAAAGTTCCGACTGGATGTTGGGCGACGCGATAGCCACGATCGTTTGGTCGATGAACGTCATGGCGACGGCGAAAAGCATCGCCGCCAGCGCGAGATTCTTCGTCCGGGACGAGCTTTGCGCGGCCTGCAGCGCGCTCGGTTGCCCGACGTTTTCGCTCACGGTGGCTCCTCCGCGTGTTCATTCGCCCGTCCGGACGGCGACGTCATCTTCTCTTGCCTTAGGGGCAAACAAGCACATCCGTCGCCATCTGTTTGACTCGGGGCGACATCCGGCGGCCAAAAGGAGACTTTCGTGGGGCGATCGGGGCCGTTGACCGGCGTGCGGGTGCTGGAATTGGCCGGCATAGGCCCGGGCCCGACCGCGGCGATGATGCTGGCCGACATGGGCGCCGAGGTACTGCGCATCGACCGGCCGACCGCAATGAATGCGGCCGCCTTCGCCCCGTATGACATTCCCGGCCGCGGCCGGCGCGCGGCGGTCATCGACTTGCGCCGCCCCGAAGCCGCCGAAGTGGTGCTGACGCTCGTGGAATCCGCCGACATCCTCATCGAGGGCAACCGTCCCGGAGTCACCGAACGGCTCGGGATCGGTCCCGACGCCTGCCTCGCGCGCAATCCGCGCCTGGTCTACGGGCGCATGACCGGCTGGGGACAGCACGGGCCCTGGTCGTCGATGGCCGGCCATGACATCGGCTACATCGCCCTCACCGGAGCGCTACACGCGATCGGCCCCGCCGGTCGGCCGGTGATGCCGCTGAACCTGGTCGGCGATTTCGGCGGTGGTAGCACGTATCTGGTGATGGGCGTGCTCGCGGCGTTGCTCGAAGCGCGCTCCTCCGGTCAGGGGCAGGTCGTTGACGCGGCCATCACCGACGGGGCGTCGTCGCTGATGTCCTTTCTCTACGGGATGCACGCGAGCGGCGCGTGGGTGGATGACCGGGCCTCGAACATGCTCGACGGGGGGCTCGCCTGGTACGACGTCTACGAGACCTCCGACGGCAAATGGCTGGCGGTCGGCGCGTTGGAGCCGCAGTTCTATCAAGCGCTGCTCGACGGGCTGGGCCTGACTCTGCAGGAGGCGCCGCAGGATCGCGGCCAGAGCGACGCCCTACGCGAACGGTTCGCCGCCATCTTCGCCGGCCGTACCCGCGAGGAGTGGATGGAGGTCTTCACCGGGACCGATGCCTGCGTCGCGCCGGTGCTGTCGATGAGCGAGGCTCCCCACCACCCGCACAACGCGGCACGCGAGACGTTCATCGAGGTCGACGGCATCGTCCATCCGGCGCCGGCGCCGCGGTTCAGCCGCACGCCGAGTGCCGTCGCGAGTCCAGCGGCGCCCGCCGGATCCCACACCGTCGAAGCGCTCACCGATTGGGGCGTGCGCGACGTCGACAGCCTGCTAGCCGCCGGCGTGGTCAGCCAGGCGTAACGAGATCAACGCTGCCATGATCTTGAAATACGCATGATCACCCGGCTCAGACCATGATCATGGCAGCGTCGATCTTGTCATACGGGCGGCGGCTGCCCTTTCTCGGTGGTGAGGGGTGGGACGGCGCGGAGCCCAGCCAGCAGATCGGCCGGGGTCGAGGCGGTG
>DATAVO010000043.1:0-16604 GCA_036267695.1 Frankiaceae bacterium
CAGTCCCACCGACCCGGTCGAGACGGTTCTCGACGCGATCGCCGCACACCCGGGCATCGGCTTGGCCGTCGTCATCGCCGACGACCCCGTTCACCGAGTCATCCCCGGTCACGCGGTGCCGATCGTCGGGATCGTCACGCCGATGGACCTCACCCGTACCCTCTCGCTGCTCGACGCGGCAGGCTCACAGTTCAGGCAGCCGCAAACCCGCAAGACGCTCTGAGCGAGCGCGCGTCATCCAGGGAGGTGACCGCCGCATGGCGGACCGGAACGTGCCGGTGGGAGCGCTGACGAGCGTTCCTACCGGTGTCGACCGGCTCCGCAAGCCCGCCGGCCAGCTGGGATCGGTGGCAGCGGCTGCTGCCGCCGATGCCGGCGGCCTGGATCCGACGTTGCTGGCCGACTACCTCGAAGTCATTTCCGACGTCGCCGGCACGGGCCGGCGGCTCAGCCGCCCGGAGCTGAACCGCTTCCGGTTCCAGGGCCGCCGGGCCGCCCTTGAAGGCGTGCCGCTGCGAGCACTCGTGGAGCTCTACCTGAAAGCTGCGTGGCGCTTGTGGCGCCACCTGCCGGCCGTACGATCTGCCACCCATCAGCCCGACGAGCTGGTCGACGCGGGAGAGGCCGTGCTGCGCGCGGTCGACGAAGCGGTAGCGGCCGGCGTCGAGGGTCATCAGCTCGCCCGGCGGGAGATGACCCGGCGCGAGGAGGCGGCGCGCCGCGAGCTCTTCGATGACCTGATCTCGGGCCGGCCCGACGCCAACGGCGTGGTGATGCGAGCGGCCGACTTCGGACTGGATCTGGCCGGCCCCCACGCGGTCGCCATCATCGGCGCGAGCCAGCCCTTCGTCGACGGCACTCCGCTGGTCACCCGGCTGGAATCGGCCGTTCTCGGAGCGAAGGGTGACGCCAACGCGCTGCTTGCCAGCAAGGACGGCGCGCTGGTCGTGATCTTCGCGGCTCCCGATGACGCGGCTATCGACTTCGTCGTCGGGCGGCTGGCTCACGAGCTCGGCAGCCCGTCAGAGTCCGGCCCCCATCCGACCCGGGGCGGCGCCGGGCCGCCGGTGCAGCTGCGCCGCCCCTCCGGGGTCGGCCGGTGGCAGATCACGCTCGGCCGGGCCCGTCCTGGCGCCGCGGGGGTATTCGCCTCCTACGAGGAAGCGCTCGACGCCCGTGAGCTGGCTGCCCGGCTGCGCCTGGACCAGCCGGTCGTGGCCGTCAACGACCTGCTCGTCTACCGGATGTTGCTGCGCGACCGGACGGCGATCGCTGACCTGGTCAATGCCACGCTCCGGCCCCTGACGCAGGCCCGCGGGGGCGCCGGACCGCTGCTGGAGACCCTCTCCGCCTACTACGAGACCGGCGGCAACACGACCGAGACTGCACGCCGCCTTCACCTCTCGGTGCGCGCGGTGACCTACCGCCTCGAACGCGTCACGGCGCTGACCGGCCGTGACCCCGCCAATCCTGCCGACCGCTTCACGCTCAACACCGCCGTCCTCGGCGCGAAGCTGCTCGACTGGCCACGCCAACCGCTCGAGTCCTGACCCGGGTCAGCGCGGGCCGGCCCCCAAGCCGCTGGCCGGCCCGGTAGCCACCGTCGCGCCCGTCGAGGGCCGCGGCGGGACACCTTCGAGCGTCGGAGCTTCCGGGTTCAGCTCGTGGGGCCAGGCCGTCTTCTGCGCCGCGCCCTCCGCTCGGATGACGTGCATGACCGCGTTGATCAGCGCCAGGTGCGTGAACGCCTGCGGGAAGTTGCCCAGGTGACGTCCGCTACGCGGATCGATCTCCTCCGCGTAGAGGTCGAGCGGGCTGGCCAGCGAGAGCAGCTTCTCGCACAGCTCGCGCGCCCGGTTCAGCTCGCCGATCTCCACCAGCGCCGACACCAGCCAGAACGAACAGATCGTGAAGGTGCCCTCTTCACCGGTCAGCCCGTCATCGGTCACCTCGGTGCGGTAGCGCTGGACCAGACCGTCGACCGTCAGCTCGTCGGCGATGGCCAGCACCGTCGCCCGCAGCCGGGGGTCGTCCGCCGGCAGGAAGCGCAGCAGTGGCATCAGCAGCATCGACGCATCCAGCGCGTCGGTGTCGTAGTGCTGGGTAAACACTCCCCGCTCGGAAAGGCCGTTGGCGATGATGTCCGCCTGGATCTCGTCGGCCACTCCTTGCCAGCGCTCGACCAGCTCCGGCTCCTCGCGGATGCGCGCCAGCCGAGCGCCGCGGTCGAGGGCGACCCAGCACATCATCTTCGACGAGGTGAAGTGCTTCATCTCGCCGCGCACTTCCCAGATCCCGCGGTCGGGCTCCTGCCAATACTTGATCGCGCATTCCACCTGGCGGTAGAGGATCGGCCACAGCCGCTCATCCAGGCGATCACGCGACCGGGTGTGGATGTAGACCGAGTCCAGCACCGCACCCCAGACGTCGTGCTGCTGCTGGTCGAACGCCCCGTTGCCGATGCGGACCGGCTTGGCGCCCTCGTAGCCGCTGAGATGGCTCAGGATGTGCTCGTCCAGGGTGCGTTCGCCGTCGATGCCGTACATAATCTGCAGTTCGTGATCGCGGTCGGCGATGTCGGCGATGAAGTAGAAGAAGTCGTCGGCTTCCCAGTCGAACCCGAGCGAGTACAGCCCCCACAGCGTGAACGTGGAGTCACGCACCCAGCTGTAGCGGTAGTCCCAGTTGCGCTCACCGCCGGGCGTCTCAGGCAGCGAGGTGGTGGCGGCGGCGACGAGGGCGCCACTCGGCGCGAACGTGAGTCCCTTCAGCGTGAGGGCACTGCGCTGCAGATGCCGACGCCACGGGTGGTCGGGGAAGCGCCCGCGCGCCAGCCAGTGCTGCCAATGGTGGGCCGTCCAGACCATCCGCCGGTACGCCTCGTCGTAGTCATAGGGCGGCGGGTGCTCGGTCCAGGTGAGCGCGACGAAGCGGAAATCGCCTTCCTTCAGCAGCGTGCGCGCGACCGCCTTGGGTCCTTCGAATCCGATGCGCAGGTCTGACGTGAGCCGCAAGGTCAGATCGATACCCGGGGCGGTCGCCTCACCCTGGTGATAGCCGTAGTCGGTGTAGTGCCACTGGGCCGGCTCGCGGCCGTAGTCGAAGATCGGCTCGCAATCCATCGTGACCTGCACCTCGCCGTTCACGCACCGGATCGTGCGCAGCAGGACGTGCTCGGCGTCGTAGTCGGTGGGCGCCCGGCGATGGGTGTGCGACAGCTCGCCCTCGTGATGCCAGGGGCCCATGAGCAGTGCGTCCCGCACGATGATCCAGCCGGTCGGGGTACCCCAGCTGGTTTCAAGAATCAGGGTGCCAGGCAGGTAACGACGCGCTACCGGCACCGCCATGTCCGCCGGGCCAAGCCGAAATCCGCCGGCGCCCCGGTCGAGAATCGCCCCGAAAACGCTCGGTGAATCCATTCTCGGCAGGCACATCCACTCGACGTTGCCGCCGGGTGAGACGAGCGCCGTGCTCTCGCAATCGGACAGAAATCCGTAATCGGCGATCGGCGGGAAGGGCGAATGCCCGACAAGCGCGTCAGCTGCCTGCTCGGTCATCATCTCGCTCATGCGGCTCTTTCCTGGAGTCGGCTACCAACCGGACTCGCCCCCATCGGCGTTAACGATCAGGGTTACATGATGGCTGCTTCGTCGTTCAACGGGATGCAAATGCCGTCTCAGCGGGTCGGTGGCGGGCCGGGAACCTCCTGGCTAAGTCAAAAGGGAAAAAGCCCGATAGCGTAATGAAGCGATGACTTTGCGTAATTAACGGTCACTCTGGGGGAAAAGGCATGACACAGGAACGCTGGGGGCAGACCGAGCAAGCCCCGAATGACGACGCTCCCCAACCCGGGTCGGTCGTCGGCCTGATGTTCGCCGAGGCTCCCGGCCAGCCGGCCACGGCCGCCGGGGTCACGTATGCCGCGACCCTCGAGGACTGGCAGAGCGAGCCGGGCGGCCTCACGGTCGTCGCGGACGTGAGCGCTGATCCGGTCACGATCCGGGCCGTCTCGGGACGCAACGTCTGGGTCAGCTTTTCCAGCCCCTCGGACGCGCTCATCGTGGTGGCCGCCCTCGCCCGCGAGCGGGTGACCGACCCGGGGCGTCTCGAGCTGACGGGCGTGCGGATGCTCGCTTACGAACCGCGTCGCCGCAGCTTGCGCGCCGGTCTGACCCGGCCGGTGAAGCTGTTCACCGGCGGGCGCACCCATCAGGCGACCACTCTCGATCTGTCGCGTGGCGGCTGCCGGGTCTTCACCGAACACCCTGGCGATCCGCTCGACCCCGGCGCGCCGGGCAACCTGTCCGAGGGCTACGCGCTCGGGGTTTCCGTCGACCTCGATGACGGCCTCGTACTCGAAGCCGACGCCCTGGTGGTACGCGCCGATGGGCCGGAACTGGCGCTGCGCTTCACCGGGCTGGCCGCAACGGACGCCGCTGAGGTGGATGCCGCCGTCTTCCGCGAACTCGTCCGCAACGAGGGCTGACCGCCGGTCAGGAGGTCGCCCGCACCGACCGTCGCGACAGGGTGCGCAGCACGCGTTCATGCGAACGCTCAGGGGCGATCGCCACCATCCTCGCGACCATGGCGCTCAAGGCGCTACGCAACTGAGCCGTGCCCTCAATCGGATCACTGCCGGCCGCCGGGTGCAACGGGCTGCCGAACTCGATGTGGATCTCGGCATGCCGGGCACGACCCCAACGCGGCGGGATTCCCTTGGTGATGACCCGTTGACCACCCCATACGAGCACCGGTATGAGCGGCACCCCGGTGTCCGCCGCGAGCGCGGCAGCACCCTTCTTGAGCGGAAGCAATTCCGTCGTCACGCTCACGGCCGATTCCGGAAAGACCCCCACCAGCTCGCCGCTGCGTAGCGCCCGGCGCGCCATGCGATACGCACCCGCCCCGGCCGCCCGGTGCACCGGGATGTGGTGCATCGCCCGCAGCAGGGGGCCCGAGATCGGATGGTCAAACGCGGCGTCGGTGACCAGGAACCGGGTGAAGCGACGCGAACGGCGCCAGACCGCGTCCTGCACGAGCGCGAAATCCAGGTAACCGAAATGCGTGACCGCCAGCACCGCGCCGCCCGACGCCGGAACGTTGGTCACGCCATGAACGTCCCGCCTGAGGTCCAGGAGCCTGAACAGTCCCGAGCCCAGCCCGATCGCGAGCCGGTACACCCGGTCCCGGTGGTCGCCGAGGCTGCGCATGCCTCATATTCGCGTGCGCCCGGCGGGAAGTTCACCGGTGGTGGGTCAGTTCGAGCTGGCGACCTTCTGCGGTGCACGGGGGTCGATCGTCCACGTGGTGTCGGCCGGCTCCTGAGCGTAGATCGTGGAGGTGTGCGGTCCATCCGCCTCGAGCAGGTCAATGACCAGCGATAACGGGATCCCGTCCTTCAAGCACGCCATGGGATCAAGCATGTCGAGCCCCCTTCTTCGGAGCTGTCCGCGGAGCTGTTTCCAGCACCCTCCGAAGGCCGAACTGCCTACGGACTAGTTACTTCGGACTAGTCCTCGCTCGACTTGAGCGCCATCGGCACGTCGTGACCACACGTAGGCGAGCACGCATGCCGTCTCCACGACGGTCACCAGTGCGCCCCAGCCACCACCGACGGACACGTTCTCCAGCGCCGAAACACCCACGATGACCAGCACCGCGAGTGCTGCCACGACGGCGACCGGGCGCCCCGCCCGGACCGCGGTGTAGGCCCGGGCCAAGGCGCGGTCAGCCGAGGAGGGCTGCCGCCAGGCGCGCAGTGCCGCCACCGCAGCGATCACGGCGATTCCGCCCAGGCCCAGGACGTAGCCGATCGCGGTATGAACCTGGGTGGTGGGGTGCGGGGCGGCCGCGGCCCAACTCGCGAGGCTGAGCACGACGAAGGGCCAGACGGAGCGGGTGGCGAGCAGCAGCGGCGCGGCAAGGAGCAGGTAGTAGTGGTGCCAGACGATCGGCGACGCGAACAAGGCAGCCACCACCGCGGCCCCGAACACCAGCACCTCCCGGCCACTGCCCGCGGGGCGGCGGCGGTACTGGTAGCCCGCCGCCCCCAGCAGCAGCATCCCGATGGCCGTGGCGATCACCGTGGCCAGGGCAAGCGACGCGTGCCAATGGATGAGCAAGCCTGACAAGCCCGCCGCGTGTGGGGCCTCGAGGCCGCTGAGCACGTGAAGCATCGAGGCGTACGCACCCGTGCGCAACGGACCGAAGGTGAAGCCGGCGACCAGTACCACCCCGGTCACGACAGCCGCCGTCGCCGTGGCACGGTAGCGGCGCGAGAGCAGCAGCCAGCCAAGAACGGGCCACAAGAAGAGCTTGCAGATGATCAGTGCGGCGACGAGCAGACCCGTGACGATCGGCCGATCCCGCCATCGCCACGCAGCGATCAAACCGAGCAGCAGCCACGGGTTCACCGAGCCGTCCTGCAGCCCGATGACGGCTGCGGAGGACAGCAGGACGAGCGCGGCGATCAGCGGCTGGCCCGGCCGCGCCCACCAGCAGGCGAGCCCGATCGCCAGCAGCGACGCGATCGCGTAGATCAGATGGCTGGCGCTGCCGATCGCCGACAGCGGCGCGAACCACCAGGCCACCGCGAGCGGATAGACGAAGGCGGCGTTGGTGCGGATCGTCTCGCTGTGCGTGCTGGAGTACGGGTCGTGGCCATGCAGGACTGCCTGGCCGGCGCGCAGGAAGACATCGAGGTCGACCTGCCGGATCGGGGCGACGAAGGCGAAGTAAATGGCCACGCCGAGCAGCACGAGCGCCCCCGCAGCCAGGAACCGGCGCTGCGGAGGCATGGCGGCCATCATCGGCCGCGGCTGACTCAGAATGGTGGCAGACATCCGCCATCCGCAGACTTCGAGACGTTGCCGCCGCCCAGCGAGAAGCGGCTGACGACCGTGACGTCACCGGTGCCGGAGCTGGTCACCGATGTCCATCCCTCGGCGGTCGAGTTGATGCAGGCGGGGACATCGCCGGCGACCGCCCAGTAGGGATTGCTGTGGATCCGCACCAGCGCATTGCCGGGCTGGTTGAAGTGCAAGGTGAACGAGTCGGCGGTGAGCGTCTTCATGGTCGCCGGCCCGGTGGTGAGGCCGTCGGAGCCGCTCACGGACCACAGCTCCCAGTTCGCGTCGTGCCAGACCGGCTTGAGGTAGGAGGGATTGGTACGGATGACCTTGAGCTCCCCCTCGCTGGACGGGTCGAGCGGCTCGCTGGGCAGCGCGACCCACCGCACACCGTTCTCGACCAGCCACTCGTGGTAGGTCGCCTGGTCAAGGTCCTTCGAGTACAGGATCGCGTTGTAACGCAGATCGAGCTGGCGCTCCCAACCGCGCGCCAGCGGCATCGCCGGGGCGACGTAACGGGCCTCCCAGTGCGTACGCGTGAAGGGAATCTCCAGCCGTCCGAACGGCTGGTCATGGCCCTTCAGGTAGTCGATCAGGCCGGTGTAATACGTCGACTTCGCCGCCGGATCACCACGGCTTGCGAGCGCGGGAACGATCGGTTCGAAGTGCCAGACCAGCAGTGGCACGAGGACGAGACCGGCCCAGATCCGGCGGTGACGGAGCGCGATCATGGCAACTGGAACTGCCAGCAGGCTGCCCGGGCGCGCCAGGTTGCCGCCGATCGGGTTGGGCACGATGAACAGCGGGACGGCGATCAGCGCGTAGATCCACAGCGCCCGCCGGATCACCACGGAGGTGCGCGGCACGATCGCCAGGCCGATGACCGCCACGAGAAGCACAGCGATCAACGTCGAAAGGGGGAACGGGAACGTGCCCTGCTCCGGGAACATCAGGACGGCGATCGCCCCGATCATCGCCCCGACCAGCGGCAGCAGGGAGCGCAGCGGCTTGGTGCGCAGCCAGGCGACGGCGGCCAGCAGTAGGAAGAAGCCGGCGAGCGGACTGGCGAGCGAGGTCAGCGTCGCCGACAGGAGCGCGCGCTTCGGCCGCTGCATGGACACCTGCAGCAGTGCCAGCACAGCGAAAGCGAGCCCGACCGCGAAAGCCATGCGCCCCACGACGAGGTTTTCCACGACAGCGGCGGAGAATGCGAGTAGGGCCAGCCGATGCTGACGGCCGGTCTCGCGCCTGATCAGCTGGGTAGCCCAGAAAGCGGTCAGGGTGCAGGCGCCCAGACCGACCGTCCCGGAGCCCAGAAACCCCGCCAGCGGCGGAAAAAGAACGCTGTACCCGAGTACGGTGTGGCCGCCATACCACTGCGTATTCCATATCGTGAACCCGAAGTGGTGGAACAACCAGACCCGGTAGGCCTCGGCTGGAGTGTCGGATCCAGTCAGGTGCAACGCCAGGGGTAGGCAACACACCAACGGGGCGACAAGCCAGGGATACTTCCCAAAACCACGCACGACGCGGAGGAGGATCGACATCAGCGTCGACTTCAGCCACGTCAGCGGCGCCACCGGAGCGGTGGTGACCGCCAGCGAGTCGGCCGCAACGGCCGTCACCGAAGAGTCGGTGGCGTCTGCCTCCGACAGGTCGAGGACGGTCACCAGTGCACTGTCCTCTCTGACGCGTGCCCGGCGGCGGCACTCACTTCGGCGTGGCGAGACATTCGCTTTTGCGGCTGTCGGTCTGCTGCTTGGTTTTGCTGTCGTGATCTCGTGGGGCCGGCTCGGCCCCGAACCGGGTTCGCGGAATCCGACGAGCTGGCTCGGGATGCTTGCCGTCGTAGCCCCCAATAATGCCAGGACCGCTGACTACCTGCTGCTGCTCGTACCCGCCCTCTTTCTGTTGACCCTTCTTTGGTGGGTCTTGCTGCGCCTTGCCGCAGCTCATCAGCTGCAGGCCAAGGCCGCTTCACTGATCGCCGCATGTTGGGCAATGCCGTTCGTCGTCGGCCCCGTGATCGGCAGCCGTGACGCTTACGCCTACGTCGCGCAGGGCGAGCTGGCGCGGCGCGGGCTCGACCCGGCCAATGCCGTCGTCAGCCGGCTCGGCCCGGGCGCACTGCTCTCGGCTGTCGATCCGCGCTGGCGCGAGACGCGCCCTCCCTACGGAGGTGTCGCGGTCGCCATCCAGAAGGCTGCCGCGTCAGCCGGCCGGCCCGTGCTTTCGCTGCTCATCCTTCGCGTGGTCGCGTTGATCGCCGTGGTCGTGCTCGTAGCAGTCGCCGCCCGGATGGCCGCACCTGCGACGCGGCCGATCGTCGTCGTCGCCATCGCCGGCAACCCGCTGGTCCTCGTGCACCTGGTGGCCGGTGCGCATCTGGACGCCGTAGCCGCTGCGCTGCTGATCTGTGGTCTGGCGCTGGCGCGTTCGGGGGGCGGGCAGAGTGTCTCGCGCCGATGGCTGGCGATCGTTCTCTGCGCCCTCGGCGCGATGGTGAAGCTTCCAGTCGCGCTCGGTGCGGTGTATCTCTCACTCTGCGCGCTGCTGGCGGCCGGTCCGAGCATCGCGGCCAAGTTGCGGAGCCTGGCCGCCGATCTCAGCGCCGTCGCGTTCGCTGTTGGCCTGTCGATGATGCTCAGCGGCGGCGGCCTGGGCTGGCTGCACAACTTCGGCACCCCAGGCCGGCTGCGCACCGGCATCGCTCCCCCGGACATCGTCACCAATCTGATCCGCGGGCTGGGCTGGCTGGTCGGCGCCCACCCCAGCGATTCGGGTCTGCTCACCGCCACGCGGGGCCTCGCCGCGGGAGCCGGTGTAGCGCTGGCCTTGGTGCTCCTGCGGCCACGGCGTAGCGCGCTGGGGCAAACCTGGCAGCCGCCGACCCGTGACCGGCTCGGGTTGGCGCTGCTCGCCTTGGGGTTGCTCGGTCCGGTGCTCTACGGCTGGTATCTGGCGCCGGCACTGCCCCTGCTCGCCCTGGCGGCCGCGCGTCCGGCGTCGGCAGATGGGCTCAAGGTCGGGGAGATCTCGCCGGCCGTCGCCTCGTGGACGATCGTGGGCCTGTCGGCGATCCTCACGTTCGCGACGATCCCGAGCCTCGGCCCGATCTGGTCGACGCTCGGGGAGCACCCGCTGGCGATCGTCGCAGCCTCGGTCGGCACCGCCCTGCTGATCGCGGGCGCCCTGCTGGTGCTCGCCAAAGTCGCCGCCCGGCTGCGTGCTGCGCGCCTCGAGCAGCACGCCCGGCTGACGCAGCCGGCTGCCTCGGTCTGAGCCCTCCGTCTGAGCCCTCGGCCTGAGGGGCGCGGGAGCGATCTGCGATGCTGTTCGGCGTGCCGAACACCTACTTCACCCCCCGGAGGCTGCGCTGAGCGTCTCCGCCGAAGAGCCGTTGACCCCTGAAGCCGCAAACGGGCTGCAGCACTGGCTGACTTCCCGGCTTCCCGGCGGCGATCGTCTGACCATCAGCAACATCTCCAAGCCGAGCAGCGGCTTTTCGGCGGTGACGCTGATCGTCGATCTCGAGGAGGAGGGTGCCGCCGGATCCGTCGCCCGCAAGGTCGTCGCCCGTATCGAGACGCCCGACCCACCCGTGTACCCGCGGCAGGCTCCGGATCATCCCGATAACCCGGGAGACAACGAGGTCGCCTTGCAGTACCGGGTGATGGAGGCGCTGCACAAGGCCGGCGGGATACCGCTGGCGCCGCTGGTCGGTTACGAGGCTGACGCGTCGCTGCTGGGCCAGCCGTTCTTCGTGATGGATTACGTCGGGGGCAACGTTCCGACGGAGAGCCCGCCCTATCCCACGGCCGGGTTCTGGACCGAGATTGCACCGGCGACGCGAAGCGAGATGCTGCGCAACGGGCTGTCGACGCTGGCGAACCTGCACACCGTCCCCTGGCGCGAACTGGGTCTCGAGTGGCTGGTGCCGCCAGGCACCGAGGCGGGCACCGCGGCGCAGATGGACGTGTGGCGCCGCTACGCCGACGAGGAGCTCGACGGACGCGAGCATCCGCTCATGGAGTCGGCATGGAAGTGGCTCGAGCAGCGGATGCCGGCGAAGCGCGAGCCGGGTCTCGCTTGGGGCGACCCGCGGCCGGGCAACATCATCTGGCGGGGCGGCGAGGTCGCGGCGATCACCGACTTCGAAGCGGCGTCGATCGCTCAGGCCGAGCAGGACCTCGGGTGGTGGCTGATGTTCGACCGCACGATGCACGAGGTGGTCGGGGGCGACCGGCTACCGGGTGACCTCACGCGCGACGAGCAGTGCGAGCACTACGCGAATGTCAGCGGCCGCGACGTCAGCGATATCCGATGGTTCGAGATCTTCGCGGGGGCGCGGTACTGCGCGATCGTCGTCCGCGTGATGAACCGGGCCGTGGCCCGCGGGATGCTCCCCGCCGATCAGACGATCTGGCTCAACAACCCCGCAGCCGATGCGCTGACCGCGCTCATGGACGGCTGACCGCGGCAGGAAGCGTTGTTGGCAGGTGGCTCAATGGTCACAGGTCCTCACCCGCTGCGCCGAGACTGGGCCGGGCAGAATCGGCGCGGTATCCGGCGCCCCACGCTTATGGGTCGGCGCCAGTGCCAGCGGGGTCCATACGACGCCGAGCCACTGGCACCGAACGGCGGTCCGCCTTTCAAGCTGGCCGGCGAACGCGCCAATCTCCCGACGCACAGATTGCGAGATCTCGACCCTCGCCGTCGCAGAGCGGCTGCAACTGACGGTCACCGGTGCAGACGACTACTGGGCGAACGTCGGCATGACGGTGCAGTTCCTGCCCTTCCGCTGAGCGGGGCAAGACCGCCTCGCCCGCTGAGCGGCCCCCCACTCACCGAGCAAACGCCAACCGGGTCAAGCTCACAAAACAGCACATGGCGGCTGAGCTAACGAGCCGGATGCGATGGGTCCAATGCTCTTGGCCCAAGACCGCACCACCATCGGTGAACCTCAGCGCACTTGGACCGAACCGAGAAGCATCGTCGATCGTCGTAGCTACAGGGGGTGATGACCCGTGGCCAGCAGGAGCGATAGGGCAGCGACCCAGGACGATGCTGCGCATGCGCTTTTCGTACGGGTGTACCCGCACCTGGCTCGGTGGGCGGCTTCGGCGACCGGAAGCCTGACAGCCGGGCAAGACATCGCGGCGGAAGCGTTCGCGCGGCTCTGGGCCCGTTGGAGCAAGGTCGCGAACCCAGAGGCGTGGCTATGGATGGTCGCGACGAACCTCGTCAAGGACAGGTGGCGCAAGCAGCAGCGCGAACGGGTCTTGGAATCCACGCTGGTATTGATCGATAACGGCACCCCGCCACCCGACACCGGGCTGCTGGATCTCGTGACCAGGCTCCCGGCCCGGCTACGGCTAGCCGTCACTCTGCACTACTTCGCGGACATGCCGGTCAGCAAGGTCGCGACCACTATGGGCAGACCCGAGGGCAGCGTCAAACGCTGGCTCGCTGAGGCCAGAGCCCAGCTTGCGATCGAGTTGGAGGACCAACATGGAACCTGAGGATCACAGCGCCACGGCAATCATTGATCGGGACCTTGCGGCGCTGGCCCGAGGGCTGCCTTCACCGGCGCCCACTGACGAGAGGTACCAACGGTGCCGGGTCCGGGGGCGACGGCGCCGACAGCGCCGCGTCCTGATGATGACGACGATCCCGGTGTTACTTCTCGGTGCGGTTGGGATCTGGGCGGGCCACCAGTCGTCGCCGGGATCGACCATGGTGGTCACCCCAGCGGCGACGGGCGGCGTAACCCCCACCTCAGGTGCCGATCAGCGCTTGGCGAAGATCAGCGCTCTGGAAGTCAAAAATCTGCCTCCCGGCACCAAGCTGTTCCTCTCGGGTGATCTGCGCGGCATGGTCTGGCGGAGCTACATCCTGCAGGACGCTCCCAACAACCGGCTGATCCTGAGCGCGTCCGTGGGTGACGTAACAAACCCGGTCTCCGTAGCGGGGGCCGGGCTCGTTCAGACGCCGGTCACGATACGGGGCGACCACGCTGTGCTGACCCGAGGAGCGAGACTCGCAAGGATCGATTGGACGGACGTCCGACAGCACGTTGACTACACCGTCCTCGACAGCGCCGGCATCCTCACCGACACCGCCCTCATCGAGATCGCCGACGGACTTACGGCCATGTGAGAGCCCGCCGAAGCGATGCACGAACTCGCTTCGGGGAGCCCGCCAAAAGTTAGTCCGTTCGGACGTACTCGGCGACCGTCATCGCACCCGAAACGATAGGTGTCGGCGTGCTGGTGGGACGAGATTCCCGGTGGCGATCTTCGGGGGGTTGGCCGCCCCGGAGCATCGGCCCGCCAGTCCGCCGCGGGGGACGGACCGGAGCCGCGGCAGGCCGCGGGACCGGTGAAAGACCGGCGGCAAAACGCAATAGTGAGGCGTTCCAACGCCGCCCACGATCAGCCCGATGGCAGCCGCCACCGGGCTGATCCCAGCTCGGTGAGCTAGGCCGCGGGGGGCGGCGGGGCGCCACCCGGGCCGAGCTGAGGCGGGCCGGCCGGCGGCGGGTTCTGGCCCCGCTCGCCGGCCCGGTCGTCCTCGTCTTCGTCATAGGCCGAGCCATTGCCCAGCCCGTCAGTGACGGCGCGCAAGATCGCCATGCCTTGCGAGGCCAGGGCGGCGACGGTGCCGTTGAGTCCCTCGGCGCCGTTCAGGACGGTCAGGTTGGCGTTCGAAAGGCCATCAGCGGCAGCCGTGATCATCTGTGGCAGCTGAGAAATGATCAGCTGGTCGAGCGCGATACGTCCCTCGGCCGACGCGGCTTCCGCCGACATCCGGGTGCGGTCGGCATCGGCCTTGGCAAGCGTGCGGATGCGCTCCGCCTCGGCCTGGGCCGGCTTGACGATCTCGGCGACCAGTTGCGCCTCGCGAAGTTCGGCGTTCTTGTTGGCGACCTTCGCCTGCTCGACCAGCACGTCCTGCTGCGCCTGGGCGGCGGCGAGCGGACCCGCCTGCCCGGCGCGGGCCTGCGCCTGGTCGATCTCGGATTGGTACTGGGCCCTGGCGACCGCGGTCTGGCGCTCGTACTCGGCCTGCTTCGTGAGCGATTGCTGTTTGGCCTCCGCCGACGCCTGGTCAGCCTTCGCCTGAGCGATCTGCGCTGCCTGGTTGACGGTGGCCTGGTGGGGTGCCGCCAGAGCAGCGATGTAGCCCGACCCCCGGTCGTCGATGGATTGGATCTGCAGCGAGTCGACGGCAAGGCCGATCTTCGCCATCTCCGTCTTCGATCCGTCGAGCACCTGCTCGGCCAGCGTCTGGCGCTCGCGAATGATGTCTTCCACCGTCATAGAGCCGACGATCGAACGCAGGTGACCGGAGAAGATCTGCCCCGTCAGCGTCGACATCTGGTCCTGATCAGCAAGGAAACGGCGGGCGGCATTGGAGATCGACTCCTGGTCATCGCCGACCTTGAACGCGATCACCGCCCGCACCAGCAGGGTGATCCCCTGCTGGGTCACGCACTCCTCGGTGACGAGCGACTCCTGCATCGCCAGCGTCAGGAACGAGACGCGCGAGCGGATCGGCATCACGAACGAGCCGTGACCGGTGACGATCTTGACCGGCAGCGCGTTATTGCCCTTCTGCCGGCCGCCTGAGATCAGCATCGCCTGGTTGGGCGCCGGAACGTGCCACCCGAACATCGTTTCTCCTTCGTCGCCAATGACGTTTCGCGTTCATAGCCGGATCGCTCAATCGATGGGCGGTTCGGACGTTTCCAACTCCTGCGGCCACGGCCAGGGCACGACGTCGACCGCCCGCTCGCCGCGGGAGTTCACCACGAGCACGTCGCTGTCGCGCTCGATCTCGGTGTCGGCATAGGCGATGAACGCCTCGCTCCCCCCCCGCACCCGCACCAGCACTTCGCCCGGTCCCTCGCTGCCGCGCACCCGAACGATGATCCGGCCTACCTTGCCGGTCACCTCGAGGTCGACCACCCCCGCCACGTTAGCTCTCACGGCCCGCGTGCGCGCGATGACCTGTGGATTCAGGCCGAGAGTGCTTCCCGTGACTCGACGGCGTCGATCAGATGCGCCAGCACGGCACCCGCATTCGCCCGATCCGCGGTATTCAGCGTCAAGCTCTGCTCCCAGGCGTGCAACTCGCCGTTGACCGCCTCGGCGAGTCGCCTGCCTTCAGGCGTCAGCGAGACGATGATCCGGCGGCGGTCGGCCCGATCCGCGGAGCGACGAACCCACCCGGCCGCCTCGAGCCGGTCAAGGGTGAGGGTCATGCCGCCGGTGGTGCGACCGAGGACGGCGCACATCTCGGTCGGGCGGCCGTGGCCCGCGGGCGAGCGGCGGATCACTCCGAGCACCAGATAGTCGGCGTACGCGACGCCGCGGGCTGCCGCGATCCGCTCGACCTCGGCGTCGACCAGCAGGGTCAGCCGGGTCAGTGGGCTGAGCAGGCCAAGCTCCGCTGGCAGCGCGAGAGCATCACGCAATCCGGCTGCGCTCACGCAGTGATCCCGAACCGCTCGAGCCCGTACGCCTTGATCGCGTTGCCGCGCAGGAACTGCCAGCACTCGTGTTCGTTCAGCCCGGCGCCGGCGCACAGCCTGTGGGCGACCTCCCGAGAACGCGGGAAGGTGCCGTCGCTGTGCGGGTAGTCGGTCTCGAACAGGATCGAGTCCATGCCGACGGCGTCACGCGCGACGAGCCCGTGCTGGTCGTCGAAGATGCAGCCCCAAATGCGGCCGCGGGCGTAACTGCTCGGTGCCTCGGGCAGGTCGAGGTCGCCGACGCCCTCCTTCCAGACCAGGTCCATGCGCTCCAGCAGGTACGGCAGCCACCCGATCTGGCTCTCGGCCCAGGCGACCTTCAGCTTCGGATAGCGGGCGAGGGTTCCGGAGTAGATCCAGTCGACGACCGAGCCCTGCGCGTTCTGCGACGAGAGTGCCATCGAGGTGGACAGCGGGGCGTCGGGGCTGGTCGTCGGCATGGTCGAGGACGAACCGATGTGCATGGAGATCGTGCTGTCGGTCTCCTCGCAGGCGGCCAGGAACGGGTCCCACTTCCCGGAGTACAGGCTGGGCAGGCCCAGCTTGGTCGGGTTCTCCGAGAAGGCGACCGCGTGGGCACCCTTGTCGGCGCAGCGCCGGACCTCTGCGGCGGCCAGGTGCGGGTCCCAGAGCGGGACGAGGATGAGCGGGATGAGGCGGCCGCGGCCGTCGCCGGCGCACCACTCATCGATCATCCAGTTGTTGTAAATCTGCAGGCACAGCAGGGCGAAATCCTTGTCGGACCGCTCGGCGAAACCCTGCCCCGCGAAGCGCGGGAAGATGTTCGGGTAGTTCAGCGCCGCCTCGACGTGGTTGGTGTCCATGTCGGCGAGACGGTCTTTCTGGTTGTACGTACCGGGAC
This sequence comes from Frankiaceae bacterium, assembly GCA_036267695.1. Classification (GTDB taxonomy): domain Bacteria; phylum Actinomycetota; class Actinomycetes; order Frankiales; family Frankiaceae; genus DATAZK01. The sequence continues at coordinate 16,247 of DATAVO010000043.1, forward strand.
GGAAATCCTCATAGGTGGCACCGACATTGCTCACGTCGGACCGCTTGAGGCCGGCCGGGCCGTGCAGCAGACCGGTCGGCACGACCAGATCGTCGAAGAGCCAGACATCGGTCCAATGACCGTCGGGCGCGTCGCGTACGAACCCGTAATGACCTCCGCTGAACTCCAGCCGCACCCGCTCGCGGACCGTGCGCGGACCGCGGTCACGCAGGCTCGCCGGGAGCTCGCGCTGCCACAGGTCGCGCGGCTCCATGACGTGATCGTCGACCGAGATGATCAGCGGGAGATCTTCGACGCCGGGGGTGGTCATCAGGGCGACACCTTTCGGTGGGGCGGGATTTCGACACACGGGGCGGAC
>DATAVO010000044.1:0-2131 GCA_036267695.1 Frankiaceae bacterium
CTTCAAGAACGTCGTACTGATCATGACCTCGAACATCCCCGGCGGCCGTGTCGGTGCCGAGGGTCACTTCCGGCCCGAATTCATCAATCGCCTGGATGACATCGTCGAGTTCATGCCACTCAGCCGCGAGCAGATCAGCGAGGTCGTCGACCTCCAGGTGGAGACCGTGGTCAAGCGCGTCGCGGAGCGTGGGATCGAGCTGGAACTCAGCCCGGAGGCGCGGATCCTGCTCGGGAACCTCGGCTACGACCCGACCTACGGCGCCCGGCCGCTCAAGCGGGTGATCCAGAAGCGTTTGGTCGATCCGCTCGCGCTGGCGCTGCTGGAGGGCCGCTTCCAGGCCGGGGACACGGTTGCGGTTGACGCGCGTGACGGCGAGGTCGCCTTGGATCTCGTTGCGGACGTGGTAGAAGTCAGCTAATGCCCACCTACATAATGCTCACCACGCTTTCCCCGGAAGGCGTCCAGACGATTCGCAACAACCCGGCGCGTATCCGTGAGGTCAACCGTGAGGTCGAGCAGTTCGGCGCCAAGGTCATCGCGCAATGGGCGACGCTCGGCAAGTTCGACTTCGTCAACGTGGTCGAGGCGCCGGACGAGCGGACCATGGCGCGGATCTCACTCGAGCTCGGGTCGCGTGGGACCGGTAAGTTCGAGACGTTGTCGGCGATCCCCATCGACGACTTCATCGGTCTGATCTAAGGAGCGTTAGTTGAAGGTTCTGGTGGTTGGTGGCGGAGCGCGTGAGCATGCGATCCTCCAGGGCCTGGCCCGGTCCCCGCAACAGCCGGAGCTACTGTGCGCGCCCGGAAACGTCGGCATCGCGGCCATCGCGCGGGTGTTTTCGCACGTCGTCGCCGACGACATCGACGGGCTGGTCGCGCTGGCGCTGCGGGAGCAGGTCGAGCTGGTCGTGGTTGGTCCGGAGGTGCCGCTGGTCGCGGGCCTCGCCGACCGCCTGATCGAGGCTGACATCGCCTGCTTCGGGCCCACGGCGGCCGGGGCACGGCTCGAGGGTTCCAAGGCCTTCTGCAAGGAGATCATGGAGGCCGCCGGGGTGCCGACGGCGCGCTACCAGGTGGTCGAGACCGTCGAGGACGGCATGGCGGCGATCGAGGATATCCAGGGCGGCCGCTTCCCGGCCGTCATCAAGGCTGACGGGCTCGCCGCCGGCAAGGGCGTGATCATCGCGGCTGACGCGGACGAGGCGCGGGCGGGACTGACCGCCCTGCTGGAGGAGCACCGCTTCGGCACCGACCGCGTGCTCGTAGAGGAGCACATGAGTGGGCCGGAGGTCTCGCTGCTGGCGCTGTGCGACGGTCGGATCGCCGTGCCGCTCGCCTCGGCGCAGGACTACAAGCGCATCTTCGACGGCGACCGGGGCCCCAACACCGGCGGCATGGGCTCCTACTCGCCGGTGGCGGCAATCGACGCGCACATCTCGGCCGAAATGGTCGCGCAGGTGCACCAGCCGGTGCTGGACGAGCTCGGCCGGCGCGGGATCCGGTTCCACGGTGTGCTCTACGCCGGCCTGATGCTCACGCCCGACGGTCCGAAGGTGCTCGAGTTCAATGCGCGCTTCGGCGATCCGGAGACGCAGGCGATCCTGCCGCGGCTGCGCTCTGATCTGCTCACGCTGCTCGCCGCCGCCGCGAGCGGTGGGGTGCTGGGGCCGAATCCGGGTGGGCTGGACACCGTCGGGCCGCTGGAATGGGATCGGCGCTCCGCCGTCACCCTGGTGATGGCCAGCGCCGGCTACCCCGAGTCCACCCGTAACGGCGATCTGATCACGGGCCTCGGTGCGGCGACGGCTGCGCCGGACGTGTTCGTAACCCATGCCGGTACGGCGGCCGGGCCTGATGGAGAGTTGGTGACCGCCGGCGGCCGTGTGCTGAGCGTCACCGCGCTGGGTGAAGGGATTGCCGCCGCGCGAGCCGCGGCTTACGCGGCCGCCGAGGAGATCGATTTCGGCGGGCGACAGCTGCGTAGCGACATCGCCGAGCACGTGGTCGGCGCCTACGCCACGGTCACCTTTCGCCAGAGCCGTACTTTTCGTACCGCGTAGACCCGCGTGTCAGGTCATTGAGGTAAGCGCGCCCGCGGGCGCGATGCCCCCCGGGCCCCGCGCTAG
>DATAVO010000045.1:0-34676 GCA_036267695.1 Frankiaceae bacterium
CGTGCCGAGGTTGCGGGCGAAGCGGCTGAGCGCGATCTTCTTCGCGAGGTTTCCGAAGACGGGAATCTTCAGCTTCAACGGATCGACGACGGCGCGTACCCGATCGTCGAACTTGACCCGCTTCCACACGACGATGAACACGATGAGCATGAGGAAGAAGATGGGGAAATAGCTCTTGAGGATGTTGCTCGCGTCCATCAGAAGTCGCGTAGGCGCAGGCAGTTTTCCTCCGAGCGAGGAGAACATCTTCGCGAACACCGGGACGATGAAAAGCAGCATGGCGGTACACATCAGCATCGCCATGATGAAGACGATGACCGGGTACGTCATGGCGCTCTTGACCTTGCCGCGCAGCTTGACCTCGGCCTCGTAGTTCTCGGCCACCTGCAGCAGCACGGTGTCGAGGAAACCGCCGACCTCACCCGCGCGCGCCATGTTGATCATCAGTGGCGGGAAGACCTTCGGGGAGAACTTGGCCATCGCGACGGACAGCGCGGTGCCGCCCTCGACGTCGGCGCGCACCTCGTGCAGAACGCGCGAAAGCTCTTTGCTTTCCGTCTGTTCGGCGAGAATCCGCAGCGCACGCAGCAGGGGCAGGCCGCTGTTCACCATCGTCGCGAACTGGCGCGACATGATGGCGAGGTCCTTGAGCTTGACCTTGTTGCCGAAGCCCGGGATCTGGATCTCGCGCTTCATCCCCGCATTGGCTTCGGTGATGTTGACGGGTGCGTAGCCCATCGCCTTGAGCTTGGTGGCCACCAGAGCCGGCGAATCCGCCTCCAGGTGACCATTGATCATCTTGCCGGCACGGTCACGAACCGCGTATGCATACGTCGTCGCCATAGCGAGTCGTTACCTCTCGAGCTTGATACCGGCGGCCCTAGCTGCGTTACTGCAGATGGCCCTGATCTCGTTTCGTCGCCTGGAGCAGCCGCCTTTAGCGGCGAGGCGTCAGTAGTGCTGTCGCGTGCGCATCGGCCCGCACAGGTGGGCGAAGTCCTCGGAGTGGTGGCACTTCTCGAACCCGACCTCATACGAGATCCGGCCCGAAAGGACGAGCTCGGCCAGCTGCTGGTCCATGGTCTGCATGCCGTGCTTGGCCCCCGCCTGCAGAGCCGAGTAGATCTGGTGGCTCTTGCCTTCACGGACCAGGTTGCGGATTGCCGGAGTGGCCACCAGCACCTCGGTCGCCGCTACCCGGCCGCGCCCGTCAGCGGTCTTGCACAGCGTCTGGCAGACGATGCCCTGGAGAGAGCTCGCCAGCTGCACGCGTACCTGCTGCTGCTGGTGCGGCGGGAAGACGTCGATGATGCGGTCGATCGTCTGGGCCGCGTCCTGGGTGTGCAGGGTCGCGAAGACGAGGTGACCGGTTTCAGCCGCGGTCAGTGCGACCGAGATCGTCTCCAGGTCACGCATTTCTCCGACCATGATGATGTCGGGGTCCTGGCGCAGCACGTGCTTGAGCGCGTTCTGGAAGGAGTGCGTGTCCTCGCCGACCTCGCGCTGGTTCACCAGGCACGACTGGTGCTGGTGCAGGAACTCGATCGGGTCTTCGACCGTCATGATGTGGTCGCGCCGTTGGCGGTTGGCCAAGTCGACAAGGCTCGCGAGCGTCGTGGACTTACCTGATCCGGTGGGACCGGTGACCAGCACGAAACCACGCGGCAGCATGGCGAAATTGGCGATGCTCGGGGGCATGTTGAGCTCTTCGAGCTTCTTGATCTCATACGGGATCAGGCGGAAGGCCGCGCCGATCGCGTCACGCTGGCGGTAGATGTTCACCCGGAATCGGGCCCGACCGGGCACCGAGTAGGCGAAGTCGAGCTCGAGCTCTTCCTCGAAACGCTCCCGCTGCTTCTGGGTGATGATCGCGAAGAGCATCTTCTGCAGCACGGCCGCGGTCAGCTCGGGATAGCCCTCGATGGGCATGAGGGAGCCGTTCAGCCGGATGGTCGGCGGGGCACCGATCGTCATGTGCAGGTCGGAGCAACGACGCTCAAGGACCTGGATGAGCAGCCCGTTGAGGTCCCAGCCGGAGAGGTCGGTGTCGGCCTCGGTGCCGCGGGTGTTACGCACCTTGCTCATGTCCGGCGCGCCGTTTCCGGCCGGCGTCAGACCCGGGGACTCCGGCGGGCGCATCGAGGGCGGCAGGGGCAGCGACGGCGCGGGGATCGAGGGTGCGGCCGCCGGCGGGGCGCCCGGCATCGTGGCAGTCACGAACCCGCCGCCTGCAGGCTGACCGTTGGGAGCAGGAGCCGGCGCAAAGCCGCTTCCGGGCTGGCCGACCGGCGCCGAAAGCCCCGGCACCGGGCCCATGCCCGGCGCAGGCGGCGGCATCGCAGGCAGACCGGCGGGGACACCAGCGGGAGCGCCGGCAGCCTGCACGGGCGGCCCTACGGGCGCGGGAAAGTCGCCGGCGAACGGTGCGCTCGCGGCGTACGGCGGCTGACCGCCGGCGCTCTCGGGCGAGCTTTCGTTATGGCTCTGGTCCACGACCCCTCCAATGCGGGGGCCTACGGCGACCCCGTGAGCAGGATCGGCGGCTTACGGCTCCCGCTTGAGGGGCTAGCGGCGAAGTGCGTACGACGCGACCGCTGCAGCGGCCGCCACATTGAGCGAATCGACCCCGTGCGCCATCGGAATCCGTACCCACTCCGAGGCCGCAGCCAGGGCTTCCGGCGACAGCCCGGAGCCTTCGGCGCCGATCAGGAGGGCCAGCCGCTCGTCGGGTCCGACCGCCAGCCGGTCGATGTCGGTGGCGCGCGCAGCCGGCGTCAGGGCCAACACGCGCCAACCCTGCTCGCGCAGCTCCGCCAGCGGCTGCGGCCAGCTCTCGCAACGCGCGTACGGGATGGCGAAGACCTGCCCCATTGAGACCCGTACCGCCCGCCGGTAGAGCGGATCGCCGCAGGTGGGAGCAAGGATGATCCCGTCGACTCCGAGCGCCGCGGCACTGCGGAAGACCGCGCCGAGATTGGTCGTGCTCGACAGTTCCTCGAGGACCATCAGGCGGTGTGCCGAGCGCTGGACCTGTTCCAGCGTCGGCAGCGGGCGGCGCCCCATGGCGGCCAGCACCCCGCGGTGGACGTGGAAGCCCGTCACCGCCTCGAGCACGTCGTAGTCCGCGACGAGGTGCAGCCCGGGCAGATCCGCGAGCTCCGCCGCGCGCGAGCCGGCACACAGCAGGGAGCGCATCTCATAGCCGGCGGCCACCGCTCGTCGTACAACCTTCTCGCCCTCGGCGATGAACAGCCCGCCCTCCGGCTCGACCTTGCGGCGCAGCGCCACGTCGGTCAGCAAGCGGTAATCCGACAGGCGCGGGTCGTCAGCCGAGGTGACCCGGACGGCCTCGCTCACGAAGGGGCGAGCCGGCTCATAAGCCGGGAGGCGTCAGATCCGGTGTCACGTTCGGCGCTCGCAACGACGACATGACCGCCACTGTCCGCTGGAACGAGGCGGCCAGCTGCTGCTTCAGCGCAGCAGGGGTGTTGGGGTTTTCGTAGGCAGCCGCATCCGGGTAGATGACGTAGCCACCGAACCGGTCGACGTACGTCGGCGTGTACGTGATGCTGCCGACCGACCACTTCCCGGCGGTGTTCACGAAGTGCAGCGTCACGATCACGCCGTCCTGCGAGGAGACCGGGCAGCACTCCCCCGACTGGTTGGACAGGAAGTTGCCGACGCCGTAGACGACGTACTTGTTGCCGATCTTCTCCACCGGCTGCACGACGTGGACGTGGCCGCCCACGATCGCGTCGACATACGGCGAGTACAGGAGCTGGGTGGCCTCGGTGCGCTGTTCCGTCGTCGGGGTCGCCTGGTACTCCTCACCCCAGTGCATCTGGACGACGACGATCTGCGCGCCCGCAGCCTTGGCGGCCTTCGCGTCGGCGAGGATCTGCGCGACGTTGATCAGGTTCACCAGGTACGGCTGATCTGCCGGCAGGACGAAGCCGTTGAGCCCGTACGTGTAGTCGAGCAGCGCGACCTTGACCCCGCGCACCGTGTGGATCTCGGGCAGCCGGGTAGCCGCTGAGATCGCCGTTCCGGCGTGCTCGACGTGAACGGCGTCGAACGCCGCGATCGTGTCGGCAACCCCTTGTGCGCCATGGTCGTAACTGTGGTTCGAGGCCGTGGAGCAGCCGTCGTAACCGCTGTCAGCTACGGCGACCGCGATCTCGTGCGGGGAGTTGAAGACGGGGTAGCCCGACAGCCCGACGTCCGTCGCCGTCAGCGCGGTCTCTTGATGGCAGATCGCCAGATCGGCTGCCGAAAGCTGGGCCTTGACCTGGGCGAACATCGGATTGAAGTCGTACGCGACGCCGGTGGCGCGGCCGTCGACAGCAGCCTGGTTGAACACCGGTGAGTGCAGCAGGATGTCGCCGGTGAAGGCCATCGTGATCGGCTTCGGCGGAGGCGACGGGGTAGGCGACGGGGTCGGGCTCGGCGTGGCCGACGCGCTCTTGCTCGCAGGATTGGCCGCACTGGTCGGGGTACCGCCGCCGCTGGAGCAGCCGGCCGCCACGACGGCTGCGGCGATGAGGCAGCCGCCGAGGGCCATCGAGCGGGTTCGCCGGTGAAAGAAACCGGTACGGACTGGCGAGCGGAGGGCGGAGCGCTGGGTCAGTCGGGGCACGGGCCTCATCCTGCCTTCCCAACCTCCAAAGGCGGCGTCTGAACTCACGGCGTTTCAATGTCTTTCGCGCTTTCTGGCGGCCTACGCTGACCCGTGTGAAGGTCGCGTGAAACGTCTGGCACTGGCGACGGCCGTCTTCGCGCTGGCCGGCTGCGGGGCCGCGGGCGTCCCCAAGTCCGCGCATCAGGAACGAGCGGTGAGCACTCCCGTCACCCATGCCTCCGATTCGACCCACCCATCGGCGTCGGCGAGCCCCGCTCCCCCATCAGCGACGGCGTCGGCAGCCGCTTCGGCCTCCGCACGTCCGGTGGGCGCGCCCCGCCACCAGAGCGTTATCATCGCCGGCGATTCCATTCCCGAGGACCTCGGGCCGATGATCACCCGCACGCTCGACGGGCCGCTGTTCTCCGGCCACACCGAGTCGCACCCGATCACCGGGCTGGTACGCGACGACTACTACGACTGGCCGGCTCAAACGGCCAAGATCGCCGCTGAGCACCCGGACACCGTGATCATGATGATCGGCGGTAACGACAACCAGCCGATGAAGCCGCAAGGCAGCGCCGCGTACGCCCAGCCGGCCACCCCGGCGTGGGACGCCGAGTATGCCCGGCGCGCCGGACTCGTCATGGATGCGCTGCGGAACGGCGGTGTCCATCGCGTCTACTGGCTGACCCTGCCGACCACTGACATCCCCAGCATGAACGGCGCGGTCTCCGCCATGGGGCAGGCGATCCGGACCGCCGCCAAGAGCCGCCCGAGCGTCACCGTCTACGACACCGACGTGCTGCTCGGCGGCAACGCCGGCACCCCGATCGCCCATCAACCCGACGGCATCCACTTGTCGACCCTGGGCTCCCAGATGATCTCCAACGCACTCATCGGTCGCCTGCGCATCGACGGCGGCAGCGCCGCTTAACCTGTCCGCACGCCGCTTAATCCCGGCCGTCGAACGAACCCATGGCTTCACCGGCGCCGGAGTCGCCGCCGTCGAACGAACCCACGGCTTCACCGGGGCCGGCGTCGCCGCCGAACTGGGTACGCGGGGTTATCAGGCCGTATAACCCCGCGTTCTCAGAAGCGCGCGGCAGGGCGGGTAGCCGGGAGGGGCGGCGGGCGGGGACGGCGGGCGGGGACGGCGGGCGCGATCAGTCCGGGTCGATGATCCGGGGCTCGCGGGCGGGGGCGAGGCTGGGCGTCTCACGCGGCGCCGGAGGCTCGAAGACGGCGTGGCGGACGGCCATCTTCTTCGGCGCGTTGGCAAGCACGACGGCCAACCAGGGCATCACGATCGCGACTCCGATCGCGAACCACCGGGCCGCGCCGTGGAAGAGCAGCGTGGCGGCGATGAAGCAGACCGCCCGGAAGAGCATCGCAATGACGTAGCGACGTTCCCGCTCCCGGATCTCGGCGGTGCGGGAGGAGCCCAGATCGGTGATGACGACGGATTGCCGGCGTTTGCGGGAACCGCTCGGCTGCGTCACGTATTCAGTGTGACCCGCATTGCGATTAATCGCACCTTATGACGTCGGCGTTCGCCGCCGGCGCAGCCGCCAAGGCGCGTCCGAGGTGGATAGATAGGCTCTGACCTGCGTACTGACCGAAAGCCGGGACCGGCTCGTATCCCGAAGTCAGATACAGCGTGACTGCTTCCGGCTGCATCGATCCGGTCTCCAGCCAGAGCTGCTCGTAGCCCAGCTCCCGCGCTTGCGCTTCGCAGGCGGCGAGCAGAACGCGGGCGATCCCCCGCCCCCGGACCTGCGGACGCACGTACATGCGCTTGAGCTCGGCGATACGGTCGTCGATGCGGCGCAGGCCCACGCACCCCACCGGCTCCCCGCCGACCGTTGCCAGCAGCATCTGGCCGCCCGGTCCGTCGAACTCTTGGGCTGGCGCGTGCACCGGATCCCCGCCGCTGCCGTAGCGCACCTCGAGATCGGCGTCGAGCTCGTCAACTAGCTCAGCGGCGCCCGCGAACGGTACCGGCGCGATCTGGACCACCTCACGATCGGCGGGCGCCGCGCTCACCGGCTGCTCACTCGCTACGCCAAACCGGCGGCCGCTTCTCGGCGAACGCGCGGGCGCCCTCCTTGGCATCCTTGCTGCGCAGGACCGGACGCACGATCGCTTCCTGCGCCTGCTGGGCCTGCTCGTCGGACCAGCCATGGGCATGGCGCACGACGTCCTTGCTCGCGATGACCGCCAGCGGCCCGTTGGCCGCGATCCGGCTGGCGAATTCCAGCGCTGCGTCGAGCGCTCCACCGGTCGGGGTCAGCTTGTTGACCAGCCCGAGCTCGTACGCGCGCGGCGCCTCGACCGGATCGCCGGTGAGTACCAGCTCCATCGCCACGTGGTACGGGATGCGCAGCGGCAGCCGGAACAGTCCTCCTGCGGCCGCCGCCAGCCCGCGCTTGACCTCAGGGATGCCGAACTTGGCTGATTCGGCAGCAACGACCAGGTCACAGGACAGCACGAGCTCGCAGCCGCCGGCCAGCGCCCAGCCCTCGACCGCGGCAATGAGCGGCTTCTTCGGCGGGGCGAACGCGAGGCCCGCGAAGCCCCGACCCGGGACGTACGGGTCCTCCCCGCGGACGAAGGCCTTCAGGTCCATCCCGGCGCAGAACGTGCCCTCGGCTCCGGTCAGGATCGCCGCCCGGATCGCGGGATCGCTGTCGAGCTCATCCATGGCGGCGGCGATGCCATCAGAAACGGCGCGGGTGATGGCGTTGCGCGCATGCGGCCGGTTGATGGTGATCACCAGGACATCACCATCGGGACCCCGGCGCTCGGTCAGGAGCGGATGGGCTTCGGCAGCAGGCATCGCGGCGGAGGTCGTCACCCAGCCATCTTGCCCTCCCTCAGACCATGCGAAAGGACCGGCTGCGAGCGGGCGATATGGCACGCTTGAAGCGTGAAACGCGCCATCTTCGACGACGAGCACCTCGCCTTCCGCCAGCTCTGCCACGACTTCCTGCTCCGCGAAGCCGCGCCGCACACCGCGGAGTGGGAGGCCGCCGGCATCGTCGACCGGCTGATCTGGAAGCAGGCCGGCGAGACCGGACTGCTCGGCTTCGAGGTGCCGGAGGAGTTCGGCGGGGCGGGAATCAAGGACTTCCGCTACAACGCGATCCTCAGCGAGGAGATCACCGCGACCGGCAGCGTCGGCGTCGGCTTCACGCTCCACAACGACATCTGCGCGCCGTACCTGCTGACGCTGACCAACGACGAGCAGAAGGCACGCTGGCTGCCCGGCTTCGCCTCCGGCGAGCTCATCACCGCCATCGGGATGACCGAGCCGTCCACCGGATCGGACCTGCAGGCGATCCGCACCACGGCGCGTCCCGCTACCAATGCGGAAGGGGGCGGCGACGGCTGGATCCTCAATGGTTCCAAGACTTTCATCACCAACGGCATCCATTCGGATCTCGTCATCGTCGTCGCGAAGACCGACCCGGAGGCAGGCCACCGCGGGATGAGCCTGCTCGTCGTGGAGCGCGGGATGCCCGGCTTCGAACGCGGACGCAACCTGGCGAAGGCAGGCCAGCACGCGCAGGACACCGCCGAACTCTTCTTCTCCGATGTCCACGTGCCGCGGGCCAATCTGCTCGGCGAAGAGGGTCGCGGCTTCATCTACCTGATGGAGAACCTGCCGCAGGAGCGGCTGTCCATCGCGGTCGCGGCCGTCGCCGGTATGGAGCGCGCGATCGAGCTCACCAGGGCGTACGCCAGCGAGCGCACCGCCTTCGGCAAGCCGGTCGGCACCTTCCAGGCGAGCCGTTTCGCGATCGCGGAAATGGTCACGAAGACCCGCGCTGCCCGCAGCTACGTCGATCAGTGCATCCTGTCGCTCAACGTAGGCGACCTGACCGCCGACGAGGCCGCCGGGGTCAAGTACTGGACCACTGACGTGCTGGCCGAAGTCGCGGATGCGGCGGTCCAGTTGCACGGCGGCTACGGGTACATGGACGAGTACGAGGTCAGCCGGATCTGGCGGGACGCCCGCGTCACGCGTATCTACGGCGGCACCAACGAGATCATGAAAGAGATCGTCGGGCGCTCGCTCGGCTTCTGATCAGCGCCGATCCACAGCGGTGCGCTCCGGCTCCGGCTCAGGCCACCGCCCCTAGCTGCCGACACTCGAACAGACAGTCCGCATCGACTTCGGAGGCTTCGTGGCTTTTGCACCGCCCGTTTTGCGGCGGTTGGCACTGGCCGTGTCGGTCCTTTACGACGTCGACCTGCAGCCCCAGCAGGACGGGCTGCTGCTGACCGGGCCTCCTGAGGTCCACGTCTCCTGGGAGACGCTCAACACGGTCATCGAAGGCGCCGACCGCCGGGCCGGCGGCGAGGCGACCGAGGCCTTGCGCCTGAAAGCGCTCGCAGCGTGGCTCACGGCGCGGATCGCCATTGCCGCCGGCGACTCCGAACTCGTCGCGCTCGGCATCCCGTCGGGGCAGCGACCTAATCCGGGAGCCGCGTGGATACGCGAGGTCATCCCCGGCGACGCCCTCTACCTCGGCTTCGGCTACGGACCCGATCGCCGGCCGATGCCGGCTGGAGTGCTCGAGCACGCGGGCATCGACATCGCCAAGGAATGGCAGCGGGTCCGTTCCGAACTGGAACGCCTGGGCACGCTGGCCGCCGAGCGTGAGCGGCGCCAGACCCGGCGCGCCATCAAGCCTTTCGGCAGCGCCGATGTCGTGACCCTGCTCGGCAGTGCGAGCCTGCGCCGGGAGCTGGTTTCTTCCGAAGGCGACGGCATGATCGCGCTGATCGTCCCGCTGCGCACCCGGGGCTGGCGGGCCACCTACGTCAGCGATCCGGCGTACGGGCCGGCGCTCGCAGCCGCCATGCCCGAGCTGGAGCGGGGGTTTCACCGTCCGCTGCTCGTGACCGCGGAAGAGATCAGCGAGGTACGTCCGGGCGGCGACCCGATGCGCACGCTGCGCACCGACGAGGGCTAACGCCGCAGCTTCGCAGGATCGACGGGCGGCAGGCTGATTCAGGCTGATTCAGGCTTGGGCGCCCTGCGCGTCGAGGGTCGGTTCCAGCCGCGCCACCGCCTCGGTCACCCGAAGCGCCACAGCCTGCGCCGACAGGCCCGCGTCGCTCATCACCTGCGCGCGCTTGCCCTGGGCGAGGAATTCGCGGGGCAGGCCGAGGTCGCGCAGCGGGGTGTCGACCTCGGCGGCACGCAGGGCACTCGCCAGGGTGCTGCCCGCGCCGCCGGCGCGGCCGTTGTCCTCGAGCGTGACGACGAGCCGGGCCCGGCGAGCCATCTCGATCAGCTCGTCAGCGACGGGCACGACATAGCGCGGATCGACGACCCGCAACTCGATCCCCTGATCAGCGACGCGATTGGCGACCTCCAGCGCCATCGGCACCATCGCGCCGAAGGCCACCAGCAGCGCGGCCGCCTCGCCCTCGGGCTCGCGCATGACGTCGACCGGGCCGTCGCGGCGTACCGCCGGAAGCGGCTCAGGCAGCAGCCCTTTGGCGAAGCGGATGGCGGTTGGCCCGTCGGTACGCTCCAGGGCGGCTTCGAGCGCCTCTTCCAGCCGCTCCTCATCGCGCGGGGCGGCGAGGTCGAGCCCGGGCACGACCGGCAGCCACGACAGGTCCCACATGCCGTTGTGCGACGCGCCGTCTTCTCCGGTGACACCAGCGCGATCCATGACGAAGACGACCGGCAGCTTGTGCATGGCGACGTCCATGAGCACCTGATCGAACGCGCGGTTCAGGAACGTCGCGTAGACCGCGACGATCGGACGCAGCCCGCCCATTGCCAGCCCGGCCGCGGAGGTGACGGCATGCTGCTCGGCGATGCCGACGTCGAAGACGCGATCGGGCCAGCGCTCGGCGAACGGCGCGAGACCCACGGGATCGAGCATCGACGCGGTGATGGCCACCACGTCAGAACGTGCAGCGCCGATCTGCAGCATCTGCTCGGAGAACGCGGAGTTCCAGGTACGCCCGACGGCGATCGAGACCGGACGGCCGGTGTGCGGATCGATGATCCCGACGCTGTGCATCCGGTCGGTGTCGTGGTCCTCAGCCGGCTGGTAGCCCGATCCTTTCGTCGTGACGCAATGCACGATGACAGGAGCGCCGAAGCCCTTGGCCTTGCGCAACGCCGACTCGATCGCGCCGATGTCGTGGCCGTCGACCGGACCCACGTATTTCAGACCCAGATCCTCGAACATCGCCTGCGGCTGCACGAGATCCTTGATGCCGCGCTTGATGCCGTGAAGGGCGTCATACAGCGGCGGGCCGACGAGCGGGGTCCGCGCCAGGGCGCTCTTCACCACGTCGAGCACCTGCTCGTACTGCGGGGTGAGGCGGAGGCCGGCGAGGTGCTGCGCCAGGCCGCCGAGGGTCGGGGCATACGAGCGGCCGTTGTCGTTGACGACGATCACGACCGGACGATCGCCGCCCGCGATGTTGTTCAGCGCTTCCCAGCTCATGCCGCCGGTCAGCGCGCCATCGCCGACCACCGCGACGACGTGACGGTCTTCCCCGCGCAGCGCGTAGGCCTTGGCGATGCCATCGGCATACGAAAGTGCCGTAGATGCATGGGAATTCTCGACGTGATCGTGCTCGGACTCGGCGCGGCTCGGGTAGCCCGAGAGACCGCCCGCTTGGCGCAACGTGTCGAACGCGCCGGCGCGGCCGGTGAGCATCTTGTGGACGTACGCCTGATGCCCGGTGTCCCAGATCAGGGTGTCGCGCGGGGACTCGAAGGTCCGGTGCAGGGCGAGCGTGAGTTCGACGACGCCGAGATTGGGCCCGAGGTGCCCGCCGGTGCGGCAGACCGCATCAACGAGTTGAACGCGGATATCCGCAGCCAGCGTGGTGAGTTGCTCATCCGAAAGGCCCCGAAGGTCGCCGGGCCCGCGGATCTGCGAGAGCGCTGTCACAGAGCCTCCTCACGCACATTTGCTCGTCACGGACTCAGGGCCCAGCACTACCCCAGGCGTCTTGGCCAGTGTAGAGAAGGTGTTGATGCTGCGTCGCGAGGCACGCCCGGAGCGAGGCGACTTACCGGCGCTCACGAGCCGTCGAGGCAGCCGGCCAGAGCCGCCGACAGCAGCGGCGTGGCCGCGCTCACTGGGTCGTAGGACGGCCCGGACCACTTCCCCGGAAGCGCGATCCCGGCCAGCGCGGGCACGGCTGCGGGGTCGGTGCCCTTGAAGCCGGTCCAGTCCCCCGCCTTCCAGCCGGTGGTGCCGGTCTTGGCGATCGCCGCGGCTGATGGGCCCGCCCCGGAGACCAGCAGCACGCGTGCGGTCAGCCGCGGGTCACGGACATCGAGGTAGTAGATCGCACCTATCCCGCCGCTCGCGAGCGGCCCGGCGAAGTAGCGCACCGCGTGGATCACGTATCCGGTGCCGCCCTGGCTCGATTGCAGCGCGTCGCTCGCCTGCTTGTAGAAGTCGGCGCCGGGGGCCGGCTGCACCCAACCGTTGACGCAGGTGGCGCTCTTCGGTCCGGAACTGATGGCGGCCGTCGCCGGGTCCGTCGAGCTCACAGTGGCACTCGGGGTCGCCGTCGCCGTGGCACTCGGGGTCGCCGTCGCCGAGGCGGCGAGCGTCGGGCTCGGGGTGCTGGACACGTGGCTCGACGTACCACAACCCGTAAGGAGAGCCGCGCCAGTGACGGCGGCAGCCACCGCGAAGCCGCTCGCCCGACCCCTTCGACCCGCATGCACGCCATGACGGTAGGCCCGCTCCCGCGTACCGGACAGCTGCCGCGCGGCGTGTCGCTAGAGCTTGGGGATGAAGCGCTGCCCGGCGAGCGCGCGCTGCACCAGCTCGACCCCGCGCGCGGCCCGTTCCAGGCGCAGGAGTTCGCGCTCGTACATCGCCAGCAGCGCGTCGACGGCCTCCGGTGGCAGCCCGCCGCCGATCTCGCGCAGCTGCGCCCGCGCCGTCGCCGCACCGTGCCGGCAGGCTTCGATCGCCGCGGCCACGTTCTCCCCGGCGACCCGGGCCAGTAGCACCGGCCAGCGCTGCAGTACGCCGTAGCCGCGATGGTCGGGAGGGCACAGGTCATAGAGCCAGCCGATGGCGCGCCGGTCCCATCCGGGGGCGCCGGGCGCAGGCAGTTCTGCGGGCCAGCCGGCGGGGATCGCCCCGCTCACGCGCCGCCCGGGGTGAGCAGGGCCAGGCATTCCAGGTGGGCGGTCATCGGGAAGAGGTCGAAGGCGCGCAGCTGCTGGAGCTGGTAGCCGGCGTCGGCGGCAGCGCGGATGTCGCGGGCCAGCGTCGCCCCGTCACAGGAGACGTACGCGATCGCCCGGGGACCGGCCTGCGCGATCGCCCGCATGATTTCGGGACTGGCGCCGGTGCGCGGCGGGTCCAGCACCACCAGATCGGCCGCTACCCCAACGGTCGCGCTGAGGACATCGCCGACGTCGCCGGTGTGGACCGTCACGTCGAAGCCTTCGCAGTTCACCCGCGCGTCTACCGCCGCGTCACGAACGACCTCCACCGCGGTGACGGCGACCCCTCGCGAGGCGAGGGCATACGAGAACAGCCCGGCTCCGGCGTAGAGATCGAGCGCCCGCTCCCCCGGCCGGGGTGCGAGCGCTTCGAGGACGGCGGCGGCCAGCAGCTCCGGCGCATCAGGATGCACCTGCCAGAAACCCCCGCCGGTGACCCGGAATTCGTGCCCCAGCGCGTGATGGATAAGGGTGCCCTCATCGTCGATGACGACCTTGCCGGACGTCGGCGATGCCGCAAACGCCACGCGGGGTCTGGGCTGATGCGCAACCTTGTGTGCCTGCGGGCCGTCGGTGCGCCACGCACCCGCCGCGTCGATCAGCGGGTGCGTGATCGGGCACTGGCGGACACGCTCGACGGCGTGCGAGCGGTGGCGCAGCAGGCCGCGCGCACCGTCGCGCCCTACCGAGACCTGCACGCGGGTGCGCCAGCCGAGGCCGTCGGGTGAGGACGGCGCGACCTCGACCCGCACCGGGCCGGGGTCGATCCCGCCGAGGCGGGTCAGCTGCTCGCGTAACACCTGGCCCTTGAGCCCACGCCCCACCGCGACGGACGCGTGCTGCCAGTCGCAGCCGCCGCAGCGGCCGGGCAGCGCCAGGGCACACGGCGGGCTCACCCGATCATCGGATGCCTCGAGGACCTCGACGGTTTCGGCGCGCAGCAAGCGCTTGTTCTCATCGGTCACCCGAGCCCGGACGTGCTCACCCGGCAGCGCGCCGCGCACGAAGACGACCCGGCCATCAGGTGCGTGAGCCACGCAATCACCGCCGGGCGCGACGCGCTCCACCTTCAGGTCGAGCAGGAAGTTGCGGCGGGTCACGCCACCGGCTCTCGGGGCTCCGGCGCGTCCCGAGGCTCAGGATCAGCAGGGGGCGAACCGGGCGGCGGGCCTACGGCGCGGCGGCCCGTTCCGCGGCGCACGTCGCCGGCGCGGGGGCGGCTGGCGTAGTCGTCGGCCCGTCCCTCGGCGGAGTCCAGCTGGTAAGGCACGCTCGTCACCATCACGCCCGGCTCGAAGAGCAGCCGGCTCTTCAGGCGCAAGGCGCTCTGGTTGTGCAGCAGGTTCTCCCACCAGTGACCGACGACGTACTCGGGGATGTAGACGCAGACGACGTCACGCGGCGATTCCCGGCGGATCCGGCGCACGTACTTGATGACGGGCCGGGTGATCTCACGGAACGGCGAGTCGATCACGACGAGGTCGATACCGATCCCGCGTTTGTGCCACTCCTCCTGCAGCGCCTCGGTGTCCTTGTCGTCGATGTTCACCGTGATCGCTTCGAGCACGTGCGGCCGGCCCGCCTTGGCAAACGCGAGCGCCCGCAGGGTGGGCCGGTGCAGCTTGCTGACCAGCACGACCGCGTACACCCGGCTCGGCAGGGTCGGGGGGCCCGGGTCGGGGACGAGCTCACGGGCCACCCTGTCGTAGTGGCGCCGGATCGCCTTCATCGTGAAGAAGATCACCGGCATGGCCGCGCAGACGATCCACGCGCCGCGGGTGAACTTGGTCAGCAGCACGATGACGAGGACGGTGCCGGTGAGGATCGCGCCGGTCATGTTGATCGACTGGCTGCGCCGCATCCGTCGGCGCGCCTGCGGATCCTGTTCGTTACGCAAGAGCCGGTTCCAGTGCCGCACCATGCCGCTCTGGCTGCAGACGAACGAGACGAAGACACCGATGATGTAGAGCTGGATCAGCCGGGTGACCTCGGCCTGGAAGGCGACGATCAGCAGCGTCGCGAAACCGGCCAGCACGATGATGCCGTTGCTGAAGGCCAGCTGGTCGCCGCGGGTGTGCAGCTGGCGCGGGAGGTAGCGATCCTGGGCAAGGATCGAGCCCAGCACCGGAAAACCGTTGAAGGCGGTGTTGGCCGCGAGCACCAGGATCAGCGAGGTCGTCGCGGCGATCGCGATGAAACCTATCGAGCTCGTGCCGCCGAAGACCGCCTCGGCCACCTGGGTGATCACCGTGCGTTGCTGATAGCCCTTGGGGGCACCGGTCAGCTGTGAGTCGTCGGCGACGTGAACCTTCGACCACAGCGCCAAACATGTGACGCCGATGAACATCGTGATCGACAGCACGCCGAGCAGCAGCAGCGTCGTCGCCGCGTTCTTGCTCTTGGGCTTCTTGAACGCAGGGACGCCGTTGCTGATCGCCTCGACACCCGTGAGTGCCGTGCAGCCGGAGGAGAACGCCCGCAGCACCAGGAAGATCGTAGCCGCGCCGCCGAAGCTGCTCGAGGCGACGACGCCGAAGTGTGCGCTCTCCGCACGCAGATGGGTTCCGGTCGCGACGCGGATGAAGCCGTAGCCGATCATGATCAGGACCGTGGCCATGAAGGCGTACGTCGGGATGGCGAACGCGGTCCCGGATTCGCGGATCCCGCGCAGGTTCAACATTGTGATGACGAGCACAACAAGCACCGCCAGCAGCACCCGATGCGACGCGAGTGACGGCACCGCCGACAGGAAGTTCGACACCCCGGAGGACACCGAGACGGCGACGGTGAGGACGTAGTCGACCATCAGCGCGCTGGCGACGAGGACCCCGTAGTTGCCACCTAGGTTGGTCGTGGCGACCTCGTAATCGCCGCCGCCGCTGGGGTAGGCGTGCACGTTCTGGCGGTAGGACGCGACGACCGTGAGCATCAAAATGCCCACCATTGCTGCGATGTACGGGGTGAAGTGGATGAACGACAGCCCGCCGAGCGTGAGCACGAGAAGGATCTCTTCAGTCGCGTACGCGACGGAGGAGAGGGCGTCGCTGGCGAAGACCGGCAGCGCGATCTTTTTGGGCAGCAGCGTTTCGCCGAGGCGGTCGCTCCGGACCGGTCGGCCGACCACGCCGCGCTTCAGCAGGCCCGTGAGCAAACCCACGGCGCGGAATGCTACGCGGCAAGTGCCCGGCAAGTAGCTCGTAGGTGTCCGCTCACGGCTAGTGTTCCAGCCCGTGCACGTCGTCATTCTCGGTTGCGGCAGGGTCGGCTCGACCCTTGCGCGCAGCCTGATCAAGCGCGGCCATTCCGTCGCCGTCATTGATCAGCTCGCCACCGCGTTCGACCGGCTGGGAGAGGACTTCGCCGGCCAGACCGTCACCGGGGTCGGATTCGACCGCGACACCCTCATCGAAGCCGGCATCGAGAAGGCCGATGCGTTCGCCGCCGTCTCCAGCGGCGACAACTCCAACATCCTCTCGGCGCGGGTGGCCCGCGAAACGTTCGGCATCGACCACGTCGTCGCCCGGATCTACGATCCCCGGCGCGCCGAGGTCTACGAGCGGCTCGGCATCCCGACCGTGGCAACGGTGCGCTGGACCGCCGACCAGATCATGCGCCGGCTGCTCCCCGAGGGCACCACGCCCGAATGGACCGACCAGAGCGGGCGGATCATCCTCGCCGAGGTGCCGGTCGACGCGAGCTGGATCGGCCACCCGGTCGCCAAACTCGAGGAGGCCGCCGGCGTCCGCGTTGCGTGCATCATCCGCTTCGGCGAGGGGATGCTGGTCGAGCCGGGCACCGCCCTGCAGCACGGCGACACCGTGCACCTGCTGCTGGTGCGCGCTCAGGTCAATGATGTCGAGCGGGCGATCGCCGCCGGACCGGAAGGCGCGCCGTGACCGAGCCGCAGGACAGCCCGTACACCGCCGCCATCGACAGCGCCGCCATCGACAGCGCCGTCCCGCGCTCGTCGCGCGAGCAGACCCGTCCGGTCAAGAAGGTCGCGATTGCCGGAGCGGGCAACGTCGGCCGCTCGATCGCCCTCGAACTGCTCGATCACGGCCACGACGTCATGCTGATCGAGCGCGAGCCGCGGGCCCTGAAGAGGAAGACCGTCGACGGCGCAACCTGGGTCCACGGCGACGCCTGCGAGGTCGCCACTCTGGAATCGGCCCGCCTGCAGGACTACGACGTCGTCGTCGCCGCGACCGGTGACGACAAGGTCAACCTCGTCGTCTCGCTGCTGGCGAAGACCGAGTTCGGCGTGCGCCGCGTGGTCGCCCGGGTGAACCACCCGAAGAACGAATGGCTCTACAACGAGGCCTGGGGCGTCGACGTCGCCGTCTCCACCCCGCGGATGCTCACGGCCCTCGTCGAGGAAGCCGTCAGCGTGGGCGACCTCGTCCGGCTGATGAGCTTCATGCAGGGCGAGGCGTCGCTGGTCGAGGTGACGCTCGCCGACGACAGCCCGCTCGCCGGATTGCGCATCGATGAGGTGACGCTGCCTCCCGACACCGCCCTGGTGACGATCCTGCGTGACGGGCGGGTCGTGCTTCCCGCACCCGAGGCGACGCTCGAGGGCGGCGATGAGGTGCTGGCGGTCGCGACCACCCCCGAGGTCGAGGCCGAGCTGGCCCGGGTGCTGGGCGGGGGCGCGAGCATCAGCGCTTCGGCCCGGACCGTGACCGACGAGTCGGCCGCAGGTGACATCCCCGGATCGGGCGGCATCCTCTGACCGACCCGGTGCTTTCCCAGCCGGCACCCGCGAGCGACCTGCAGCGGGGAGCCTCACCGGACAGTTCACCGGACAGCTCACCGGGCAAATCGCTGACGGGGACCGCGCGAAGCGCCGGGCCGGTAGCAGGTGCGGGTGTGGCGGTGAACCTCGTCGTCGCGGCGACGACGCTGGCCATCGCCCGGCTGCTGAACTCGCGCGAGTACGGCACGTTCATCGAACTCGTCGCCGTGTTCTACGTGCTGACGATGCCGGGGCTCGCGCTCGCCATCGCGGTGGTGCGCCGCATGACCGACCAACTGGCCCAGGTCGGCAGCGCAGCGCTCGCGGGCTGGGTGAGCGCGGTGCGGCGCAAGGTGTATCTCGCGTGCGTGGCCGGGTTCGTGGTCGGCGCCGCGCTCTCCGAGCCGATCGCCCACCTGCTCGCGATCCGGAGCACGGCAGGCCTGATCGAGACGTTCGGGGCAGGGGCGCTGTGGACCGTCGCCTGCTACGAACGCGCGCTCCTGCAAGCCCGGCAGGCGTATCCGGCGTATGCCACCAACCTCCTGCTGGAGGGTGTGCTGCGGTGCGCCGTCACGCTGGGCGCCGTAGGCGCCGGGCTCGGCGTGCCCGGCGCGGCGGCGGGCCTGCTGATCAGCCTGCCGTCGGCCATCGGCCATGCCCGCTGGGCCGAGCATCGACTCAACCCGACGCCGCCGCCGGCCCGAGAACCCGGGCGGGCGCCGAGGCACCGCGAGTCGCCCGGGCGTGCCCGCCACGACGCGCTGATCGCCCTCGGTGCGCTGGGTCTGCTCGCCGTGCTGCAGAACGTCGACGTGCTCGTGCTCGGCCGCCACGACCCCGCCTCCAGCGGCAGCTACGGCGCGGTTTCGGTGGCCTGCAAGTCGCTCGTGCTCATCGCCTTCGTGCTGGCCGGTTTCCTGCTCCCGGAAGCCGCGACCCGGCGCGCGGTCGGCCATCACGCCATGACCTCGCTGGTGGTCTCGCTGTCGTTCGTCGCGGTCCCGTCGGCGCTGCTGATCCTGCTCGCCGCCGCCGACGGGCACGCCCTGCTGTCCCTCGCGTTCGGCAAGCGCCTGTCCGGAGCGTCTGGCGCCTTCACGCCGCTCGCGATCGCCATGGCCTTGCTCGCCGCGTCAGTGGTGCTCGCCCACTACCTGCTCGCGGCGGGCGAACGTGCCGTGCTCTGGGTGCTGCTGGTCGCAGGAGTGGGGACGACGCTCGCGCTCGCCCTCGCGGGCACCAGCCCCACCCGCGTGGGGTGGACCGACGCGATCGCTCAAGCGGCGCTGACCGTCGCGCTCGTGAGCATCGTTGCGCTCCACCATCGGAGGCTGTTCAGCCAGTAGCGTCCGGTCACGTGCCGACCTTCAGCCCGACTGTCGCCCGCAGCCGCGCACTCTTCCGGGCCTTCGGCCTCGAGCAGACCGACCCGGCGCACTTCTACGGCATGGTCGCTGCCGATTCCGCCGCCCACGTCGATCATTACGCGCCGCTGGACGGCAAGCTGCTGCTCGACGTCGGCGGCGGGCCGGGCTACTTCGCGGACGCGTTCCGCAAGGCCGGAGCGACCTACCTCGCGCTCGATGCCGACGCCGGTGAGCTGAGCCTGCACGGCCGCTCCCCCGAGCGCGGCACGACCGTTTTGGGCAGCGGCTTACAGCTGCCGTTCCGCACCGGCTGCGTCGACATCTGCTTCTCCTCGAACGTGCTCGAGCACGTCCCCGGGCCGTGGACGATGGCGGATGAGATGGTGCGCGTCACCCGTCCCGGAGGGATCGTTTTCCTCTCCTACACCATCTGGCTCTCGCCCCACGGCGGCCACGAGACCTCGCCCTGGCACTACCTCGGCGGCAAGCGTGCCCTGGCCCGCTACGAGCGTACGCACGGCAAGCCGCCCAAGAACGTCTTCGGCGAGAGCATGTACGCCGTGTCCGTGCACGAAGCGCTGCGCTGGGCGCGGGCGCGGGAGGACGACGGTTCGGTGGAGGTCATCGAAGCGTTCCCGCGCTACCACCCGCGGTGGGCCTACTGGGTGGTGCGGGTTCCCGGCGTACGCGAGATCGTCACCTGGAACCTGGTGCTCGTGCTGAGAAAGCGCTGACGCGCGCTAACCGCCGTCGGTGGCGTTGACCTTGATGACCGGTGGGTTCTGCGGGATCAGCGGCAGCCCCATCAGCTGACGGATACCGCCGAGGAAGACCGGCGCGAGGTACTCGCCGCCGTAGATGTTGAAGTGGATGCCGTCGGGGTCGCGTACCTGGTGACCGCCGATGTCGAGGTGCCACTTCCCGTCAGGGCTGAAGAATTGGTAGAGGTCGAGCACGACGACGTTCGTCGGGTGCTCCGCGGCGACGGCCCAGACGATCTTGTTGAAGGCCTGCACGCGTTCGCAGTTGTCCTGCGGCCAGTACGAGCCGTCCGAACGCTCCGGACGCAGGTAACAGGGCGCCGTAGCGAGCGCGACCTTGCCGCCCGCCGAACCGAGTACCTGTACGGCCTTTTCGAACTGCTGCTTGAGCAGGTTGTCGTACACCGGCTGGCCGGCGTGCATGACCTTGCCGTTGACGTTGCGGTTCACGACCTCCCAATGACCGAGCACCACAAGGGAGACGTCGGGCTTCTGCACGGCGACCGTCTGCTGCCATTCCTGCGGCCAGTTCCAGCACTCGCCGTACTTGACCGGCGCCTGGTCGCCGTCCCCGGCGCCGATGCCGGGCGCGATCCCGCAGCCGATGCGCGCGCCGTTGATCAGGTTGACCTTCCACGCGGAGGTCCGGTCTTGCAGCGCGAGGTCGGCGCTCCAGGCGGTGGAATCGCCCACCAGCAGCACGTTGAGCGGCTCGGCCGGCACCGGGTTCGGCGGCACGTAAGGCACGCCGTTGGGCAGCTTGCCGGGCACGCTGCTGTACACCGGTGGCGGCGCCGGCGTCGGGAGCGGTTTCTTGGGCAGCGTCACGCGTTGCCGGGTGAGCTGCTGGGTCTCTTGGTTCTGCTTTTGAGCCATCGCATCGAGCTTGGAGGCGAAGTTGGCGTCGTTCGCGCCGCTCCCCCGCGGCAGCACCGACCACGGCCCGGCGACGCCCGCCAGCATGATCACGCTGACCAGACCGGCCGCGGCGAGGCGGCGGCCGGGCATGAAGCCCGCCAGGACCGGCCGCTCCATGGACCAGTACGAGAGCTCCGCCAGTGCCAGCGAGATACCGATCCGGGTCCAGAGCAAGGCGGCTCCGGTGAGGCCGGTGCGCGCGCCGTTCGCGAAGAGGATCACCGGCCAGTGCCAGAGGTAGAGCCCGTAGGAAATGCGTCCGATGTGAGCGAGCGGCGGCATCCCGAGCAGGCGCGAGAGCGGGCCCTTCGGGGCCTTGATCAGCGTCGCAATGACCAGCGCGACCAGCACCGCGACCACCAGGAACCCACCGCGGTAGAGCAGCCGGTCCTGCCCGCTCACCTTGAGGAAGATCGTGATGAGGCCGCCGAGGGCCAGCGCACCGATCAGCGACCAGCGCCGCACGACGTGGATGTTGGTGCGCACCGCCCGCGGCGAGCGCGGCAGCGGGAGGCAAGCGGCAAGCGCAGCGCCGGTCAGCAGCGCCAGCGCGCGGGTGTCGGTGCCGTAGTAGAGCCGTGAGGCGTCGGTGCCGTGCAGGGCGCCGTAAATCAGCCAGGCCGTGCTGGCACCGGCACCGAGGATCGCCAGCACGAAGACGCTGGCCCGGCCGCTGCCGGAAGGCTCGACTGCTTCGCGCCGGGTGACGAAGCGGGTCAGGCGTGGGCCGAGGCGGACGAACGCGACAACCCCGGCCACCAGAAGCGGCCAGAGCACGTAGAACTGCTCTTCCACACCGAGCGACCACAGATGCAAGACCGGGGAGGGCGCTGCGGCGGAGGAGAAGTAGCCCTGGTGGGAGTAGGCGAAGCGCCAGTTGGCGACGTAGAGCAGCGCCGAGGTCACGTCCAGCCGGATGCTGTGGATGTCCAGCGAGCGATCCAGCGCGGCCCACAGCATGACGGCGATCAGCACGAGCAGCAGTGCCGGGAGCAGCCGCCGGGCACGACGCGCCCAGAAAGCCCGCAGGTCCACGCGCCCGCCGCCGCGCACCTCGCGCAGCAGCAGGCTCGTGATCAGGTAGCCGGAAAGGACGAAGAAGACATCAACGCCGAGCAATCCGCCCGGCACCCACTTGACGCCCGCGTGGTAGAGGATGACGCCGATGACGGCCAGGGCGCGAACGCCGTCGAGCGCTGACCAGCGGGCCTGCCGCTGAGCTTGCTGCTGCGAGGGCGGATACGGGGAGGGTTTTCCCCGCCCCGAGGGCTCACGCTTGACCGAGCGCGCAAGCAGCGCCGTCGACATCACCCGCGGTTACCCCGGATCGTGCCGCTTCTACCCTGCCGACGCGTTGGGAGTCGCGTATCGGCAGACGGCGGCACTCGTGCACAGTACCGGCAGTCACGTGGACTGTTCGTGTCACCCGGGAGTTTTCGACTGCTGCTTTTCTACGGCGAGCGAACGCAGGGTCGGGAGCACCTTGGCCGCGAGCGGTGGGATGGCCTGGAGCGGGAAGTGGATGCCGTCGGAGCTGCGCAGAAGGTAGCCGTCCAGCGTCGTCACGTACTTGCCGCCGGGGCAGACGATCGCCTTCAGATCGACGACGGTCGCCTTCGCGGCGTGTCGCGCGGCGGCCTCTCGTAGCAGCTCGTTGAACCGGGCCAGACGCGCGGGATCGTTCTCGGGCCAGAGCGCACCGCTCGGACTCTCGGCCGGGGCGCTGCACGGTGCGGTCAGCAGCGCGACCTTCGCCCCGCGCGCAGAGGCGACATTGATCATCAGGTCGAGCTGCTGGCCGAGGTAGGCGTCGTAGGCCGGCTCGCCGATGTGCACCCACTGCCCGTGCCAGACCCGATCCATCAGCTCCCACTCCCCGACCAGCACGGCGACGAGGTCGGGTCGGTCCTGGGCCACCTCCTGCGCGCGCCGCTGCGGCCACTGCGGGCAGAAGCTCGGGTCGTCGGAATCCTTGCCTCGGAAGCGGCGCGGGCTGCCGATGGCGATGCCGCAACCCAGATAACCCGCGTTGTCGATGTGGACGTCGTACGGGATCTCGCTGCGCGAGAGCACGTCGGCCAGCGCGAGCGCGACGCTGTCGCCGACGAAGAGCACGCGTGACGTTCCGGGCGGCTTCGAGGATTTGATCGACGTGTCCGCCGGTGGGGCGTTCACCGCTGTCGGTGGAGTCAATGGCGCCGGCGGAGGCGTGGCGGCGACGAGCACGCCGACGAGTGCGGCGATCGCAACCGGCGCCGTCACCTTGGGGCGCGGCAGCCGCAAGCGGCGCTCGCGGATCGGCAGTTCGATGAGGTGGTAGCTGGCCATCGACACGGCGAGTGTCACCGCAAGCCGGACGGCCAGCAGGCCCGCGGTCCCCAGGCCGGTCCGCTCGTGGTTCAGCAGCAGGAAGAGCGGCCAGTGCCAGAGGTAGATGCCGTACGAAAGCTGCCCAAGATAGCGCAGCGGCTGCATCCCGAGCAGCCGGGCGAGCGGGCCGGAAGGCACCAGCGCCACTGCGGCGATCACCACGACCACCAGGGCCGCGATCAGCAGGAATCCCCCGCGGTAGAGGAAGGTCGCCTGGCCGTTGATCGCGTGGAAGCAGTACAGCGTGCCGACGGCGGCGGCGACCCCAGCGACTTGCAGCCAAGTTCGGCCGGCCGGCGTGAGGTCGCGGGTCTGGTCGCGCCGCACGTACCAGGCGCCGAGCACCGCCCCGAGCAGCAGCGGCATGGCTCTGGTGTCGGTGCCGTAGTAGAGCCGATCCGTCCAGACGCCGGCGAGTGACTGGATCAGCGTGCTGGCGAACGAGGCCGCCACGAGAAAGGCGGCCCAGCGCGAGACGCTGCGCCCGCGCCGCAGCAGCACGATCACCACCAGCGGCCAGAGCAGGTAGAACTGCTCCTCCACAGCCAACGACCAGGTATGCAGCAGCGGCGAGGGGGCGTTGAACGAGGCGAAGTAGCCCTGGCCGGTGAACGCGAAACGCCAGTTCGCGACGTAGCCCAGGGTGGCGAGCACGTCGCCGCGCAGCGTCGGGGTCTTGGTCGACAGCAGCAGACCCCAGATGATTCCGACAAAGAGCAGCACCAGCACCAGTGCCGGCAGCAGCCGCCTGGCGCGTCTCAGATAGAAGGCCCCGAGACCGATATGCCCGGAACGGTCGCGCTCGGCAACAAGCAGCGCCGTGATCAGAAAACCGGACAGCACGAAGAAGACGTCAACGCCCAGCGTACCGCCCTGGATCCAGGACAGCCCAGCATGAAACAGGAGCACGGCCAAGACCGCGATGGCACGCATGCCATCAAGGGCCGGGATCCGGGTCAGTGTGGCCGAGCGGACCCCAGGATCCGGCGGGCGGGCACCGGACACGGCATGGACAGTACAAGCGCAGGCTGGCCCCCTCAGCGTGAAACCGCATTCAAACCGCCCTGCAACTGCCGGAATGCGCACCTCGCCTGCGGTAACGTCCACATGGCGGAAGTGACCGGCCGGCGGTTCGAGCACCGCCGAAACGGATACGAGGCCCGGAGGTAGACGATCTCCTCGAGCACGTACACCGCCGCTGATACAGCTGCCGGTTCGCAGGACGGCCGCGGCATCGGCGAACCGGAGCGCGCCGATGGTGCCCAGTCGCAGACCGGCTCGCACCGCCCCGGACGCCCGCGCCAGGGAGCGGCAGTACGCCAGGGCCGACGCGGCTTCCAGCACGTTCCGGCCCTCGATGGGGTGCGGGCCCTCGCCGTGCTTTCCGTCATGGGCTACCACGCCGGCGTGAGCTGGCTGCCGGGCGGCCTGCTCGGCGTCGACGTGTTCTTCGTGCTGTCGGGCTTCCTGATCACCAGCCTGCTGCTGAGCGAGTACAACCGGACCGGGCGGATAAGCCTGCTCAGCTTCTGGGGCCGCCGGGCGCGTCGGCTGCTTCCCGCGATGGCCATCCTGCTGGCGTCGATGATCGCGTGGGCCACGTACCTGTCTCCCGCGACCTCAAGGGCGTCCTTACGCGGCGACGCACTCTCGACCCTGGGCTACGCGGCCAACTGGCGCTTCATCGTCTCGGGGCAGGGGTACTTCGACCACTTCGGGCCGCAGTCGCCGCTGCTGCACACCTGGTCGGTTGCGGTAGAGGAGCAGTTCTACCTCGTCTGGCCGCTGCTGCTCCTGCTCGTTCTTCGTTGGCGGCGCCGGGGCGTGTTCGGCCTCGCGTTCGTCGGCGCTACCGCGTCAGCGATCTGGATGGCGGTGCTCTCGCTCGACGGCGCCAACTCCGACCGGCTGTACTACGGCACCGACACCCGCGCGCTGCCGCTGCTGCTCGGCTGTGCGCTGGCCGCGATGCGCCCGCCCGGCGGGATCGAGGAGTCGCTCGAGCGGATCCGCAAGGTGCGCGTCGCCAACACGGTGCGCGTCGCGATCCAGCTGATCGGCCTGGCCGGCGCGGTGGGTCTCGTCTTTTGCTGGCTGCGGGTGCAGGACCACGGCACGTGGCTCTACCGCGGCGGGTTCGTCGTGGTCGCCGTGTCCGCGGGGGCGCTGCTGCTCACCTGTACCGACGCGCCGCGGGGCCCGCTCGCCCGGCTGCTCTCACTGCCGCCGGTGCGCTACATCGGAGCCATCTCCTATGGCCTGTACCTCTATCACTGGCCGCTCTTCCAGTACCTCACCCACGCCCGCACCGGGTTGACCGGCGGCAGTCTGCTGGCCGTGCGTTTCGCCGTGACGTTCGCCGTCGCGATCGTCTCTTACCACCTCATCGAGCAGCCGATCCGGCGCGGGGCGCTCTCGCGGGCCCGGCTGCGGCGCTGGCTGCCCACACGTGCGGCGGCCGTCTTCTTGCCGGTGACGTCGGTGCTCGTGGTCGCCGGGCTGATCACCGGGCTCACGCTCTCCACCCAGGCGACCGCGTCGCAGCTCGCCTCGGCCGGCGGCGCTCCGGAGGCGCTGCCCAGCGTCCAGCCCCCGCCCCCCAAGCCGCCCGAGCTGAACTCGGCGCAGAAGGCCGCCCTGAACCGGCCGATCCGGGTGCTGGTGGAAGGCGACTCGCTCGCCTCGACGTTCGCAGAAGGATTCGGCGACGTCGGCAACAAGTACGGCTACCAGTCGTTCAACCTCGGCCTGCTCGGCTGCGGCCTCGCGACCGTCGGCCCGTTCCGGGACGACCGGGGCGTGAACTATCCGAGCCCCAACTGTGCGAAGTGGCCGGCCAAGCGGACCGCTGACGTTCACACCTATGACCCGGATGTCGCCGTCCTGCTCGCCGGACGCTGGGAGGTGCTCGACCGCGTCTACCAGGGCCAATGGATGCACGTCGGCGATGCGGCCTACGACAATTATTTGCTGCGCCAGATGAATCTTGCGATCAGCGTGCTCAGCTCCGGCGGCGCGAAGGTGCTGCTGGTGACGACCCCCTGCTTCGCCCCGCAGGAGCAGCCCGACGGTTCGACCTACCCCTTCGACGACCCGGCCCGCGTGACGCGCTTCAACCAGCTGCTACGCCAGGCGGCGGCTCTGCACCCGGGGGTCGCCAGCATCTACGACCTCGACGCTCAGTTCTGCCCGACCAACACCTACTCGCCGAGCGTCAACGGGGTCGTCGTCCGCAACTCCGACGGCATCCACATCTCCGAAGCCGGTGGGCAGTACGCCGCCGCCAAGGTGGCCTCGCAGATCATCGCGCTCGGCTCGGCGCACCGCGCCGCCGAGGCCCAGAGCACCGTGGCCAACCAGGGCCAGGCACCGCCCCCGTAATCCCCGCCGCCAAGATCAAGGACGGTGGTCGGGGTGGACCGCCTCGCGTTCACGCGCCCGCAGGAGCCAGCGATGGCCGACGGCGATGCCGGGACGTTCGACGAAGACGTAGCTGACCGTCGAGACGGCGATGACGACGACTACGGCGGTCGCGAACAGCGGCAGGAACGGCGCGTCGAGCACCTTCCATGACGTGTGTGCCTGCAGCTCGCGTACGACCAGCTGGTGCCAGAGGTAGATCCCGTACGACACCAGCCCTATCGACGACAGGACGCGGCTGGCCAGCAATCGGCGCACGAGGCCGGTACGCGGGGTACCGAAAACCGCTGGTAACAAAAGGAAAAAGCCGAACATGCCGTAGAGGATTTCGCGGGCGACATCGGTCCCCGCGCCGCCGACCGCCAGCGGATCGGTGCTCAAGCCGACCTGGGTGGCGACGAGCCAGAACATGAACGCGGCGATGATCCAGCAGAGCAGGTCGGCTCCGGGCTTGGCGATCCAGCGCAGCACTTTCGGCACCACGCCCGTCTGGCTCACGTAGGTGCCGGTGACCGCCAACGCCATCCCGAGCGCGAAATGATCGCTCCACGCCGGCAGCCAGCTGCGCGCGGTCTGCGTCGGCCCGTGCGGCGACGCGACGACCCACAGCCGGAAGAGCAGGCTCGCAACGTAGAGGACGGCGAGCGCGAACAGTTCCCGGCGCAGCACCGCCGCGGGGTCGTGCGGTCGCCTGCGGCGGCGATCGAGCTTGCGCATCCACGCCGCCCACACCGGAAGCGCCAGATAGAAGGTCACCTCGATGCACAGCGACCACGCCTGGGTGATCCCGTGGAAGACCCACTGGCGCGAATACACCTGCAGGAAGAAGGCATTTTCCAGAAAACCGCTGACCCCGTGGACGCTCGCCCAGCCGGTGAACAGGTAGGTGACGATGAGCGCGACCCAGTAGAGCGGGACGATCCGCAGCGCGCGGCGGACGAGATAACTGCGCACCTTCGGGCCGTCACGACCGGCCATCGCCGCCGCGGCGAACGGCCGGTAGAGCAGGAAGCCGGAGATCAGGAAGAAGACCGAGACCCCGATCTCCCCGCGCGACGTGTAGCGCCCGAGCGAGGAGCGGAACGTGAAACCTGAAGCCGCCCCCACATGCACGACGACGACGAGCAAGGCGGCGATCGCTCGCAGCCCGTCGAAGCCGGGGACGAAGCCGGCCGCCTTCCCACGCGTCTGGCCGGCATCCGGTCCGCTCGCGACCGCGGTCTGAGCGGCCGTCACACCGCCGCCCGGTCCGGATCGAGGGGTGGGCGCTCGGCTGCCGGCTCCGGGGCGTCCAGTGCTCGCGCGTCATCCACCGGCGGCAAGCCGCGGCGGCGCCAGCGCTTCACGAGCTCCGCCAGCCCCACGAAACCTGCCGTGCCCATGAGGACAAACGCGATCTCGGCACTGGCGCGGTAGCGGCTCTGGCCGAACGTGATCGCCGTCGAGATGGCGACGTTCACGATCAGCGCCGCGAGCGGGGTGACCGGGATCTTGCGTCTTCGCATGACGAAGACGCCGAAGATCGACGCGGCCTGCAGCACCCACAGCATCCCCAGCCCGAAGCGTCCCCAGTTCAGCGGCTTGGTCTCGATCGTGGAGTCCAGCTGGACGTTCTGCAGCGGCCGGTACCAGTCCCAGGTGCGGCCCTCACGATCGATGACGAGCAGCGGCACCTCGCTCTTGTGCGCCTTGATGAAGTCGAGGGCGTCCTTGCGATAGATCTGGGCCTGCAGCGAGAGGTCGTGGTAGACGCGCGGCTTGTAGATCACGCAGGTGGCAGCCCAGTACGCGCGGAAGGGTCCCTGATACGTCGTCGGGCAGTTCGCCGAGAGCAGCGTGACATCGAACCCGCTGCTGACGGTGACCGTCTTGGCGAAGCGCGAGATGTTGTAGCCGACCCAGGGTCCGAGCACGAGGGCGCTCGTCAGGCCCGACGCGAGGATGAGCGTGATCCGGCGCTTCCAGGGCATGCCCTTCATCCACAGCACCATGGGCAGCAGCATCAGGACCGGCAGCAGGATCGCTTCGGCGCGCGAAAGCGTCGCCAGGGCGATGCCGAGTCCGAGCAGGCAGGCCGATTTCACGGTGCGGCGCTGCCAGAACCGGTAGGCCCACAGAACGGTCAGTGCCGTGGTCAACTGCGCCGTGCCCTCGGACAGGATGGCGCCGTCGTTGAACCAGAAGTACGGGTAGATCGCGACGATCACGGCAGCGAAGATCCCGGCGCCCTTGCCGAACATCAGCCGCGCCGTGTACCCGACGATCACGACCGTCGCCGTGTCCATCAGGCAGGTGAAGATCTGGTGCTCGAGATAGGTGTGCAAGCCGATCCAGGATTCGCCGGCCAGCAGGACGATGTAAAGCGGCGGATGCTCGGCGGCCTGCACGACCCAGCCGCGCTGGAAGAAATCGTAGGGCTGGATGAAGCCGTGGCCCGTGGCCAGCAGGTTCGCCCCGTAGTGGTAGTAGAACGAATCGCCGCCGATGTGCACGTGGTACTGGTAGATGAAGACGTACCCGAGGCGCACCGTGAGCCCGAGCAGCGCAACGGCGATCATGATCGACCACCAGCGGGACGGACGGTGGAGGGGCAGCCGCACGGCCCGCAGGTTATCTGCCGGACCTGCCTCAGACTTGCTGCCACGCCTGCCGATGCCCGGATGCCCGACGCGAGCCGCTCGGAGCCCTAGTCTGGCCAGGTGTCCACCGACCCGCTGACACGCTCCCCGGCGCGCGACCTTCTCGTCGTCGTCCCGGCGTGGAACGAGCAGGCGTCGGTCGGTCACGTGATCAAGGAGATCGGCTCCGCGTGCCCGGAGGCTGACGTGCTCGTGGTCGACGATGGATCTACTGACGCCACCGCGTCCGTCGCCAAGCAGGCCGGCGCGGCGGTGTTGCGGCTGCCGTACAACCTCGGGGTCGGCGGGGCGATGCGGGCGGGCTTCCGCTACGCGCTACGCAGCGGCTACCGGGTCGTCGTGCAGGTCGACGCCGACGGCCAGCACGACCCGGCGGCCATCGCCCAGCTGGTAGCGGCGCTCGACGGTGCTGACGGGGGCGGCGGCGCCGACGTGATCGTCGGAGCGCGGTTCGCCGGCGAAGGCGCGTACAAGGTCGGCAAGGCCCGCCGGGCAGCGATGAAGATCCTTGCCCGGATGCTCTCGCGGATCACCAAGACCAGGCTCACCGATGCCACCTCGGGCTTTCGCGCGACCGGCCCACGCGCCCTGCCGCTGTTCGCCCGCAGCTACCCGACCGAGTACCTCGGCGACACCATCGAGTCACTCGTCATCGCCGCCCGCTCGGGCTGCGTGTGCCGGCAGGTGCCGGTCATCATGCGCCCGCGCTACGCCGGTACGCCGAGTCAGTCGGCGTGGAAGTCCATCGCTTACCTTGGCCGGGCGTTCCTCGTACTGATGCTCGCGGCCGTCCGGCGCTGGCCGCAGCTGACGCCCGATGACGAGGATCGAGTCACAGAGCAGAAGGAGCAGCCATGATCCGTACCCATGTGATCGCCGGGGTCTGCGGTGTGCTCGTGCTTGCCGTCATGGTCGAGCTGCTACGCCGGCGCCAGCTTCGCGAGAAGTACGCGATCCTCTGGCTCGGCGTCAGCATCGTCGTCATCGCGCTTGCCGCCTTCCCTGGGCTGCTCGACTGGTCGGCGCACCGGCTCGGCATCTACTCCCCGCCCAACCTGCTTCTTTTTGCGGCCGTGCTCGTCCTCTTGCTGGTCGCGGTCCATCTGTCCTGGGAGGCAAGCCGGCTCGAGGAGGAGACCCGCACCCTCGCCGAGGAGATCGGCCTGCTGCGGATGAAGGTCGACGCCCTCTCCCCCGATCTCGTCCCCTCGGCGAGGGCTGACGCCAGCCACCCGGCCCACTCCACCGAGTCCGGCAGCGCCCCGTAGCCGCCCGTGTCCTCTGCTGATCTGGCGGCGCCTGCCGCGACCGGTTCCGCCTCGGGAGCACCCCCGGCAAAGGGCGCCCGCTTCGCTCATCTCGCCCCGCTCGACGGGCTCCGGGCGATCGCCGTCGCCGCTGTCATGGCCTTTCACACCGGCGCCGGCTGGGCGGTCGGCGGCTTCCTCGGTGTCGACGTCTTCTTCGTCCTGTCCGGCTTCCTGATCACCGTGCTGCTGGTGAAGGAATGGCAGCGCCGTGGGACCGTCAGCCTCCGGCGCTTCTACGCCCGCAGGGCGCTACGCCTGCTGCCGGCGGTCGCGCTGCTGTGCGCCGTCCTGCTGATCATCGGCCCGGTGGGCACCGGCGTCTCGGCGCGCAACGCGCTGTGGAAAGCCGTCGCCGGCACGATGTTCTACTTCCAGAACTGGCAGCAGGCGTTTCACTGGATCCCGATCCTGCAGCTGACCGACCACACCTGGTCGCTGGCGATCGAGGAACAGTTCTACCTGGTGTGGCCGGCTCTTCTGATCGGCACGATGTTCCTGGCGCGGCGGCGCGGCCGCGATCCGCTGCGTATCGCGATGATCGTCGCCCTCGCGCTTGCGGCCACTTCCGCCATCCTCAAGATCGTGATGTGGTCCGGCCCCAGCTCGCAGGCCCGGATCTACTACGGCACGGACACCCGAGCCGACTCGCTGCTCATCGGCGCCGCCCTCGGCATCGCCTACGCGAGTGGCGTGCTCGAGCGCGCCCGCCGCTGGCTGCCGGCCTTGGCGCCGGTGGCGGTAGTGATCATCGTGGTCACGTTCGGCTTCGCACATGACAACTCGGCGCGGCTCTACCAGGGCGGCCTGACCGGGTTCGCGCTGGTCTGTGCCGTGCTGATAGGTGGACTCGCGCTGGCCCCGGGGTCCGCAGTCGGTCGGGTGCTCGCGATCGGTCCGCTGGTGTTGCTCGGACGGATCTCCTACGGCATCTATCTGTGGCACTGGCCGGTGTTCCGCTACCTGCACGAGGCCCGCCTCGGCCTCTCGTGGGGACCCACCCAACTCGTCCGCATCGCGGTCACCCTCGCCGCGGCGACGATCTCCTTCTACGTGCTCGAACGCCCGATGCTCCGCCTTCGGCACCGCTTCGATCCGCCCGCCGATCCCGTGACACCGCCCGCACCTGCCTCTTCAACGCCGGGTGCCGCGAATCCCGTGGCAGGCTAGCCGGATGCCCCGCGCACTGATCACCGGCATCACCGGACAGGACGGTCTCTATCTCGGCGAACTGCTCGTGGACAAGGGGTATGAGGTCTTCGGCCTGGTCCGCGGCCAGAGCAACCCTAAGATCGAAAAGGTCGAGCGCTACATCCCGGGAGTCAGCCTGCTCGAGGGCGACCTGACCGACCTGCCGTCGCTGATCGGCGCCATGGAGATCGCCCAGCCCGACGAGGTCTACAACCTCGGCGCCATCTCCTTCGTCGGGCTCTCCTGGAAGCAGGCCGAGCTCACCGGCGAGATCACCGGCATGGGCGTGCTGCGCGTGCTGGAGGCCATCCGCATCTCGACCCAGAACGACATGAGCCGGGTCCGCTTCTACCAGGCGTCGTCCTCGGAGATGTTCGGCAAGGTGCGTGAGGTGCCGCAGCGCGAATCCACGCCGTTTCACCCGCGCTCGCCGTATGGCGTCGCCAAGACCTTCGGTCACTACATGACCGTCAACTACCGCGAGTCCTACGGCGCCCACGCCAGCTCCGGGATCTTGTTCAACCATGAGAGCGAGCGGCGCGGCTACGAGTTCGTCACCCGCAAGGTCACCCGCGCGGTAGCCCGGATCTCGCTCGGGCTGCAGGAAACACTCGCGCTCGGCAACCTCGAAGCGCGCCGCGACTGGGGCTACGCCGGCGATTACGTCAAGGCCATGTGGGCGATGCTGCAGCAGGAGGAACCCGACGATTACGTCGTCGCCACCGGCAACACGCATAGCATTCGCGAGCTGCTCGACGTCGCCTTCGCTCGCGTCGGGATCGCCGACTGGGGCAAGTACGTCACCCAGGACCCGCGCTTCTTCCGGCCGGCAGAGGTCGACCTGCTCGTCGGGGATCCCAGCAAGGCGCGCGACGTGCTCGGGTGGAGTCCCGAGGTCGGCTTCCAGGATCTGGTGGAACGCATGGTCGACGCCGACGTCAAGGCCGAGCAGATGGCCGAGCGACACCGCGAGTAGTTCAGGCGACGCGCCCGGTCACGACGGCCGCTCCGAGGCGGGTGCAGAGCTAGACTTACCTGCGAGTATTTCGGCTCCGACTTCGCCATCTGCTGGTGAGAGGTCTGGTGAGAGCGAGGTGGCTGTGACGGGTACACCCGCCGTAGCCAACCCCGACCCCGTGACCGCCGAACCCGATCCCACCAGCCCGGCCAGCCCCGCGAGCGACCTGCCGGTCATCTCCGACACGCGTGCCGCCGTGCGCGGGGCGAGCCCGATTGCGCTCGCCGGCCTCGTCGCCAACGTCGCCAACATCGGCGTCACGCTGCTCGTCGCCCGGCTGCTGTCCACCCGCGGCTACGGCGCGCTGAACCAGCTCGTCGCGGTCTTCTTCGTGCTCTCGATCCCCGGCTCGGCGCTGCTCGTCGGCATCGTCCGGCGGATCACCCTCTGGCAGCGCACCGGCCACGGTGCCCGCGTCCCCGGTTGGGCCTACCGCACCCGCCGGCGCGCGCTCGTACTCGTCGTGATCTGGGCCGTCATCGCTATTGCCATCCGCGGACCCCTGTCCGGCCAGCTCTCGCTTCCCGGTCCGGGTGGCCTTTCCGAGACGCTGATCGCCGGCGGCGTGTGGGGCGTGCTGTGCCTGGAGCGCGGGCTGCTCCAGGCATCTCACGCGTATCGGGCCCTGGGCGCCAACCTGCTGGTCGAGGGCCTGTCCCGCGGCGTGCTGACGGTCGCGCTGGTCGGCGCGGGATTCGGGGTCACCGGCGCCGCGGTGGCGATCCTGCTCTCCGTCCTGCTGGCGGAGGCGCACGCGCTCACGGCGCAGGGAATCATCGACCGGCGGGCCGTCCGTAAGGCGGCCGCGGCGGCCAAGGCCGAAGGCGCACCGCCTGCCGTCGTCAGCGTGGCGACCGAGCCCGCAAAAGCCGAGCCCGAGGTCGTACTCCCCCAGCCCACCACCATCGAGCAGCGCCGCGAGCGCCGCACGCTGGCGACCGATCTGCTGAGCGCGCTGATCGCGCTGGCCCTGCTGGCCATCCTGCAGAACTTCGACGTCGTGCTGCTCGGCCGCGCAGCACCCGGAAACGCCGGCAGCTACGCGCCGATCTCCGTCGCCTGCAAGCCGCTGGTGCTCGCCGCGTTCGTGCTCGCCGGCTTCCTGCTGCCGGAGACGGCGTCGCGACGCCACGCCGGGGAGCACGCCCTACGCCAGCTGGGTGTCGTGCTGGCCGTCATTGCCGTCCCCGCTGTCATCCTCATCGCGCTGGCCGGCGCGGCCCCGAGCCAGGTGCTGCGCATCGCCTTCGGGCCCCGCCTGACCGCGGCCGCCCCCGCCTTTCTGATGCTCGCACTCGCCATGACGCTGCTCGCAGCGACCGTGCTGTTCACCCACTATCTGCTCGCGGCCGGGCGCCCCATCGTGCTGCTCGTGCTGGCGGTCGGCGCCGCGCTGACGGTCATCCTGCTGGTGAACGCTCACGGTGCGCTGGTGGCGACGGCGCGCGTCGACCTCGTCGGTCAAGCGGTGGTTGCCGTCGCTACAGGGGCTCTTGTACTTCACACCGCGCGTCCCCGCAGTCGTTCAAGGTCTGTGGGATAGCCTCGGGCAGCCGCGGAGGTGCAGTGCCAGCGGCCTGGCAATAAGACCCCCGAGGAGCTTGTGACTGACCTGGTGCCGGCGGCCTTCGCAGCACCCGGCACGCCCGCCGAGCCGGACGAAATCGTGGCAGATCCCTCGCTGCAAGCATTGGTCGAAGCCTCCGGGCTGACCCGCATCCATCTGCTCGCCTGGCGCGATCTGGCCGACCCCGAGGCAGGTGGCAGCGAGGTCCACGCCGACAAGGTCGCCCAGGCCTGGGCACAGGCCGGGCTCGACGTGACGATGCGCACCGCCGCCGCCCCGGGCCAGCGTGCCTACGGCAAGCGCCACGGGTACTCCGTCGTGCGCAAGGCCGGCCGCTACACGGTCTTTCCGCGGACCGCACTCTCCGGGGCGATCGGACGTACCGGCCCTCGCGACGGTCTGGTGGAGATCTGGAACGGCATGCCGTTCTTCTCGCCGCTGTGGGCCCGTGGCCCCAAGATCGTCTTCCTGCATCACGTGCATGCCGAGATGTGGCGGATGGTGCTGCCTCCCAGACTGGCGA
>DATAVO010000046.1:0-6488 GCA_036267695.1 Frankiaceae bacterium
GCCTCAGCTACGTCGATCTCACGGGCGCGAGCCAAGCGACGTATCACCTGACGAAGTACCAGGGATGCGGCTTCGCGGATCCCGACCATTCCGTCACCGGCGGCCATCGCCAGTTCAACGCCGGCGCCTGCGACGGATGGCTGAAAACCCCAGGCGTCACGGACACTTTTCCGGTCGGCTACTACACCGAGAACGACCTGCCTTTCATCGCCAATGCGGCCAAAGAGTTCACCACGTGCGACCGGTATTTCGCCTCGTTGCTGGGCCCCACTTATCCCAATCGCATCCACATGCACTCGGCCCAGACCGACCGCCAATCGAACACCTCGGTCGCCTGCACCCTGCCGACGATCTGGGACCGGCTGGCCGCCGCGAAGGTCAGCGGCGGGTACTACTACGCGGACCTCCCGTTCATCGCACTGTGGGGCAGCAAACACCTCAACATCAGCAAGCCGTATACCGCATTCGCCCAGGCCTGCAAGACGGGTGCTCTGCCGGCCGTCAGTTTCGTCGATCCGCGTTTCGAGGGCGAAGGCGCCGGCACGAGCGGCGACGATCATCCGCTCGCTGACATCCGAGTCGGCGAGCGTTTCCTGGCCGACGTCTACGAGGCCGTCACGAGCAGTCCGGCGTGGAGCAAGACGGTGCTCGTCATCAACTTCGACGAATAAGGCGGCTTCTTCGACCACGTCGCGCCCGGTACGGCTCCCGACGTCAACCCGGCCAACACGCGTCGCGGATTTCGCGTGCCAGCAATGGTGATTTCGCCACTGGCCCGCCGTGGCCACGTCGCGCACGGGGTCTACGACCACACCTCGGTGCTGAAGATGATCGAGTGGCGCTGGGGCCTCGAACCGCTGACCGTCCGCGACGCTGCTGCGCGCAACTTTGCCGAGGTGCTCGACTTCGACGCCAAGCCCAACCTGTCGGCTCCGCGCTGGACCGTCCCCACCGTCGTCGCGCCGCCCTGCCCTGCCGCGACGCTCTTGCGGGCGCTGGAGTGGGGGCCCATCCGCCAGCTGGCCACCACCGCCGGAATGCTCGCCTAGCGGGAGGTCAGCGAAAGGCCCGCCGGTAGGACGTCGGTGTGGTCGACGCACCGCGCGCCAGATGGGCCCGCAGGTTCGCGGCCGAACCGAGCCCTGACCGGGCCGCAACCTCATCGATCGAGAGGTCGGTCGCCTCGAGCAGCCGGCGAGCCTCATGCACGCGTTGGGCATTCAACCAGCGCAGCGGCGTCGTACCGATCTCGGCGCCGAACCGGCGCCGAAACGTGCGCTCCGACAACGCCGCCTCGCGCGCCATGACCGGCACGGTCAGCTCCTCGGCGAGATGGCTCAGGACCCAGGTGCAGACCCCGGCCAATTCAGTCTGCGTGCCCGCGGTGATCGGCCGATCGATGAACTGCGCCTGGCCGCCGTCGCGATGCGGCGCGACCACCATCCGCCGTGCGATCCGAGTGGCAGCCTCGGCGCCATGGTCGGCCCGGACGATGTACAGGCACAGGTCGATGCCCGCCGCCACCCCGGCACTCGTCAGCACCTGGCCGTCGTCGATGTAGAGCACGTCGGGCTGGACGTCGACCGCCGGGTACGCCCGCGCCAGGTCGGCGGCGTCGCGCCAGTGGGTCGTCGCCGGGCGCCCGTCGAGCAGGCCTGCCTCGGCGAGTGCGAACGCCCCGGTGCAGATCGACACGATCCGCGCGCCGCGGCGGTAAGCCGCCCGAAGCGAAGCACCCAACGCCGGCGGCAACCCATCGAGTGTCATGAACCCGGGGACGATGACCGTGTCAGCCCGGCGCAGCGCCGCCAGCGATGCCGACGCGTTCACCGAGAAGCCGGCCGTTGTCGTCGGCACCGGACCGGCCTGCAGTGAGCAGACCGTGAAGCTGTAGCGCTCCCGCTCGTCACGATGGCCGAAGACCTGCGCCGGTATCGACAGATCGAACGCGACGACCTCCGGTACGGCGACGGCCACGACGCGATGCACACCCACCCCCGGCACTCTATGGCCGATTTCTGGCGGAGATAGGCAGATCTGCCACTCGACGCCGGCCCACCCGAATCGCAGGATCACCTCATGCGTATCGAGATCACGGTGTTCGACGGGTTCGACGAGTTGGACGCGGTGCTGCCGTACGAGGTCTTCCGCAACGCCAGCCACGCCTCCGACTGGGACGTGGCGCTTGTCGGCGTGGACGGCCCGGGCGAGGTCGTGGCGTCACACGGCATGCGGCTGCAAGTCGACGCCGGGCTCGGGCGTCCCGACGCCGTGGTCATCCCGGGCGGCGGCTGGGCGACGCGGTCGCCGACGGGCACCTGGCAGCAGGTGCAGGACGGCCACCTCCCGGCGCGCCTCGGCGAGGTGGCGGCGGAATGCTCGTGGGTAGCCTCTGTGTGCACTGGCGCGATGGTCCTCGCGGCCGCCGGGCTCACCAAGGGCCGCCCCGCGACCACTCACCACGCCGCCCACGCAGAGCTCGCGGCGAGCGGCGCCAATCTCATCGACGCCCGGGTGGTCGATGACGGCGATCTGATCACCTGCGGCGGCGTGACGTCGGGCCTGGACATGGCGCTCTGGATGGTCGAGCGCGAGCTCGGCGGCGAGCTCGCCGCCCGCATCGGCCGCGAGATGGAATGCGAGCGTTCCTCACGCATCTGGCGTGCGGAGCCTGGAGGACCCCTGGTGAGTGGCGCCTGACAGCTGCGCCAACTACCGTGGTCTGGGTCACATCACGTCCGGCCATCGGAGGCCGCATGGCACGCGCGGCAAATGCCACGGCTCGGACGGTGGCCGTTGCCCGCGAATCGTTCCTGGCGACGGGACGCGTACCGGGCGCCATCAGGCCCGAAGTCGCGCAATCGTGGCGACGCTCAGCAGCTCACGGCGTCGTCGACCGCGCGATGGCCCCCGTTGAGCTGACCGACGACTCGCTGCTCAGCTATCGGGACAACCACCCGCTCTCGCTCGCGATGCCCGTCATCCGCAAGCTGCTCGTCGCCCACGCGCTCGAGGACGAACTGCTCGTTGCCGTGGGTGACGCGAGCGGCCGGTTGCTCTGGGTCGAGGGCCAGGCCAAGCTGCGCCGCCAGGCCGAGGGGATGCACTTCGTCGAGGGCGCGCAATGGGATGAGGCGCACGCCGGCACCAATGCTCCGGGCGTCGCACTCGCGACGAGCAAGGCCTCCCGCATCTCCGCCGCCGAGCATTTCCAGCAGGCGGTGCAGCGCTGGAGCTGCTCGGCCGTCCCGGTCTACAGCCCGATGGGCCAACCACTCGGCGTCATCGACGTCACCGGTGACGAGCGCGCCGCCCAGCCGACCATGCTGGCGCTGGTGCAGGCGACCGCCGCCGCCGTCGAAGCCGAGCTGCGACTGCGCTTCGCCGACGGCACCGCGCCGCCCCTGCCGCCCCTGGGCATCACGACCGGCCTGCAGCTCGACGTCCTCGGCCGCGACGAAGCCCGACTGACGCTCTGCAGCGACGCCGTCGCCGTCAGCCCGCGCCACGGCGAGCTGCTGCTGATCCTGGCCGCCGAGCCGCAGGGGCTCTCTGCTGACGAGATCGCCGTACGCCTCGACGAGCGCCCGCTCGATCCGGTGACCGTGCGCGCCGAGCTCTCCCGGCTGCGGCGCATCGTCGGCCTCGAGCGGATCCAGTCGCGTCCGTACCGGCTTGCCGGCAAGATCACCACTGACGCGGGACGGGTCCGCCAGCTGCTCGACCGCGGGGCGCACCGCGCTGCGCTGCACGCATACTCGGGTCCGATCCTGCCGCGTTCGAACGCACCCTCGGTCGTCCGCATGCGCCGCGAACTGCACGCCGAAGTCCGTGACGCGCTCCTGCGCCACCCCGACCCCGAGCTGCTCGCCGGCTGGACCGAGTCCGCCGCCGGCCGTGACGACCTCGACGCCTGGCGCGTGCTGCATGCCTGCCTGCCGCAAGGCTCCGGACGTGGCCAGCGAGCGGGGGTTCACGCCCGGCTGCTCGACGCGGAGATGCGCACCTGACCTGCACTGCAACGCCGTTGCAACCCTCCGTCTCCTAGCGTCCGCATACCCGCGAGTCGCAAAGGAGCACCACGTGCCAGTCTTCGCCCGTCCTGGTCAGCCAGGATCCGTCATGAGCTACGCCAGCCGCTACGACAACATCATCGGCGGGGAGTACGTCGCACCGGTCAAGGGCCAGTACTTCGAGAACCCCTCGCCCGTCACCGGTCAGGTCTTCTGCGAGGTCGCCCGCTCGACCGCCGAAGACATCGAGCTCGCGCTCGACGCGGCGCACAAGGCGGCTCCGGCCTGGGGCAAGACGAGCGCCGCCGACCGTGCGGTCATCCTCAACAAGATCGCCGACCGCATGGAGGAGAACCTCGAACTCCTCGCGGTGGCGGAGACCTGGGACAACGGCAAGCCGGTCCGCGAGACGCTGGCCGCCGACATCCCGCTCGCGATCGACCACTTCCGCTACTTCGCGGGCGCCATCCGCGCGCAGGAAGGCTCGCTGTCGGAGATCGACGAGGACACGGTCGCCTACCACTACCACGAGCCTCTCGGCGTCGTCGGCCAGATCATCCCGTGGAACTTCCCGATCCTGATGGCCGTCTGGAAGCTGGCCCCGGCGCTCGCGGCCGGCAACGCGATCGTCCTCAAGCCCGCCGAGCAGACTCCGGCGTCGATCTGCATCTGGTACGACCTGGTCAAGGACCTGCTGCCGCCGGGCGTGCTGAACATCGTGCAGGGCTTCGGCGCCGAGGCCGGCAAGCCGCTCGCGAGCTCTGCCCGCATCGCGAAGATCGCTTTCACCGGTGAGACCACGACCGGCCGGCTGATCATGCAGTACGCGAGCCAGAACCTCATCCCGGTCACGCTGGAGCTCGGAGGCAAGAGCCCGAACATCTTCTTCAAAGACATCATGGACGCCAACGACGACTTCCAGGACAAGTGCCTGGAAGGCTTCACGATGTTCGCGCTGAACCAGGGCGAGGTCTGCACCTGCCCGAGCCGCTCGCTGATCGACCGCTCGATCTACGACGACTTCCTGTCCTCGGCCGTCATCCGCACCAAGGCCGTCAAACAGGGCGACCCGCTCGACACCGACACCATGATCGGCGCCCAGGCCAGCAACGACCAGCTCGAAAAGATCCTGTCCTACTTCGACATCGGCCGTAAGGAGGGCGCCAAGATCATCACCGGCGGTGAGCGTGCCGACCTCGGCGGCGACCTGTCCGGCGGCTACTACGTCCACCCGACGATCTTCGAGGGCCAGAACAACATGCGGGTCTTCCAGGAGGAGATCTTCGGCCCGGTGGTCGCCGTCACGAGTTTCGACGGCTACGACGACGGCATCGCCAAGGCCAACGACACCCTCTACGGCCTCGGCGCCGGTGTCTGGAGCCGAGACGGCAGCACCGCCTACCGCGCCGGCCGTGACATCAAGGCCGGACGCGTCTGGACGAACTGCTACCACCTCTACCCGGCGCACGCGGCGTTCGGTGGCTACAAGCAGTCCGGCGTCGGCCGCGAGAACCACAAGATGATGCTCGACCACTACCAGCAGACCAAGAACCTCCTGGTCAGCTACTCACCCAAGCCCATGGGCTTCTTCTAGAGCGCATCCAGTTCTAGAGTTCCTGGCAGGCCATTAGAAGGAGGAAGCAGTGGGTCGCGACGAGGCAGCGCTGGCGTCCGCCAGTGAGCCCGTGCTACGCCCCGACGACGTGACCGGCGAGCTCATTCCAGAGCTCGCCGGTGCGACGCCGGGTTCCGCGGTAGCCCGGGTCGCCGCCACTCCGGCAGCCGTCGAGCTGCTGGCGACGCTGACCGACCGGCACGGCCCACTGCTCCTCCATCAATCCGGCGGCTGCTGCGACGGCTCCGCCCCCATGTGCTACGGCCGCGACGAGTTCATGATCGGCGACCGCGACGTGTTCCTCGGCCTGGTCGGCCCGCCCCAGGCGCCGGTGCCGGTCTACATCGGCGGCCAGCAGTTCGAGTACTGGTCGCACACGCATCTCACGATCGACGTCGTGCCCGGACGCGGCGCCGGGTTCAGCCTGGAAGCGCCGGAAGGCTTCCGGTTCCTCACCCGCTCGCGGCTGTTCAGCGACGCGGAGACGGACGCCCTCGCAGCAGCCGGCCCGGCGCCGCGCGGAGAGTGGCAAGCGGCTTGAGGCTGGCACTGCTCCTGCGCGGGATCAACGTCGGCGGCAACAACAAGATCCCCATGAGCGACCTCAAGTCGCTACTCGCGGGCCTCGGCTACGAGGACGTCAAGACGATCCTCAACAGTGGCAACGCCGTCGTCACCACATCGGACTCCGCCAGCAAGGCCGAAACCCGCGTGTCCCAAGCGATCGCGTCAGAACTCGGCCTGAAGATCGAGGTGATGGCGCGTACCCACAAGCAGCTCGGCGCCGTCATCAAGGCCGATCCCTTCGCCTCGATCGTCACGAACCCCTCGTATTACGCGG
The DNA here is from genome assembly GCA_036267695.1 of Frankiaceae bacterium. Lineage (GTDB taxonomy): Bacteria > Actinomycetota > Actinomycetes > Frankiales > Frankiaceae > DATAZK01. The sequence continues at coordinate 6,470 of DATAVO010000046.1, forward strand.
TGGCCTTCCTGCGCTCCGA
>DATAVO010000047.1:0-86090 GCA_036267695.1 Frankiaceae bacterium
TCGACGACCCCGCGCAGCAGCAGGAGCAGCCCGATCGACTGGAACGCCGCGACGAACAGCAGCGGCACCCGCGCGACTCGTCCCCGCGCGAGTTGCTGGCGATAGACAGTCGCCATGGCCGCCCACATCCCCGGCCCCGGCGCGGGCGCAGCATCGGCGGTCACGGCACGCGAAGCGGCGCCCGGCAGTAGCTGGGTCACACGCGCTCCAGGTCGCGTGCCCGGCCGCCGAGCGCGAGGTAGACGTCTTCCAGCGTCGGGGTGGCGAGGGTGAAGTCGTCGAGCGCGGCGAAGGCGGGCCCTGACGTCAGGCTGCCGAGGGCCTCCCGCGCCTGGGCGACCGGCAGGTGAACGCTCCAGCGCCGCCCCGTGACGCTCGCCCGGGCCGCGAGAGCGGCGACCACCGGATCGCCGCCGGGCGGTTCGGCGCGCCACACCAGATCGAGCCGCACCTCGTCGCTGACCTGCGCCTTCAGTCGTCCGGGGGTATCGCAGGCGATCACCCGGCCGGCGTCGAGCACCGCGACGCGGTCAAGAACCGATTCCGCTTCCAGCACGTTGTGGGTGACCAGCAGGATCGTCGTCCCGGCGTCTGCGCGGCGGCGCTCCAGCGCGCTCCACACTGCCCGGCGGGCCTGCGGATCCAGACCGGTCGTCGGCTCGTCGAGCACCAGGATCGGCCGCGGCCCGGCCAGCGCCGCCCCGAATGCCGCCAGCCGGCGCTCCCCTCCCGACAGCTGGCCGATCACCCGGCCGGCTAGGGGCGCCAATCCAAGCTCCTCGATCAGGGCGTCACGGGTGGCCTGGGCGACCGACGAGCCGAGGCCCCGCAGCCGTCCGGTGGATTCGATGGCCAGGCTCACCGTGAGGTCGGCGAGGGCCGCCTCGTCCTGCGGCAGGTAGCCGACGCAGGCGCTGGCGCGGGAGTCCAGCGGGGCGCCGAGCAGCCGGATGGTGCCCTCGTCGGAGCGGAGCAGTCCGACCAGCTGGCGCACCAGGGTGGTCTTGCCTGCGCCATTGGGGCCGAGCAGGCCGAAGACCGTTCCTGCCGCGATGTCGAGATCGATGTGATCGTTGGCGAGGACCGCTGCGGGCTTACCGGTCTTGGCGGCCCTGCCGCGTCCCGAAGGGAACGTACGGACGAGTCCGCGCACCTCATACGCGAGCGGCCGGTCCACCGGCCCAGTGTCGCAGCTCATCATGTGCCTCGCCCGGGATCAAGCGACGCTGCTGATGACACCGGCGGCTCAGACCAGGCTGCTGGTCCAGACAACGATGTCGAGCACCCGCAGCGGGGTGAGGGGCGGGCAGTCCTCGGGGACGAGCCGGGCGAGCGCGGCGAACTCGTCGGCGTTGTCACGCAGATCCTGGCGGATGGCGCGCACCAGCAGGCCCATGTACTCGCGGACCGTGCGACCGTTCTTCGGGGCCGGCGGGACGCACGCCTCGTTCTGGTAGAACATCTGGACCTTGCTGTCGAACAGCGGGACCAGCCCGGGACGCTTTCGGTGCAGCACCTTCGCCAGCAGCGATCCGCGCACGTCACGGTCGAGGGCGCTCGGGTCATCGAGCGGGTCATACAGCGCGGCAACCAGGTCACACGTCTCCTCGTCAGCCTCGACCAGATCGACCGGCGACAGCGCGTCGAGACCGCGCTGCAGCAGCGGGAGCAGAGCCGTGAGCGTGTGCATGCGGTCGAGGCTGAGATTGACTCCGAGCAGGGTCGGTGCCAGCAGATCACCCGTGCACAGGGTGGCCGGATCGTCGTTGGTGATCAGCCCGTCGTAGTACGGGTAGGCGTAACGCAGCCCGCGCAATCCGGGGCTGACGTACGTACGCACCAAGCCCTCGGCGTCGAGCACCTCTTTGGTTCCCATGGCCAGGCGCATGGGTTCAGCCTCTCATCCAGAGACGCAACCGGCACCCAGCAACTCTTTGAGGTCCGCCACAAGACTGGTCGACACGCTGACCCGCAGCCCGTCGTCGAGCCGCAAAGTGGTGACCCGAGCCGGGCCGAGCAACTGCAGGCGCACCTCCGTGGTGCCGGGATGCGTCGAGAGCACGCCCTTCAGCCGGGTGACGAGATCCGGCACGCAGCGCGCGGCGGCCAGCGACACCGTGAGCGGGCCGCGCGGACCCTGGGTCAGGTCGGGGACGATCAGCTCCATCGCGATCAGCCGCGGCATCTCCTCGCGCTTGTCGACGCGGGCCTTGACCAGCACGACCTCGTCTTCGATGAGCTGGTGTGAGACGGCCGCATAGGTCTGCGGGAAGAACAGGGTCTCGACCCCGCCGTCGAGGTCTTCGAGCTGCACCACGGCCCACGGATTGCCGGTCTTGGTGACTTTGCGGGTGATGGTGGCAACGATGCCGCCGACGGTCACGATCTGCCCGTCGTCACACGACTCCGAGAGATCGGCAACGGTGGCATCCGAGCCGGCCGCGATGATGTGCTCGACGCCCAGCAGTGGATGGTCGCTCACGTAGAGCCCGAGCATCTCCCGCTCGTAGGCGAGCAGGAGCTTCTTCTCCCACTCCCCATTGGGGATCGTGGTCTCGAGCGCCGCATCGGCCTCTTGCCCGCTGGCTTCGGGATCTTCCATGCCGAGCCCGCCGAACAGCGAGAACTGGCCCGCCGCTTCGGCGCGCTTGACCTCCAGGCACGCGTCGATGACCTCGGCGTGGATCTGCACCAGCCCGCGGCGCGGGTGGCCGAGCGAGTCGAACGCGCCGGCCTTGATCAGCGACTCGACCGTGCGCTTGTTGCACGCGACCGGCTCGACCTTGCGCAGGAAGTCGGCGAAGTCGCCGAAGCGGCCCTTGGCCTTGCGGGTACGCACTAGCGAGTCGACGACATTCGCCCCGACGTTGCGGATCGCGCCGAGCCCGAAGCGGATGTCGGTGCCGCGCGGGGTGAAGTCACGGTCGGAATCGTTGACGTCGGGCGGGAGCACCTTGAGCCCCATCCGCCGGCACTCCTGCAGGTAGATGGCAGTCTTGTCCTTGTCGTCACGCACGCTCGTGAGCAGCGCCGCCATGTACTCGGCCGGATAGTTGGCCTTCAGGAAGGCGGTCCAGTACGACACCAGCCCATAGCCGGCGCTGTGGGCCTTGTTGAAGGCGTAGTCCGAGAACGGGACCAGGATGTCCCAGAGCGTCTTGATCGCGTTGTCGCCGAAGCCCTGCGCCTTCATCCCGTCGCTGAAGGGGATGTACTCCTTGTCAAGGATCTCGCGCTTCTTCTTGCCCATCGCGCGGCGCAGCAGATCGGCGGCGCCGAGCGTGTAGCCGGCCACCCGCTGGGCGATGGCCATGACCTGCTCCTGGTAGACGATCAAGCCATGGGTCTCGTCGAGGATGTCGGCGAGGGCCTCGGCGAGCTCGGGGTGGATCGGCTCGACCGGCTTACGCCCGTTCTTGCGGTCGGCGTAGTCGTTGTGCGCATTCGCGCCCATCGGACCCGGCCGGTACAGCGCGATGAGGGCCGAGATGTCGTCGAACGACGTCGGCTTCATGGCCCGCAGCAGCGAGCGCATCGGCCCGCCGTCCAGCTGGAAGACGCCGAGACTGTCGCCGCGCCCCAGCAGCGCGTAGGCCTCGGGATCGTCGAGGGTCAGCTCCTCGAGCACGAGGGTCTCGCCGCGATTGGACTCGATGTGGCCCAGGCAATCGTCAAGCACCGTCAGGTTGCGCAGGCCGAGGAAGTCCATCTTCAGCAGGCCGAGACTCTCGACCGCGCCCATGTCGAACTGGGTGATGATCGCGCCGTCGGCATCGCGCCGCCAGACCGGCACATGGTCGGTCAGCGGATCGCGGCACATGACGACGCCGGCCGCGTGGACACCGACCTGGCGCTTCAGCCCCTCAAGGCCGCGCGCCGTCTCGAGCACCTTGGCGACGTCGGGCTCGGAGGCCGCCAGCGCGCGCAGCTCGCCCGCCTCGCTGTAGCGCTTGGAGGACGGATCGAAGCAATCGGCCAGCGCCATCTCGCGGCCCATGACAGCGGCGGGGAATGCCTTGGTGATCTTGTCACCCATCGCGTACGGGTAGCCGAGGACGCGTGAGGAATCCTTGATCGCGGCCTTGGCCTTGATCGTGCCGTAGGTGATGATCTGCGCGACCTTGTCATCGCCGTAACGCTCGGTGGCGTAACGAATCATGTCGGTGCGCCGGCGCTCGTCGAAGTCCATGTCGATGTCAGGCATGGAGATGCGATCGGGGTTCAGGAAGCGCTCGAAGATCAGCCCGAATTGCAGCGGATCGAGCTCGGTGATGCCGAGCACGTACGACACCATGCTGCCGGCGGCGCTGCCCCGGCCGGGCCCGACGCGGATGCCCGCGGTCTTCGCGTAGCGCACCAGGTCGGCGACGACGAGGAAGTAGGCCGGGAAACCCATCTGGAGGATGACCCCGACCTCGTAATCCACCTGCGCCTGCTGGGCCTCCGTAGCGCCACGGGGATAGCGCTGGGCGACCCCGCGCGCGACCTCCTTGCGAAACCAGCTCTCCTCGGATTCGCCTTCCGGGCAAGGGAATTGCGGCAAAAGCTGCTTGGGTGCGAACGAGGGCGGCTGGATCCGCTCGGCGATCACAAGCGTGTTGTCGCAGGCCTCAGGGAGCTCGGCGAAGGTCGCGCGCATCTCGGCCGGGGACTTCAGGTAGAACTCGGTGGCTTCGAACTTGAAACGAGTTGGATCGGCGAGGGTCGCGCCCGTCTGCACGCACAGCAGCACCTCGTGGGCCGTGTGGTCGGCCTGCTGGGTGTAGTGCAGATCGTTGGTGGCGACGAGCGGGAGATCGAGCTCCTTCGCGATCTGGACGAGCTGGGGGAAGGTGCGCCGCTCGATGTCGATGCCGTGCTGCATCAGCTCGACGTAGAAATTGCCGCGGCCGAAGATCTCCGCGTACTCCCCCGCCGTCGCCTTCGCGAGCGCGTAATCGCCGCGCTCCAGCGCCTGGCTCACCTCGCCGCCCGGGCAGCCGGTCGTGCCGATGATCCCGCCGGCATAGCGCGAGAGCAGCTCGCGGTCCATCCGGGGCTTGTAGTAGTAGCCCTCCAGGCTCGCCAGGCTGGAGAGCTTGATCAAATTGGCGTAACCGTCGGGGTCGGCCGCCCACAGCGTCATGTGGCTGTACTTGTCGGTCTTGGCATTGCCGCCGTCGGGCAGCCGCTTGTCGAAGCGGGACCCGGGGGCGATGTAGGCCTCGGTGCCGATGATCGGCTTGATGCCGGCCTTGGCTGCCTTACCGGCGAAATCGAACGCGCCGTAGAGGTTGCCGTGATCGGTCATCGCCAGAGCCGGCATGCCGAGCCGCTCGCATCCTTCGAACAGGTCGGTCAGCCGCGCCGCACCGTCGAGCATCGAGTACTCGGTGTGCACGTGGAGGTGGACGAACGAATCGTCCCGCGACGCTGATCCCCCAGCCGCGGGCCCCTCGCTCGTCATACCGCAGACCGCCTTTCCGTCCCCGCTAGCCCCCGCAAACCCCTTCGATGCAAGGTTCAGGTTTAGCACCTCGCGCCGACAAAAAACGACGCCTGCGGCGCGCCTTCAGGTGGGCGGGCGTGTCACAGCGAGCGGCTCCGGGAAGGGACTGGCAGCCGCCCTCGGAGTAGGGCACCATGGACCCACGTGCGACTGCTCACACCCGCTCCGTACGAGCTGACCTACGACGACGTCTTCCTGCTGCCTCACCGCTCGGCGATCACGTCGCGGCTCGAGGTCGACACCTGCACATCCGACGGCTCGGGCTCGACGATTCCCGTGGTCGTGGCCAACATGACCTCGGTCGCCGGGCGCCGCATGGCGGAGACCGTCGCCCGCCGCGGCGCGGTCGCCGTCATCCCCCAGGACATCCCCATCGACGTGGTCTCCGACGTCATCAGCTTCGTCAAGAGCCGCCACGTCCTGTTCGACACGGCGATCACCCTCGGCCGCAACGACACCGTCGGCGAGGCGCTCGGGCTGCTGCCCAAGCGCGCCCACGGTGCGGTCGTCGTGATCGAGGACGGACGTCCGGTCGGGGTCGTCACGGAAGCGGACTGCCTCGGGGTAGACCGCTTCACCCAGGTCCGCGAGGTGATGTCGCGCGATTTGCTGACGCTGCCCGACACCGTCGATCCGCGCGCCGCGTTCGATCGACTGCAGGACGGACGCCATCGCCTCGCCCCGGTCGTCGACTCCGCCGGACGGCTGGTCGGCATCCTCAGCCGCGAAGGGGCGCTGCGCTCCGGGCTCTACGCGCCGGCGGTCGACGCCGGCGGCCGGCTCCGGGTTGCTGCGGCCACCGGCGTCAGCGGCGACGTCGAGACGCGAGCCAAGGGACTGCTCGAAGCGGGCGTCGACGTGCTCGTGCTCGACACCGCCCATGGCCATCAGGAGCGGATGATCGACGCCCTGCGGAGCGTGCGCGCGCTCGATCCGTCGGTGCCGATCGTCGCCGGGAACGTCGTCACAGCCGAGGGCGTACGCGATCTGGTCGCTGCCGGAGCCGACATCCTGAAGGTCGGGGTCGGCCCGGGCGCCATGTGCACGACGCGGATGATGACCGGTGTGGGGCGGCCGCAGTTTTCTGCCGTGCTCGAGTGTTCGGCGGAAGCGCGGCGGCTCGGGCGTCACGTCTGGGCTGACGGCGGCATCCGCCACCCGCGCGATGTCGCGCTCGCCATCGCCGCGGGCGCGTCGAACGTGATGATCGGCTCCTGGCTCGCGGGCACCCACGAGTCGCCGGGCGACGTTCAGCGGGCCCCGGATGGCCGGCTGTACAAGGAGAATTACGGCATGGCGTCGGCCCGCGCAGTGCGGGTGCGCAGCGCCGACGACACCCCTTTCGAGCGCGCCCGCAAGGCCCTGTTCGAGGAGGGCATCTCGACCGGGCGCATGTACCTCGACCCGGCCCGCCCGGGAGTCGAGGACCTGCTCGACACGATCGTCGCCGGGCTGCGCAGCGCCTGCACATACGCGGGCGCCCGCACCCTCGAGCAGCTGTACGAGAACGCCGTCGTCGGCATCCAGGGCTCGGCCGGCTACGCCGAGGGCCGGCCGCTGCACAGCAGCTGGTGACCGTGGCTCACGTCGCGTCGTCGGCGCGCTCGACCCACGCGCTGAACACCGGCAGGCCGAACCACAGCGCCGGCTTCGCTGAGCGGGTAACTGCCACGACGGCGTACGGACGGGTGAACCGCACCTCGAGGGCGCGGACCGTACCTGGCCTGCGCGCGGGAGCGCTCACCCGCCGATATCCGATGGCGGTGACGGCGGCCGCTTCGAAACCCTCCCGGGTATAGGACGCGACGGCGCTCTGGACGGCGTCCGCTTCGTATTCATCCGGGCGCAGCAGCAGATACAGGGCCTCGACGGCTGGGCCGAAGCCGAGCCCTGAAGCGTTGAGCAAGTCCAGTCGCGTCTCGGCGTGCCAGGCGGGGACTAGCGCGTAGCTGGTCTCCTCGCGACCGGAGAGGTCCTTCACCATCTCTTCGCGCTCGCTGAGCCGCCAGGCGTGCCCGTCCCCGAGTGGCAAAGCGTGCAGCGCTAGCGGACGCTCGTGCTGGGCGACCTCGTAGGCGGCTGCAAGAACCGATCCAGCCGGCACGCCTTCGCCGGCCACCACTGAGTAGACGTCGAGACCGTCCTCGCTGCCGGCCAGGTGAACGCCGACGCGCCCGGCCGCGGCAGTGTCGGCGACGAAGGCCCGATGCGTCGCCGCAGAACGCAGGACCTGGTGGACGCCCGGTCCCCACGCCGTTCCAAGATCAGCGGCGTTGGTCAGCGTGAACGGAACGCTCCAGCTGATGCGGGTCGCGAGCGCGTTGGCCAGGAGGAGCACGGTCTCGTCGGTGATCTCCACGGGAAACGAACGGATGAGTTCATGGGTCACGTGGGCAGCCCACGCATCGGCCTCAGCGTGGCTCGGGATGTCGCCGCGCTCGGTGGCGCCAGGCAATGAGCGCGTCCAGGCGTCGAGCGCGGGCGTCGCGACGGAGGGGCGCTGCCAGTACGCCGTCGCGGCGCTCACCGCGGGGTGCGGCTCCGCGAGGAGCGAGCGGGCGTGGCCAGCGGCGGTGTCGACGTCGGTGCCAAGCACCGTCTCGAGTTCCTCGCGTTGGCCGCCCTGCGCCGCCGGCCCGACCAGTGCCAGCAGCAGCCACGCCCCGAGCGGCGACAGCACGTGATGGCCCGACGCCGCACGGTGTATCCGGGCGGCGTACGCGGCGATCAATCCAGGCAGCGGGTCAGGGGACACGCGTCCACTGTGCGCCCGGGCCGCCACAACCCACCCGCCGCACCTCCTTCTTCTGAGAACGCGGGGTTATGAGGCGCGATAACCCCGCGTACCCAGTTCGGCGGCGCGGTGGGGCGGGGCGGGAGGGGCGGGTCAGATGGTGGCGTAGCCCATGGCGCGCGGGTCGCTGGAGCGGACGATCTCCTTGCCCAGTGGGGCTACAGCGACAAAGGCGAGCTTGAAATTGGCGATCCCGAAAGGGATTCCGATGATCGTCAGGCAGAGCAGCAGGCCCGAGACGATGTGGCTGGCGGCCAGCCACAGGCCACCGAAGATGAACCAGATGACGTTGCCGACGAACGACGCGGCCCCCGCTCCCCGGCGCGGCACCACCGTGCGGCCGAAGGGCCAGAGCACGTACGCCGCCAGCCGGAATGACGCGATGCCGAACGGGATCGTGATGATCAGCAGGCACATCAGCAGGCCCACGAAAAAGTAGCCGATCGCCAGCCACAGGCCGGCAAGCACCAGCCAGAGGACGTTCAGGATGAGCCGGATCATGAGGCGCCGCCCCCTTCGGGAGTCCCCACGAACTCGAGCTCGACGGTGGCGGACTTGTCGTGCAAGTCCCGCGTCGCACCCGTCCACCGGTAGCCCAGCCGCGCGTAGAGCTGGTGGGAGTCGGTGAAGCGGCTGTCGCTCCACGCCTTCACGCGCTCCCGGCTGAACTGACAGCCGGCCCGGCGCTCGACGAAGTGCACGAGCCGCGAGCCCCATCCCTGTCGGCGGGATTTCGCTGCCACGTAAAGGGATTTGAGCTCGACACCGCCGGCATGCGGCCGCCATCCGGCGCACGCCAGCAAGCCGTCTGCATCCGGGAGCGGGACCACCCAGAGCTCGCCGCGGCTCCCGTCCGAGGGGTAAGCCGCCGCTGGTGCGCGCAGCCACGGCTCCTCACCGTCGATGTCGAGAACGATCGACGGGTAGTCCGCCCACACTCCCCCGATGAGCTCGATCAGCCCGGCGCTGTCGGCATCGGTCACCGGGCGCAGGCCCGGCAGCAGTTGCTTGCGCATCGTCTGGTGCGGGATACCGGCTTCCTCGTACGGCTCCCCGACACCCTTGTAGCCGAGTCGTTCATAGAACCCGACGACGGCCTGCTGGGCGTGGAGTTCGACGGTGGGCAGCCCGGCATCCCCGGCCCAGCGTTCGGCGGCTGCCATCACGATCACGCCCAAGCCCTGACCCCGCCGGTCAGCCTCGACCGCGACCCGCCCGACGACGGCCTCGCTGCCCGTATCGAAGATCCGGGCGGTGCCGATGAGCGTGCCGGCATCCTCGAGCACGACGTGGGTCGCGTCGCCGTCGCGGCCATCGAACTCGAGCTCCGCGTCGACCCCTTGCTCCAGCACGAACACGCGATGCCGCAGCTTCGACGCCTCAGCGAGTACAGCGGGATCAGCGGTGATGCGGGCGCGCACCCCGTCGCTCATGACTCGTCCTCCAGCACCTGCAACGCGTGTGCGAGGTCGGCCGGGTCAGGACTGCTGAAGTGCACCGGCCTGCCTTCGGTCGGATGCATGAACGACAGTTCGGCGGCGTGCAGCCATTGCCGGGTCAGCCCCAGCCGGGCGGCGAGCGTCGGATCGGCGCCGTACGTCAGGTCGCCGACACACGGGTGGCGGACCGCGGCCATGTGCACCCGGATCTGGTGGGTACGCCCGGTCTCCAGCCGGATTCCGAGCAGGCTCGCGGCCCGGAATGCCTCGATCGTCTCGTAGTGCGTGACGCTGTCGCGGCCACCGGCGACCACGGCGAACTTGTAGTCAGCTCCCGGATGGCGTCCGATGGGGGCGTCGATCGTGCCGCGCGACGGATCGGGATGGCCCTGCACCAGCGCCCGGTAACGCTTGTCGACCTCCCGATCGCGGAACGCCTCCTTCAGGCGGGAGTACGCGATCTCGCTCTTCGCGACGACCATCAACCCCGAGGTCCCGACGTCGAGGCGGTGCACGATGCCCTGACGCTCGGCGGCGCCGCTGGTCGCGACGCGATGGCCGGCCGCGGCGAGGCCCGCCGTCACCGTCGGGCCTTCCCATCCGGGGCTCGGATGTGCAGCGACTCCTACGGGCTTGTCGACCACGATGATGTCGGCGTCCTCGAAGACGACGCGCAGGCCGGGCACACGCACCGGTGTCGTCTCGAATTCGCGCCGCGCCACCGGCGGATCAGGAAGCCGGACGTCGAGCATCGCACCGGCACTCACCCGCGCCGACTTGCTCGCCGGCGATCCGTCGAGGCTCGCGTCACCGGCCTCGACCAGGCTTGCCGCGGCAGCCCGCGAAAGGCCGAAGATCCGGGCGACAACAGCGTCCAGCCGCATGCCGTCCAGGCCGTCGGGGACGGCCAGCGAACGCTCCGCAGCCACCTGACCAGCCTACGGGCACGCACCGGACCCTCAAGATCAACGCTGCCATGATCTTGAAATGAGCCCGTTGATCATGCCTTAACCATGATCATGGCAGCGTTGATCATGGGAGGCGACCGTCGAGCAGTGGCTGGGCCGGATCCCACGGGGTGCCCCCGGCCGCGTCGCGCCGCTTGCGGGCCGTCGCCGAGAGCACCTCGAGCGCCACCCGGTTCGCCAGCGCAGCGGTGATGTCGGCCGTGTCGTAGGGCGGCGATACCTCCACGATGTCGACCCCCACCACCGGCAGTGAGTACGCGAGCCCGCGGACCGCGTCGAGCAGCTCGCGTGCGGTCAGGCCGCCGGGCTCCGGGGTGCCGGTCCCAGGCGCGTGGCCCGGGTCGCAGACGTCGATGTCGATCGACAGGAAAACGCCATCGCAGTCGTCGGTCGCGATGGCCGAGGCTTCGGCCAGGCACGCGTCGAGCCCCCGCACGCCGATCTCGGTCATCTCATACGAACGCATGCCCTGGCGGGCCATCCACTCCAGCGTCTCCGGGCCCGGCCAGTAGCCGCGAAGCCCCACCTGCAAGAACCGGTCGCCGCGCAGCGCACCCGACTCGATGAGCCGGCGCATCGGCTGGCCGTGACCCCAGAGCGAGCCGAATTCGATGTCACCGGTGTCGGCATGCGCGTCGAAGTGGATCATCGAGACCCGGCCGTGGCCGAGCACGTTGGCCACGCCGGTGGCGTCAGGCAGCGCAATCGAATGGTCGCCGCCCAGTACCAGCGGCATCGCTCCAGCAGCGGCCACCGCCTGGACAGCCGACTCCAGCGCGCCGAGCGCCCGTTCGATGTCGCCGGCGAACATCTCCACGTCGCCGGCATCGACCACCTTCAGGTCGCGTAACCCATCGGTGCGCAAAGCCAGTGAGGGCCGGGGCCCGTCGTGGGGAAGGTAGTCGGTCGTCCGGATCGCCATGGGTCCGAAGCGGGTGCCCGGACGGTGCGACGTGCCGCCGTCGAACGGCGCCCCGACGATCACGACATCGGCGGCGGCGAGCGCCTCCGGATCGTCCAGGTCGACGCGATCGACGCCGAGAAACGTGACGTCGGGGCCGAAACTGCGGGCCGTAGCGCGTCACGGGCGGCTCACTTCTCGCTCGAGGACTCCGCGCGGGAGGATTGCACGTTGACGTGCTGGCCGTCGAGGCGGATCCCGCGCATCGAGAGCAGCACCGCGAGGATGCCGCCGATCACGATGGCGGAATCAGCGAGGTTGAAGACCGGCCAGTGGTGCAGGTGGATCCAGTCGACGACATGGCCGCGCAGCGGGCCGGGCGCGCGGAAGAGCCGGTCCCCGAGATTGCCGAGGGCGCCGCCGAGCAAGAGCCCGAGCGCCCAGGCCCATCCTGCTGACGCGAGGCGCCGCGACGCCCGGGCGATGAAGATGACCACCGCGACTGCGACGACGGAGAAGATGACCGTCGCGCCGGCCGCGAAACCGAAAGCCGCCCCGGGGTTACGCGTGAGCTCCAGATCGAGCACCGACGGGATCACGTTGAGCGGCAGCCGGTTGCTCAGGTGAGCAACGACCAGCTGCTTGCTGACCACGTCAGCAATCAGCACCACCGCGGCGACGACCACCAGCAGCGGGAGGCGGCGGCGCGGCGCAGCCGCCGGTGTGGAGGCGGGCGTCGCGTCAGATTCGTCACCGGCAGGCTCGGACTTTGTCAGGACGGGGGGCACACCTGTCGAATCGGCATCCTGGGACCCCGACTGAGATTGCTGATCGGATTCGGAGGTGGGCGCAGCCGGATTGCCGGTGTCGAACGCGCTGCGTTCTCTCGGCTCGGCCACGCCCGCAGTCTAGGTGCGCTTGTCGTGAGCGGGCGGGACTGGACAGCCCGCGTATTCTCACAGCCAGCGCGGAAAGCGGCCCTGACGGGGACGAGTAGCGCCGGAAGCAGCCACGAGCGATCCGGGGATGGTGTGAGCCCGGGGCCGGCCCGGCGTGAAGATCACCCCTGAGCTGCCGGAAGAGGCGGGGATCCTCCCGCGGTAGAACCGGCCCACGTGAGTCAGTGAGTGAGTGGGCGCGTGCCGGTCGCGGCGCGTCAAGAAGGGTGGTACCGCGGGGCCGGCAAGAAGCGGCCTCGTCCCTTCGCCGGGAGTACCGACGAAGGAGCACCACATGCCCACTGCACGCGGCGATCAGCCCAGGCCCTTCCGGGCGCTGCCCGGTGGACCGCCTGACCTGCCGTCACTCGACGCGCAGGTGCTCGCGCGCTGGCACCAGACGTCCGTCTTCGACCGTTCCATGGCGCAGACAGCGGACGGTGCGAGCTGGGTCTTCTACGAGGGCCCGCCGACCGCGAACGGCAAGCCCGGCGCCCATCACGTCGAGGCCCGCGTCTTCAAGGACCTCTTCCCGCGCTTCAAGACGATGAAGGGCTACCACGTCCCGCGCCGCGCCGGCTGGGACTGCCATGGCCTGCCGGTCGAGCTCGCCATCGAGAAGGAGCTCGGCTTCAACGGCAAGCAGGACATCGAGGCCTACGGGGTCGCCGCGTTCAACGAGAAGTGCCGCGAGTCGGTGCTGCGCCATGTCGATGAGTTCGAGCGGCTCACCGAGCGGATGGGCTACTGGACCGACCTGGCCGGGGCCTACCGGACGATGGACACCAGCTATATCGAGTCCGTCTGGTGGAGCCTGAAGACGATCTGGGACAAGGGCCTGCTGGTGCAGGACAACCGGGTCGCCCCGTACTGCCCGCGCTGCCAGACCGCCTTGAGCGACCACGAGGTCGCGATGGGCTATACCGACGTCGTCGATCCCAGCGTCTACGTGCGCTTCCCGGCCGTCGGCCAGCCGTATGACCTGCTGGTCTGGACGACGACGCCGTGGACCCTGGTCTCCAACACCGCCGTCGCCGTCCATCCGGGCGTGACGTACTCGGTGATCGAGGTGGCCGGCCAGCGACCGGTACTCGTCGCCCAGCCACTGGTCCCGGCGATCGCCGGCGACGATGCAGTGGTCTTGCAGACGATCCCGGGCCGCGAGCTCGAGGGCATCGCCTACGTTCGACCCCTCGACCTGATCGACAAGGACGAGTTCGGCCCGGGCGCCCACCAGATCGTGCTCGCTGACTACGTCACCGTCGAGGACGGCACCGGCCTGGTCCACCAGGCGCCGGCGTTCGGCGCGGAGGACCTCGAAGTCGCGCGCCGCTACGGGCTCGGCGTGGTCAACCCGATCCGGGCCAACGGCACCTTCGACGAGAGCGTCCCGCTCGTCGGCGGGATGTTCTTCAAGTCCGCCGATGAGGTACTGGTCTCCGAGCTGGAGCGGCGCGGCGTGCTCTGGAGCCACGTCCCGTACGAGCACAGCTACCCGCTCTGCTGGCGCTGCGACACTCCCCTGCTCTACTACGCGCTCCCGTCCTGGTACATCCGCACGACCGCGATCAAGGACCGGCTGCTCGCCGAGAACGAGGCCACGGACTGGCATCCGGCGCGGATCAAGCACGGCCGCTACGGCGAGTGGCTCCGCGGCAACGTCGACTGGGCGCTCTCGCGCAACCGCTACTGGGGCACGCCGCTGCCGATCTGGATCTGCGGCGAGGAGAGCCAGCACCGGGTGTGCGTCGGTTCACTGACCGAGCTCGGCCAGCTAGCCGGCCAGGACCTGTCGGCGCTGGATCCACACCGGCCCTTCGTGGACGACGTCGTGCTTGCCTGCGCCGAGTGCGGCGGCCAGATGCGCCGCGTGCCCGAGGTCATCGACGTCTGGTATGACTCCGGCGCCATGCCGTTTGCTCAGTGGGGGGCGCCGCACCAGCAGCTCGCCGAGTTCGAGGCGAGCTACCCGGCGCAGTACATCTGCGAGGCGATCGACCAGACGCGCGGCTGGTTCTACACGCTGATGGCGATCGGCACGCTCGTGTTCGACAAGTCCTCCTACGAGACCGTGCTCTGCCTCGGGCTGCTGCTCGACGGCGAGGGCCGCAAGATGAGCAAACACCTGGGCAACGTGCTCGACCCGTTCGAGCTCTTCGACCGCCACGGCGCCGACGCCGTGCGCTGGCTCATGCTTGCTGGCGGCTCGCCGTGGATGGACCGCCGGGTCGGCCACGAGAACGTCGAAGAAGTCGTCCGCAAAGTGCTGCTGACGTACTACAACACCGCGTCGTTCTTCCTGCTGTACGCGAGTACCAGTGATTGGCGCCCCGGCGATGCACCGCCGGAGGGTCCGCCGCATGTCCTGGACCGGTGGGCACGCAGCGAGCTCGCCGCCACCGTCACCGAGGTCGACGCGGCGCTGGAGGACTTCGATTCCGCGCGGGCCGGCAAGCGGATCGCGTCGTTCCTCGACGACCTGTCGAACTGGTACGTCCGCCGCTCCCGGCGCCGCTTCTGGGCGGGTGATCCGGCCGCGCTCGCCACGCTGCACGAATGCCTGCAGACGGTCACCCGGCTGATGGCACCGCTCACCCCGTTCCTCACCGACTGGCTCTGGCCGCAGCTCGCCGTCCCGCAGGCGCCGGATTCCGTGCACCTGGCGGCCTGGCCGGTCGCCGACGCCTCGGCGATCGATGAGCAGCTCTCCCGGCAGATGGTCCTGGTGCGCAGGCTCGTCGAACTCGGACGGGCCGCCCGGGCGAGCGCGAAGCTCGGCACCCGCCAGCCGCTCGCACGCGCCGGGGTGCCTAGCGGGCTGCTGCGTCAGCTGGCTGCCGATCTGGTCCACGAGGTGGCCGAGGAGCTGAACGTCCTCGCCCTCGAGGCGCTCGACAGCGATCTGGTCGACGTCGCCGTGAAGCCCAATTTCCGGGCGCTGGGCAAGCGGTTCGGCTCGCGCACCAAGCAGATCGCCGCCGCTGTGGCGCAGGCCGGCAAGCCGGTCGACGGCAGGCTCACGATCGAGGTCGACGGCGAGGCGATCGAGCTCTCCCCCGAGGAGCTGATCGTCACCGAGACACCGCAGGCGGGTTGGGCCGTCGTCAGCGAATCGGGAGCGTCCGTCGCGTTGGATCTCACCCTGACGGACGAGTTGCGACGCGCCGGGCTGGCTCGCGACGTCGTCCGGCGGGTACAGGAGGCCCGCAAGCAATCGGGACTCGACGTCAGCGATCGCATCGAGCTGTGGTGGCAGGCCGAAGGTGCGGACGCGGGCGTACTCGCTGAGGCGATTCGTGAACACGCCGGGCTCGTCGCCGGCGAGGTGCTCGCGACCAGCTTCAAAGAGGGCAAGCCGCCCGTGGCGATCGCACCGCACCACGACGAGGGACTCGGCCTCACCGTCTGGCTGCGCGCCGCCGGGGAGTAGCGCGCCGCGAACCTCAGGGCTTGCAGATCCCGCAGGCCAGGTAGCCCTGCCGGATGGCGGCCACCTTGGTGATCTCTTCGGCCTGGGCGCCGGTCAGCATCTCGCAATCGGGGCGGTGGTATTCCTTGGTCGACGCGAGCGCGAGCACGGTGCGCGCGGCCCGGCCGGCGCGTCCGGTCGCAGGCGGTTCGGCGGCTGGCGGCCCAGTAACAGGAGGTTCGGCAACAGGTGGTTCTGCAACGGGCGCCGCGACCTGCGGAGCGGTCGCACGCTCGGCCGCAGCGGGCGGGGGCGGCGCGACTGGAGGTGTGGTCGCCACAGGAGGGGCAGCGGTGATCGGCTCAGCGACGGGTTCGACAGCGGCGGGCGGCGGCGAGAACGCGACCGGTTCGCTGACCGGCGGCGGCGCGGATACCGGGGCGACCGGCGCCGCCTGCTGCGGGGCGGCAGCGGCGACGTGGTTCTGCTGAGCATCGGCGACGGGAGCGGCTGCCGCGACGGCAACCGGCGCGGGCTCATAGCTTGCAGTGGCCGGTTGGCTGACACTCACCGGGCTCGGCTTCGGATGCGCGGCGTGCTCCTTGCCGGCGGCGCTGCGGGCGAGGGTCTCGTTGGGCCGGCAGGCCCCGCAGGGGGTGAACCCGAGCTCGCGAGCCTCGTTGATCTCCAGCGGCTCGGAGTCGTCATTGCCCTCGACGTACTCGCAGCCGCCGACGTGATACCGCGGGCGTCCCGAGATCACCAGCACGTCGGCTCCGGTCGCGCCGGACCGCGCTTCGAAGTCGGCGTTGGACTTCTCCAACGGGAAATCTGCCGAGATCTCGTCGGCGTCGACCAGGTCGATGTGATCGACGGGCTCGTGGGCCGGCTCGGCGGGCGGCTCGTCGTGCGTGGCCTCAGCAGGCTTGGAGACGCTGACTGACTTTCTGGTCAGCGGCGGCGAGTCAGCCTCGTCGCCCTCATCGGCGTCACGCTGTGAGGCCTGGCGACGCGTGCCTTCGCTCTCGGACTCGCGGGGCTCACTTGCCGGCGCCGGCCGCTGGAAGACGCCGACCAGCAGGAAGACCGCTGACACGATCGAAAGCCCGATGGCGGCGTAGACCAGCGTGATGCTGGAGATGATCCCCAGCACCAGCAGTACGGCGGCCACGAGGACGAGCGCCCCGCTGATGACGATCAAGCCCGCACACCCTTGTCTCTGCGTCCCGACGACGACGGCGGGGCCACGCCTAATCAGATCGATCCGTGATTAGGGGCGCAGCTCAGCCCCCGTCATGGTGCCCCTCAGAGCCCGTGTCAAACGGCGAACCCCCACCGGGCGCCTCCTGATCGGCTGGAGCCGCGACGAGCGGGTCTCCCTCATGGCTTCCCGAGTTATCAGGAGACCAAACAGTGCCAAAGCCGGGCGGATCGGCCAATCCCGTGCCGGAAACGGCGCTCTCGCCGCCGTTCTGGCTGCCCTCGCCGGAGCTTGCTCCCCCCAGCTCGCCGGGATGCCGGCCCTCGACTGCCGGCGGACCGGACTTCCCGGTCTCCAAGTCGTGCAGCTGCATCTCGAGGTAGGCGCGCAGCCGCTGGCGGTACTCGCGCTCGAACGTCTCGAGCCCCTCGATTTCGGTCTCCAGACCGGCCTTGTTCCGCTCGAGCGAGCCGATCTCCTCGGCTGCCCGCGAGCGGGCCTCCGACAGCACCCGCTCGGCTTCAACCCGGGCGGCGCCCCTGGTCCGGTCGGCGTCGGTCTGCGCTTCGAGGACGGCGGCATCGGCGGTCTGCTGCGCGAGCACCAGCATCCGGGTGACGCGCTGCTCCATGGCGGTGTCATCGGGCGGGGTCACCGCCGTCGCAGGCTCCACCGCCGCGGCCACCGTGGCCGGCTCCGGCTCGGCGACGGGAGCGGCGGGGGCCGCTTCCGGCACCTTGACGAGGTCGGGGGCCACGACCGGGGCTGCTTCAGCTGCCGGACTCGGGGCGATGCCCTTGCGTGCCTGCTCGAGCTCTTGACGGAGGCGTTCGTTGTCCGTAGTCAGCCTCGTGAGCTCCGCCTCCACCTGGTCCAGGAAAGCGTCGACCTCGTTCTCGTCGTACCCACGACGCATCCGGGTCGGACCGAAAACTTTGCTGGCCACCTCTTGAGGTGTCAGCGGCATGGCAGCTCCCCCATCACACGCGTCACAAAGATGTCAAAAACTACCCCTGCCTTGGCGGGGCCACGAACGCAGGGGTTACAGCTGCCCTGCGTATTGAATCGCGACCTGGACGAGGATGAACAGCAGGATAAAGCCCAGGTCAAGTGCGAAGCCACCGATTCGCAAAGGCGGGATGATCCGGCCGAGCAAACGCAGGGGCGGATCCGTGACGGTGTAGATGATTTCGAACAGGACGATCAGCGGACCGGTCGGCCGGAAATTGCGGGCCAGCAACATGACCCAGCTGATGATGGCCCGGCCGATAAGCATGGCGGCAAAGATCCACAGCAGGGTGACGAGAACAACCCCAACCGCGTGAATAACGCCTCCTGCAGCCTCGCTCCGAGACCGTCAGGACTGGTTGTAGAAACCGCCCGCAACGATCCGACGCTTGTCCTCCGCGCTCACCGCAACACTACTTGGGGACAGCAGGAAGACCTTGTTCGTGACCTTTTCGATACTCCCGCGAAGACCGAAGATCAGGCCGGCCGCGAAATCGACGAGACGCTTGGCATCCTCGTCGGACATGTCGGTGAGATTCATGATCACCGGGATGTGCTCGCGGAACGCCTCGCCGATCTGGCGCGCTTCGTTGTAGCTACGCGGCTGCAGCGTGGTGATCTGGTAGGAGGGAGTCGAGTCGGCCGACTCGTGCGCGACGGGTTCGGCGAGCCGCGGTGCGACGCTTCCCCGGATCGGCTCGACAGCCAGATCCCCGCGGGCCTCGTGCCGGGCCCGACGCCCGGTGCTCACCTCGGGAACGCGGACCTCGCGCTCACGGGTCTCGCGCACCTCACGAATCTCCCGCTGCTCTGCCCGGCGGGCCGGTCGCGCGGCCACCGGCTCGCGAACGGGCTCCTCGGCCTCGTACTCGTCGTCGACGTAGCCCTCGTCTTCCTCAGCAAGCCCGAGGTAGACCATCGCCCTGCGGCCCATTCCCATGGGCAGAACTTTAAGCCCGGGACCCCATCAAATCGGTACCGACACGTAGGTGTGTCGCCCCTTCGATCACTGCAGCTTCAAGATCAGCCGACATCCCCGCCGACAACGCGGTCGCACCGGGATGGGTGATCCGCAAGCGCTCGCTGGCGGCGCGCACCCGCGCGAACGCCGGTCGAGGCTCGGCGCCGAGCGGCGGCACCGCCATCAACCCGGCCAGCCGCAGCCCGCCACACCCGGCGACGGCATCGGCAAGCGGGCCGATCTGCGCCTCGGCGATGCCGCCGCGGTGAGGGTCGCCGTCGAGGCTGAGTTGCACGAAGACCTCTAGCCGGCGGCCGGCGCGAACGGCCGCGCGATCGAGCGGGGCCAAGAGCGCCTGTCGATCAAGCGTGTGCAGGGCGAAGCACTCCCGGCCGACCAGCGAGGCCTTATTGCCCTGCAACTGGCCGATGAAGTGCCAGCGAAGCGGCGGCTGGATCCCTTGCAGCTGCGCGATTTTTGACGCGAGCTCCTGCGCCCGGTTCTCGCCGATGTCCAGCACCTGCATTTCTTGCAGGAGCGCGACGTCACTGGCGGGGAAGGACTTCGTGACGGTGATGACCGTCAGCTCCTCGGGCCGGCGGCCGGCAGCGGCTGCCGCATCAGCGACCCGTTGCAGAAGTGCGGTGCGCCGGCGGATGAGCTCGCCGCGACGGGAATCGGACAATATTTCAGCCGCCGGCTCAGCTGTCGATCACGATGAGGCCGGCGGTTCGCCCGGTGCGCTGATCTCGCCGGTGACTGAAATGCTGGGGCGATTCGAAGGTGCACGTCGAATCGACCGTCACCCTGCTGACCCCGAGGGCGTGCAACTGCTGGACGAGTCCGGCACGCAGATCGAGGGCCGGCCGCCCGGAGCGCGCGGTCGTACGGGCGGCCGGGGCCACCGCCGCCACCTCGTCACGCATCGAAGCCGGGACCTCGTAGCACTTGCCGCACACCGCGGGGCCGAGTTCGGCGACGATGGCCTTCGGCTGCACACCCATCGAACTCATCCGGCTCACCACTGCCTCGACTACACCGAGTTGCAGACCACGCCGTCCCGCGTGTGCGGCCGCCACGACAGTCGTGCCTGACGTGGGGCCTTCACTCACCGGGCCGCGCAGCATCACGGGAACGCAATCGGCGACGAGCACCGCCAGCACGAGATCCGGCCTGGCCGTGACGAGAGCGTCGGTTTCCGGCACGGCGCCGTCGTATGGACCGTCGACGACGGCGACCCGCCGGCCGTGCACCTGATCCATCCAGACGACAGGACGCCCACCCGTCACCGCGTCGAGCCGGCGACGGTTCTCGGCCACTGCGTCGGGATCGTCGCCCACGTGCAGGCCGAGGTTCAGTTCGGCGTACGGCGGCTCGCTGACGCCGCCCCGGCGGTTGGTGAACCAGACCGCCACGAGTTCAGCCGGCCTACTTCAGGAAGTCGGGGACGTCGAGGTCGTCGAACACGACCGGACGCCGAGGCTCGGAGCGCGGCGACTCGGACGCCGGCCGGCTCGCCGGACGGGTCGAACCCGGCGGCGAGGTCGGCGCAGCAGTGGAGGGCGCGGGTGCGCCGCCCGAGCCAGTAGCGGCCGCCGCGGGACGAACCGGGGCCGGCTTGACGTTCGGACGCTCGGTCACCCGGGTCGCGGATTCCGCACCCGCCGGGGCCGCTACGCGCGCCGGCTCCTCGCGAAGGTCGACGATCCGCGGATCCGTCGGCGAGCCCGGCGCACCCGGAGCCCGGCGACCGACATTGCCGTAGCCCTTCGTGCGGCGCTCTGCAGGAGCGTCGAAGCCGGCGGCGATGACGGTGACCCGGACCTCATCGCCCAGCGCGTCGTCGATGACGGCACCGAAAATGATGTTGGCCTCGGGGTGGGCCGCCTCCGCGACGAGTTCGGCAGCCGCGTTGATCTCGAACAGGCCGAGGTCGGAACCACCCGAGATGTTCAGCAGCACGCCCTGCGCGCCGTCCATGCTCGCCTCGAGCAGCGGGCTCGAAATCGCCTGCTGCGCCGCTACTTCTGCCCGGTCTTCGCCGCGAGCGCGACCGATACCCATGAGCGCGCTGCCCGCTTGGGTCATCACCGCTTTGACGTCAGCGAAGTCGAGGTTGATCAGACCCGGGGTGGTGATGAGATCGGTGATGCCCTGCACGCCCTGCAGCAGCACCTGGTCCGCGCTCTTGAAGGCGTCCATGACGCTGACGTGATGCTCGGCGGTCGAGAGCAGCCGGTCGTTCGGGATGACGATCAGGGTGTCGACCTCGGCGCGCAGCGCGTCGATGCCGTCGTCGGATTGGTTGGCGCGGCGCCGTCCTTCGAAGGTGAACGGCCGGGTCACGACGCCGATGGTGAGCGCTCCGCCCGAGCGGGCGACATTGGCGACGACCGGCGCCCCGCCGGTGCCCGTGCCACCGCCTTCACCTGCGGTCACGAAGACCATGTCGGCGCCCTTCAGCACCTCTTCGATCTCCTCGCGGTGATCCTCGGCGGCCTGCCGGCCGACGTCGGGGTTCGCTCCGGCACCGAGGCCACGGGTCAGCTCGCGGCCGACGTCGAGCTTGACGTCGGCGTCGCTCATCAAAAGCGCCTGGGCGTCGGTATTGATGGCGATGAACTCGACGCCCTTGAGCCCCACGTCAATCATTCGATTGACGGCATTGACCCCGCCCCCGCCGATACCGACGACCTTGATGACGGCGAGGTAGTTCTGAGGGGCAGGCATACGGCGGTCCTCCATGGCGGAAACGAGCGAGTGGGCCTCGAGCGGTCGACTTGAACCCTCAACCCTCACCGTTAAGTTGACGGTTACCAGGCGGTATGGCTTCGGTCTGGGCGCAGACTAGCCCAGCCATCGACTCTGTCCGCCAGTGTTACGGCGTGTCGCAACAGAACCTGCGTGGGGTCCGCGGTAGTGCCTCCTTTTGACGCCATGCGGCCCCCAAAAATCGCCCATCGTCAGAACAATTGCGACTGTCCGTCTTGACGCGGACCGCTCCCCACGGGACGAAAAAGAGGGAAGATCAGGTTGCGCGGCCGTCTCCATAGCTGTCACTGCACCGACCCTCGATGCGGAGTTCACCCTCGACGTCTCGGTCAGGCTTCAGTCAGGCTTCGGTGAGTTCGCGAAGGACCTCTGGTCCGAGCAGAGTGACGTCCCCGGCGCCCATTGTCAGCAAGAGATCGCCCGGCCGGGCGAGGGCCGCCAGCAATGCCGGAACGCGGGCCCAGGTGGGTTCGTAGACCACGCGGTCCACCGGCGGCGGCACCGCGTCGACGATGGTTTGCCCGCTGATCCCGGGGATCGGGTCCTCCCCCGCGGGATAGACGTCCATCACGACGATCACGTCCGCCAGGCCGAGTGCCTCGCCGAACTCCCTGCCGAAGGCGGCCGTGCGGCTGTAGCGATGCGGCTGGAAGGCAACGAGCAGCCGGCCCGTTCCCGCCACTGGCCGGGCCGCCGACAGCGTGGCAGCGACCTCCGTCGGATGGTGGCCGTAATCGTCGATCACAGTGACGCCTTGCGCCCGGCCCTTGAGCTCGAAACGCCGGCGCACGCCCGGGTAGCCGGCAAGCCCGTGCAACAGGTTCGGCGCCGGCACACCCAGTTGCAGGCCGGCAGCGAGTACTGCTGCCGAGTTCCGCGCGTTGTGGGCGCCTGGCACCTGCAGCGTCACCTCACCCAGCCGGCGCCCCCGCGAGACCGCCTGGTAGCTGACCCCGGCGCCGCCATCGCCGGTACGCAGCTTGTCGATCCTCACGTCGGCATCGGCGGCCGTGCCGTAGGAAACCGCTCGTACCCCACGGGATCTGGCGAGCGGAAGCAGCCGCGCGGCGCCCGGATCGTCCAGGCACGCGACCAGAAATCCCGCCGGATCGATGCGTTCGAGGAATCGATCGAAGGCTCGGTCGACAGCGGCCGCATCGGCGTAATGGTCGAGATGATCAGGCTCGACGTTCGTGACGATGGCGCCGTACGGCGCGAGCAGCAGGAAGGAGCCGTCGCTCTCGTCGGCCTCGGCCACGAAGATGTCTCCGCTGCCGGCGTGCGCGTTGCTGCCCGGCTCGGAAAGATCACCGCCGATGGCGAACGAGGGGTGCAACCCGGCGTCCTGCAGCGCCACCGTGAGCATCGAGGTGGTGGTCGTCTTGCCGTGCGTTCCGGCGATCGCGACGCCCTTGCGACCCTTCATCAGCGCGGCCAGAGCCGCCGCCCTGGGAAGCACGCTCAGGCCGAGACGGTGAGCCTCGACGAGCTCGGGATTGGTGGCCCGGATAGCGGTCGAGGTGACGACGGTGGCCGGCTCCGGACCGCCGCCTACCGCCCCGAGATGGGCCGCGTCATGGCCGACGAAGACGGTGGCCCCGACCTGACGAAGGGCCGCGAGCACGCGGCTGTCACGGGCGTCACTGCCGCTGACGATGCCGCCGCGGGCCAGCAGCAGGCGGGCGATGCCGCTCATGCCGGCGCCGCCCATGCCGATCAGGTGGACGCGAGCAAGCTCGGGGGGCAGATCGGCGGGCACCTGTCCCATTGTCCGCGCTCCGGTCACGAGTCGGGACGCTCGCGGCCACCGGCTTTCCGATGAGCGGCCTCTCGATGTGCGTCAGCAACCATCGCGACCAGCGCGGCGCCGGCATCCCGGTGGCGCGAGGTCACCGCAGCGGCACTCATCCGCTCCAACCGGCCGGGCTCGGCGAAGAGCGCAGGAACGCGGGTCTGGACCCATGCCCCGGTGAGCTCATCGTCCGCGACCATCTCGGCCAGGCCGGCCAGCACCGCGTGCTCGGCGTTGATGCGCTGCTCGCCGTTGCCGATCGGCAGCGGCACGAATATCGCGGGCAGGCCGACGGCACTGAGTTCGGCGCACGTCATCGCGCCCGAGCGGCAGAGTGCGACGTCGGCCGCCGAGTACGCCGCCGGCATGTCGTCGATGTAGGGCAGCACCACATACGGCGCCTCGAGTTCGCCGGGAAGGGCGGCCCGCACATCGGCCGCGCCGGCGGCACCGGCAGCGTGCAGCACCTGGATCCCGGCGTCGGTCAGGTGGCGAGCGGCGGCGACGGCGGCTGCATTGATGCGCCGGGCGCCCTGAGATCCCCCGAACACGAGCAGCGTTGGACGTCCGGGATCCAGCCCGAACGCTTCCCGAGCGGCGAGGCGACCGCCCGCACGATCGAGCGCCAGCAACGAGGTCCGGAGCGGGGTGCCGGTGAGCACCGCGTGGGGCAGGGAGGTGCCGGGAACGCTGATGGCGACGTGACGCGTCAGCCGCGCCCCTACCCGATTGGCGATCCCGGGCAGCGGGTTCGCCTCGTGAACGACGATGCCGCAGCGGCGCCAGCGCGCCGCGAGGTACGCGGGGAAGGCGACGTATCCCCCGACCCCCACGAGCACGTCGGCGTCCACCTCATCAAGCACCCGGCGCGCCGCGCGAACGGCACCGGCCGCCCGGAAAGGGACGGTCAGCAGTGAGGGCGTCAAACGCCTCGGAAGCGGAACGCGTGGGATCACCCGCAGCGGATAGCCGCGCGCGGGAACGAGGCGGGTCTCCAGGCCTTCCTCGGTGCCGAGCAGCGTGATCACCATCGCGGGCTTGGCCGCGCGAAGCGCGTCAGCAACGGCGAGCGCGGGCTCGACGTGCCCGGCCGAACCGCCGCCGGCGATCACGACGCTGCGCGGCAAATCGGCATCGGCTACCGGATCGCGGGCGCCACCGGTCACGTCAGCGGTTGGGTATCCGGCGACGCGAACGCGTGGATCCGGCGCCCCGCGGGAGGCCACCCAAGCGCGTGCCGCGAGTGCGGGCGGAGCGTGCTGCGCCGCCGCGGGCCTGCCGGACGGAGGCGCGACTGCTGCTCCCGCCGCTGCGAGCACCGGCGCCGGCGCGGGCCCTCGTCGTGCGGGTCGGCTTCGCCGCTGCGCCCCTCTGACCCTTGCTCTTGCGCGTGTTCGTGGTCTTTCGGCCGCGCCCTCGCCCGATGCTGAGGAAGGCGAAACGCGGTGTGCGTCCGACCGAGCGGAGCGCCGAGCGACTGGCCGCGCGGGCGGCGATGACCTGTGCCGCGGCCGGCTCGGTCTTGGCAAGGGCCAGCAAAATCCCGATGGCGAACATGGTCAGCAGCAGCGATGAGCCGCCGAACGAGATCAGCGGCAGCGGGATGCCGGTGATCGGCAGCAGACCGACCACCGCGCCCATGTTGATCAGCGCCTGACCGACGAGCCACGCGGTAATCGCTGCGGCGGCGAGGCGTCCGAACTGATCCGACGAACGCTGGGCGACCCGGATTCCTCCGTACGCCAGGACGCAGAAGAGCACGACGACGAGCAGGGTGCCGACGAGGCCGAGCTCCTCGCCGATGACCGCGAGGATGAAGTCGGTGTGGGCGTTGGGGAGGTAGGACCACTTCTCCCGGCTGGCGCCGAGGCCGACGCCCCACCACCCGCCGGAGGCCAGCGCGTACAAACCCTGCACGGCCTGCCATCCGGTGTCCTGGGAGTCCTTGAACGGGTCGGCGAACGACGCCAGCCGGGCCAGCCGGTAAGGCTCGGCCACCGCGAGATAGGTGACGAGCATGCCGATCACCGAGAGCAGGCCGGCGAACAGCCGTGCCGGGGAGCCGACCACCCACAGCAGGGTCATCAGGATCGTGACGATGACCAGGGTGGTGCCGAGGTCGGGCTCGAGCATGACGAGCATGGCGAGCAGGGTCGCGACCGGCAGCAGCGGGATGAGCAGGTGGCGCCACTCGCGTAGCCGCCGCTTCTTGCGCACCAGCAGATCCGCGCCCCACAGCGCGAGCCCCAGCTTGGCGAGCTCGCTCGGCTGCAGCGTGAACGAGCCCACACCGATCCAGCGGGTCGCCCCGTAAGCCGACACCCCGATGCCCGGCACCAGCACGAGAAACAACCCGCCGATGCCCGTGAGCAGAAGCGGATACGCGAGCATCCGCAGCACTCGGATCGACATCCGGTTGGCGAGCAGCAGCGCGGGGACTCCGATCGCCACCCACATCAGCTGCTTGATGAAGACCGAGAACGAGGAACCGGACGTCGCGTATGAGGTGACGCTCGAGGCCGACAGCACCATGACCAGGCCGAGACCCAGCAGCAAGGCGCTCGCCGAAGCGATCAGGTAGTACGACGCCATCGGCCGGGCCAGCAGCGGTACCCGCTGGCTGTCGGTGGAGGCCTGCGGCTCGGGCGCACTTCGGGCCGGCCGCTGGGGCCGCGCGCCTGGCGGCCGGGGCGTGCGGGTGCGCCGGACGCCAGGGGTCCCTGGAGTGTCCAGTGCCGCCACAAAGCCTCCCGTGCACGCTCAGGGCAGAACGGTGCGCCTGCCGCCCGGGCATCGTCCCCGGTCAGAGCCCGTGAAGTGGGGATCTTTGCCGCGTGTCGGACAGCGTGTCCCGGATCTCGCCTCCCCCGTGGTCGGCGCCGATTAATCCCCTTCGCACGCCCCCACGTGCAGAGGGGATTAATCGGCGCCAAACCCGGGGTCAGTGCAGCGAGCCGTGGGAGAGGAACTCGGCGTAGAACAACCCGAGGCCAAGGGCGACGGTCAGGCCGCCGATGATCCAGAACCTGATGATGACGGTCGTCTCCGGCCAGCCGGCGAGTTCGAAATGGTGATGGATCGGCGCCATGTTGAACACGCGTCTGCCGGTCAGCTTGAACGACGCGACCTGCAGGATGACCGAGACGGTCTCCAGTACGAACAGGCCGCCGAGGATGACCAGGAGCAGTTCGGTACGCGTCACGATGGCCATGGCGGCGAAGGCGCCGCCGAGCGCGAGCGACCCGGTGTCGCCCATGAAGATCCGGGCGGGGCTCGCGTTCCACCACAGGAAACCGAAACAGGCGCCCATCGCCGCGGCGGCGACTATCGCCACGTCGAGCGGATCTCGGGCGACATAGCAGGATGCGGCGTTTCCGCCGTCACCGCACTCGTTGCCGAACTGCCAGAACGAGATGATGACGTACGCGCCGAAGACCATCGCGCTGGTGCCGGCGGCGAGCCCGTCGAGGCCGTCGGTCAGGTTCACCGCGTTGGACGTCGCGGAGATCATGAGCCAGGCCAGGATCGGGAAGCCGATCGTGCCCACCGAGAAGTCGATGTCGCGTACCCAAGAGAGCTCGGTAGAGCCGGGCAGGTAACCCTGAGGGTTGCGGAAACGCACGGCCAGGAGTCCGAACGCGAGCGCGACGGCGAGCTGTCCGATGAACTTGGTACGGGCCGAGAGCCCGAGGTTTCGCTGCCGCCGGATCTTGATGTAGTCATCGGCGAGACCGACGATTCCGAGGCCCGCCATGACCATCAGGATCAGCAGTCCGCTGGCGGTGAAGCCGCGCATGGTCGAGAGGTGGGCGACGCCGTACCCGGCCAGGGTGGCGATGATGATCACCGCCCCGCCCATGGTCGGCGTGCCGCGCTTGGTCAGGTGGCTCTGCGGTCCGTCCTCGCGGATCTCCTGGCCATAGCCCCGGCGGGTGAACAGCCGGATCGCCTGAGGGGTGCCGACCAGCGAGATGAAAAGGGCGACCGAGGCCGCGATGAGGACGCTCTTCACGCCGCGTGCTCCGGGGCCCCGGTCAGCAGGGCAGCGGCTACGCGTTCCAGGCCGGCCGCGCGGCTCGCCTTCACCAAGACGACCGTGTTTGCCGCCTGATCCGGGCTGATCTCGTCGCGGAGCACCGCGAGCGCCGCTGTCACGTCGGCGGCGAGCACCGGCTCCTCGCGCGCGCCCTCGAGACGCGCGCCGGTGTGGATGGCCGCGGCGTCCGCACCGACCACCACGACCTTGTCGACGCCGAGACGCACCGCGAGGCGGCCGAGGGCGTCGTGCTCGTCGACGGTCGTCGGGCCCAGTTCGTACATCGGCCCGAGCACGGCAATGGTGCGCCGTGCGTCGCGCCCGGACGCCGGTTTCCCCATCAGGGCAAGGGATTTCAGAGCTGCGCGCATGGACTCGGGGTTGGCGTTGTAGGCGTCGTTGACCACCGTCAGGCCCGAGGATGTGGTCGCCACTTCCATCCGCCAGCGTGACCGCGGGCCGGCCGTCGCCAGGTCCTGCGCCACCTGCGATGGTGTCCGTCCGCATTCCACCGCGACCGCCGCCGCTGCCAGCGCATTGCTGACCTGATGGGCGCCGACGAGGGCCAGCCGGGTACGGGTACGGGCACGTCCCTGCGGGGTGACGAGCGTGAAGCCCGCCCGACCCTCGGGGTCGAGGTCGACGTCCTCCGCCCGGACCTGGGCGTCAGGGCTCTCGCCGAAGGTGACGACGCGGGCGCGAGTGCGCGAGGCCATCGCCAGCACCAGCGGGTCGTCGGCGTTCAGCACGGCGACATCACCTGCGGCCTCGGCCAACTCGCCCTTGCTCTCCGCGATGGCCTGCCGGCTGCCGAACTCGCCGAGGTGCGCGCTGCCGACATTGAGCACCACGCCGATCGACGGCGGCGCCATCGCGCACAACCGGGCGATGTGACCGCGTCCGCGCGCCCCCATCTCCAGTACCAGGAAGCGGGTCGACGCGTCAGCGCGGAGCGCCGTCAACGGAACTCCGAGATCGTTGTTGTAGGAGCCGGGGGGCGCGATCGTGGGGCCTGCGGGCTCCAGCAGCGCGGCGACGAGATCCTTGGTGCTCGTCTTGCCGGACGATCCGGTCAGCCCGATCACGCGCACCTGCGGGATCTGGCGCAGCGCATGCGCCGCGAGTGCACCCATGGCCGCGGCGACATCCGCCACCACGATCGCGGGCTCGGACGCGGGACGGGTGCCCAGGATGGCGAGGGCACCGGCAGCAATCGCACCGGCCGCGTGATCGTGCCCGTCGGTGTGCTCTCCCGGCAGGGCAGCGAACAGGAGGCCGGGCTCGACCAGCCGCGAGTCGATCACCAGTCCGGTGGCGACCTTGTCGGCGGCTTCCGGCGGCACGACGGCCCCGTGCACGGCATTCGCCACATCGCTCAAACGCAAGCCGATCATGCGCCGCTCACCGGATTCCCCAGCGTGGACCCGGCAGCGGACATGGCGGCGCGCAGCACCTCACGATCATCAAACGGGTGAACGACGCCGGCGATGTCCTGACCGGTCTCGTGCCCCTTGCCGGCGATGACGACGGCGTCACCGGCCCGCGCGCGGTGGACCGCGAGTGCGATTGCCGCGGCCCGGTCGGGCTCGACCACGAAGTCCCCCGCGGAACTGATCCCCGCGGCGGCTTTGCGCGCCCCGTCGCTCATCTCGCCGAGGATCGCGAGCGGATCTTCCGACCGTGGATTGTCACTGGTCAGGATCGCCTCGTCGGCGCCGAGGACGGCGGCGGCTCCCATCAGCGGTCGCTTGCCCCGATCGCGATCTCCCCCGCAGCCGAGTACGAGCAGCAGCCGGCCCGGTACCAGTTCGCGCACCGTCTGCAGCAGGCTTGCGACTGCTGCGGGGGTGTGCGCGTAGTCCACCAGAGCGAGGAACGGCTGGCCGGCGTCGATCCTTTCCATCCGGCCCGGGACGCCTGCCAGCCCGGCGACGCCCTCCAGCGCCGCCTCCAGCGGCGTGCCGGTCTGGGCCAGGAGCGCGATCGAGCACAGCGCGTTGCTCACGTTGAACGACCCGGGCATGGCGACGTGAGCCTTGACGGGGGCATCGGCGCCGGGCGCGAGCACCCCGAAGTCGGAGCCCGCCGGGCCGCACCGCACCTCGACGGCGCGCCAGCCGGCGTCCGCGGCGAAGCCGAACGTGACGGCATCCGGATGGCGCAGGGCGAGCCGGCGGCCGTGCTCGTCGTCAGCGGAAACGACCGCTCCCGCGGCGGCCAGGAAACCCCGCCTGGGATCGAAGAGCGACGCCTTGGCCTCGAAGTAGTCCTCGAGATCGGTGTGGAAATCGAGATGGTCCTGGCTGAGGTTGGTGAAGGCCGCCCCGGCGAACCGGCAGCCATCGACCCGGTGCAACGCCAGGGCATGGCTGGAGACCTCCATCGCGGCGGCGTCGACCCCCCGCTCGAGCATGGTCGCGAAGAGCGCCTGCAGCTCGGGGGCCTCAGGGGTCGTGCGCACACTCGGAACGACCACGTCGGCGATCCTGGTCGCCACCGTACCGATCAGTCCTGTGCGATGCCCCGCCGCGGCCAGGCCCGCCTCCAGCAGGTAGGCGACGGTCGTCTTGCCGTTGGTGCCGGTGACTCCCAACAGGGTCAGATGCCGGGTCGGGTCCCCGTAGATCGCCGCGGCGACGTCGCCGAGGACGGCCCTCGGTTCGGTGACCGTGAGGACTGCCACACCCGACGCGTCACCGATCAACACCGCGCCGGCCGGATCCGTGAGGATCGCCGCGGCCCCTGCCCCGACAGCCTGCTCCGCGAACTCCGCGCCATGCACGCGTGCACCGGGGAGAGCGGCATAGAGATCGCCGGGCTGGACCCGCCGTGAGTCCAGGGTGACACCCCGGATGACGGCCGCCCGGTCGGCGGACCCGCTTTCGGCTGCCGCTCCCCCGCTGCGCGCCACCGCCTTCTGCACCCGTTCGAGCGAGACCTCGGGCGCCGTTGCCGGGCGAAGCGCCGTGGAACTCACGGGCCCGAGGATAGGTGCCCGGCCGCCCCGGGCTGGACTCTCGTCCGGCTCATCCGGCCGTCTGGGGATAGATCACGGGCGTGGTCCCCGTCGGCGGCACCCGCAGGCTGGTCAGGCCAAACGCCATGATCTGGGAGAAGACGGGAGCCGCGACGTCGCCGCCGTAGATGCTCGTCTTCGGATCGTCGAGTGTGACGAGGACAACCAGCGAGGGATTGTCAGCCGGGGCGAAGCCGACGAACGAGGCGACGTAGCCCGAGTACTTGCCGGTGGTGGGGTCGACCCGGTTGGCCGTACCCGTCTTGCCGGCGACCCGATAGCCGGCCACCGAGGCCTTCTCACCGGTTCCGCTCGTCGACGTGGTCACCTGCTCGAGCAGCTGCGACATGGTCTTGGCCGTCTGGGCACTCACGACGCGGTGGGTGGCGCCCTTCGCGGCCGGCACGACATCACCTTTGCCGTTGATGGAGCCGCTGATGACGCGCGGCGTGACGCGCACCCCGCCGTTGGCGATGGTCGCGTACGCATCGGCGACCTGGAGAGCGTTCACCGACATGCCCTGCCCGTACGGGATGGTCGCTGCGGTCGAGTCCGTCCAAGTGCTCGCCTTCCTGAGCAGGCCGGGCGACTCACCGGGGAGGTTGACTCCGGTCAGCGAACCGAGGCCGAACTTGCGCAGCTCGCTCTCGAGGGCCTCACGGGAGGGGAGCTTGCGGCTGATCAGCAGCGCACCTTCATTACTCGATTGGGCAATGACCCCCGCCACCGTGAGGGTTTCATCGGGGTGGGTCTCGGCATCGTTGATGTGGAACGGCGGCACCGAGATGCCTGGAGGCGAGGCGGGGATGCCGATCGCGGTGGTCGGCGTGACGATGCCACGGTCGACGGCGGCACTGACGGTGATGAGCTTGTTGACGCTGCCGGGCTCAAAAGTCCATTCCACATCAGGGTTGTGCAGGTCTGCGTCGGTGATCTTGCCCGGGTCGTTGGGGTTGAATCCAGGCGCGCTCGCCATCGCGTAGATGTCGCCGGTGTGCGGGTTCATCACGATGGCGACACCCTGGATCGCACCGGAGGCCTTCACCTCGGCGCCGAGCGCCTGCTCCGCCTTGTACTGGATGTCCCGGTCGAGCGTCAGTTGCAGCCCCTGCCCGGGAACCGGCGCCTTCTCGCGGTGCGTACCGGAAGGAATCACCCGCCCCTGCGGGTCTTCCTCGACGACGAGCGTGCCGTTCTTACCGGCCAGGCTCGTGTTGTACGCGAACTCCAAGCCGGCGGAACCGTTGCCATCGCGTCCTACGATGCCCAGCACGTTAGCGGCCAGATTGCCTGCCGGATAAAGCCGTTTGCGCTGCGGAAGGGTGCCGATGCCGGGCAGCGCAAGCTTGGTGACCGCGTCTCCGACAGTGGTGTCGACGTCATAGGCGAGGTAGCGGAACGGGGTGTTGTTGAGCAGATCGGCGGTGAGGTCGGCAACGGACATGTGCAGCACCGGGGCGAGCTTGTTGGCCTCGCCGACGACGTCGGTCACCTTCGGCGGCTGCACATACACGTCGTTCGCATCGACGTCGACGGCGAGCACGTTGCCGGAGCGGTCAGTGATCTCGCCGCGGGTCGCGGGCTGATCGACGGTGTGGGTGCGCTGCTGTTCGGCAAGCGCCGCGTACGTATGGGATTTGAAGCCCTGCAACTGCACGAGACGCCCGGCCAACAAAAGGAAGAGCGCCGCCATTGCAGCAGCCGCCATCCGCAGTCGGCGGCCGGACGAGCGCAGCCGGAATCCGGGGTGCTTGCGCCGCCAGCGGCTCTTGGCCCGGGTGCTTGCCGGGCGCGCGGCGGGGCGGCGCGGCGGAGTCCGCGACGGGACCGGACGCTGGCGGACCGGCGGCGGCGCGGTCGGGCTCATCAGTGGCCTCCCGCAACCGGAGTGGTGACGGTTTTCCCAGCAGTCCCAGCAGTCCCGACCTTCGCCGGAGTGGTCGCCGTCATGTGCGGCGTCGTGGTGGTGGTCGTCCCGGCGACCGCTGCCGGCTTGGTCGCCGTCGCGACAGGAGCCTTCGGTACCACGGGCACGACCGGCTTCTTGACCACGGGCACCTTGGGAGCGACGACCGGCTTCTTGGCAACCGGCTTTTTCACCACGGGCTTCTTCACCGCCGGCTTGACGCTCGCCTTCGCTGCGGGGGTCGTCACCACCACCGGCGGCGGGGTCACCGGGATGATGCCCGGCGCGTAGATGAGGTTGCCGACCCGGATCGCGCCCTTGGGAATGGCCACTCCCCGGGGCAGGAAGCTGGGCGGGTCACCGGCGACGAGCCCGAGCTCCGCCGCCCGCTTTGCCAGTACCGAAGGGTCATCGAGACCGTCGGCGATGCTCGTCAACGCTTGCTGCTGCTGCTGAAGGGCGGCGTCCTCTGCCTGCAAGCTGTGCAGCCGGAACGAGTCCTGCGCCGACGCGGTGTTGAGCAGCAGCAGGCTGACGAGCGCGCCGGCGAGCAGCACCAGCAGCAGGACGACGAACGGCGCGCGCCGCGCCCGCGCAGGAGTCGGGACGAGAGCGAGAAGTCCGCGGCTCGTGGGGCGAGCGGTGCGACCTGATGCGCGGCGGCGGGGTGCTTCCGGGGGTACGGGAAGCGGTTGGGCGCTCACGAACGACCTCTTCTTCCTGTCTTGGAGGGGGTGGAGGTGGCGTTCACGGAGAAGGGCTTCTGCAGCGCGGACGGCAACTCCGCGTCGAGCCGTTCAGCCGCACGCAACCGGGCGGAGGCCGCCCGGGGGTTCGCCGCGATCTCGTCATCGGTCGGCCGCTCGGCGCCGCGGGTCAGCAGGCGCAGTGCAGGCGCGGGAGGCGGCACCGGGAAATCGGGCGGCAGGTCGCTGTCCCGCTCCGGGTGCGCCCCGGCCGTGAGGGCGCGCTTGACGATCCGGTCCTCGAGGCTTTGATACGCGAGTACCGCGATCCGTCCTCCGGGAGCAAGCGCGCCGATCGCTGCAGGGACGGCGGACTCGAGCGCACGCAACTCGTCGTTGACTTCGATTCGCAGCGCCTGGAACGTGCGCTTGGCCGGATGCCCACCCGTACGACGGGTGGCCGCGGGCACCGACTCACGGACGAGTTCGGCGAGCCGCGCGGTGTTCGTGAACGGCGCGACGGCTCGATCCCGGACGATCGATTCGGCAATACGCCGGGCGAAACGTTCCTCGCCGTACGTGCGTAGCACCCGCGCCAGCTCTCCTGTCTCATAACCATTCACGACGTCTGCGGCGGTGAGCCCACGCGACTGATCCATGCGCATGTCGAGAGGGGCGTCCCGGCTGTAGGAGAAGCCTCGCTTTCCATCGTCGAGCTGAAGCGACGACACGCCGAGGTCGAGCAGGACTGCCGAAATGGGTCCGAGGCCGAAACCTTCGAGCACGCCGGGTATTTCGTCATAGACGGCATGGGCAAAGCGCACGCGCGATCCGTAGCCGGCGAGCCGTGCCCGGGCCCGTTCGATCGCCTCGGTGTCGCGGTCGATGCCCACCGCGAGAGCGTTGGGAGCCGCGTCCAGCAGAGCCTCGGTGTGACCACCGAGGCCGAGCGTCAGGTCGGCGAAAACACTTGCGGGCGCCTGCAAAGCGGGCGTGAGCAACTCGACGATGCGATCCGCGAGGACAGGCGCGTGAGCGAAGGCGGCGGGCTCGTTCGGATCCATGCGCACTCCCGCCCCTCTGCCTCCTGGCTTCGACAGTCGGACGGGCCTTCGGCCGGTGAGCCGATGTACGTGCATCCGGTCAGGTCCAGGTCCGCTCAGGCCTGGCGTCAGGGAAGGGACGCCAGGATGCGAGCGGGCCGGAACCTCGCCGTACGCGATTGCTGCTCTGCTCAGAGCACCCCCGGCAGCACCTCCTCCTGGAGCTCGGCGAAACGAACGTCGTTGCCCGCCTCCCAGTCATCGAAGGCAGCGGCATTCCAGACCTCGAAGCGCGCATTGGTGCCGACCACGACGCAATCGCGATCCAGGGCCGCGTAGTCGCGCAGCGAGGCGGGAACGGTGACCCGACCCTGCTTGTCAGGGACCTCGAGCGACGCCGAGCCGAAGAACGTGCGCTGGTAATTGCGCAGCGCCTGCGAGCCCACCGGGGCATCGCGCAGCGCGTCGCCAAGCCGGGTGAACGCGGCCGCCGTGTAGCCGTAGAGGCAGCGGTCCTGGCCTTTGGTCAGCACGACGCCCTCCGCCAGCTCGTCTCGGAATCGGGCGGGAAACGCCAGCCGCCCCTTCTCGTCGAGCCGCGGGCGGTGGGTGCCAAGAAACACGACACACCTCCACCAGGCGACAGCTCGAGCGAACGACACGTCGGTTCAGCCAATATTCCCCACGGCCACCCACTCTACCCCACTGTCCCCCTAACAGCCATGGTTGAGGCCTCTGCGGGCGCACCGCCGGTCCTGAACCGGGTGAAGATGAACCAGTGACCGAAGTCCTGGGCAGCTCAGCCGGTGAAGCGCACGCCTCTGGCGCTGCGGAGCCGGGCCTGCAATGGCGCACCCCGGACCGGCGCCTGCTCGGCCTGCGCCGCTGGCAGGTCCGTGTCAGCGCCGCCCTTCTGCTCGCCGGATCAGGGATCAGCGCAGCGTTTTTCCCGGTCCCCGGGCTTATCGCGCTCGGGGCTGTCGTCGTGGCCTACGTGTGTGCTGAAGTGACCATCCTGCGGCGCTTCGGGGCCTGGGGATACGCCGAGCGGGCCGAAGACCTGCTGGTAAGACGCGGTGTGCTGGTGCGCCGGCTGTCCGTCGTTCCCTATGGCCGGATGCAGTTCGTCGATGTCGTTGCCGGGCCGCTGGAGCGGCGGTGGGGCCTGGCGACGGTGCGTTTGCACACGGCGGCCGCCGCGAGCGACGCCCGGGTGCCCGGCCTGCCGACCGCCGAAGCCGAGCGCCTGCGTGACCGCCTCGCGATGCTCGGGGAATCGCGGGCCGCCGGGCTGTGAACGACCGCCTCCCAGCGCACCCAGCCGCCCCGGCGGCCGCTCTTTCGACTCCCGAAATGGCAGCTGCTCCCGGGACGCAATGGGCGCGCCTGCATCCACTCACGCCGGTACTTCGTGGGTGGCGAGCGCTCGGGATCGTGGCGGCCATCGCTGCCCAGGACGGGCTGCGGCGAGGGGGTTTTTCGAGCACCCAGTTTCTGCTGATCGTGGTCATCGTGCTGCCGGTGTCAGCGCTCGCCGGATACCTGTCCTGGCTGCGCCGCCGGTGGCGGGTCGAGGGCGGTGACCTGCGACTGGAGTACGGCATCTTCACGCGCAAGAGCCGCCGCGTCCCGCTGGCCCGGCTGCAGGCGATCGATGTCGTACGCCCCCTGATCGCCCGCGCCCTCGGGCTCGCTGAGCTGCGTATCGAGGTGGTCGGGCACAGCAGCGGCGAGGCCAACCTCGCCTACCTCACGGAGACGGAGGCGCTCACCGTCAGGGCGCACCTGCTCGACCTCGCGCACCGCCCGGCGGGCGCGCCCGCTCCCCCCGCTGGGGCGCCGGAGCCGGTTCCCACTTCGGCGCCATCGACCGCCCCACCGCCGTCGTGGGGCGCTGAGGACGAGGCCGTACTCGCGACGGTGCCGACGGGCCGCTTCGTCATCTCGTTGCTGACCTCTGCGACCGGCGGCTTCGCGATGCTCTTCTTGGCCGCGATCGCCGCCGCCACGCTCGTCACCCCGGCCGCGGCCGGCGCGATCGTCGCCGCAATGCTGCCCATCGGTGCCACCCTCTACTACAAGTTCACCGTCGAGTTCGGGTTTACGGTTTCGCTCTCACCGCAAGGCGTCCGGCTCAAGCACGGCCTGCTCGACACCCGCCATCAGACCGTTCCGCGGGGGCGCGTCCAAGCCATCCGCATCGTCGAACCGCTCTTCTGGCGCCGGCTGGGGTGGATGCGCCTGGAGGTCGACGTCGCCGGCTACCGCAACAAGGGCGCCGGCGGAGCCGAGGATCGCGCCGCCATAGGAGTGCTCATCCCGGTGGCGCCGCGCGCCGAGGCCGAGATGCTAATCGAGACCGTCCTGCCCGGGCTGCGGCTGGACTCGTTCCGGCTGACCAAGCCTCCGCCGCGGGCGCGTTGGCGGGCACCCCTCTCGTATCACTTCCTGGCCGGCGCCTTCGACCACGGCTGGTCGGTCACCTCCTACGGCCGTATCCGACGGGTCACCGATGTCGTCCCCCAGGACAAGTTGCAGAGCGTCCGCCTGGTCGCGGGGCCGGTGCAGCGCCGGCTCCGACTGGCGACCGTCCACCTGGACACCGCCGGTCGCAACGTGCACGCCGCCTTCCGGCACCGCGATCAGCAGGAGGCCGCCGAGCTCACCGACTCGCTGGCACAGGTGGCCAGGGCGGCACGGTCGTACAACCGATAGCTAGGTGCGCACGTCCAGGCAGACGGCACACAATTGGTGGGTGTGGGCCGCATCTGTGCAGACCGCCGCGCGCGGGCGATCGGGGAAGGCACACTGTTGAGACCGAACCTGGAGGTACGTGGTGGTTGATCCGTTGCCCGTGGTGGGCCGGACCTGGCCCCGCGGCGCGCCCGAGTCGCACGCTGACGTGGAGACGGTCGGCGCGGTCGGTGAGCGGATGCTCGAGGCGATCGAAACGGTCATCGATGGCAAAGCCGCGGTCATCCGGACCGCCCTCGTCGTGCTCTTCGCGGAGGGTCATCTGCTGATCGAAGACGTCCCGGGTGTCGGGAAGACCATGCTGGCGAAGGCCCTGGCGGCCTCCATGTCGGGCACCGTCCGGCGCATCCAGTTCACACCCGACCTGCTGCCGAGCGATGTCACCGGCGTCAGCGTCTACGAGCCCGAGCGCCACGTCTTCGAATTCCGCCCCGGAGCGGTGTTCGCGAATGTCGTGATCGGCGATGAGATCAACCGGGCGAGCCCGAAGACCCAGTCGGCGCTGCTGGAGTGCATGGAAGAGCGCCAGGTCACCGTCGACGGCGTGACGTACTCGATGGAGCCGCCGTTCTTCGTCGTGGCCACGCAGAACCCGGTGGAGATGGAAGGCACCTACCCACTGCCGGAAGCCCAGCGCGACCGGTTCACCGCGCAGGTCGCGATGGGCTACCCGTCCGGCGACGCCGAGCTGGCGATGCTCAACAGCCACGCCGGCGGCGAACCGCTGGAAGACCTGGAGCCGGTGACGACGGCTGCCGAGGTGTCCGCGCTCTCGGCCGTCGTGCGGCAGGTGCACGTCGCCGACGACGTTCGCCGGTACGTCGTTGATCTGGTGACCGCTTCGCGGCGCCATCCAGAACTACGCCTCGGCGCTTCCCCGCGCGCCGGTCTGCAACTTCTGCGCACTGCCCGCGCCGCCGCAGCACTCGAGGGACGCGCGTACGTGCTGCCCGATGACGTCCAGGCACTCGCAGGTGCCGTCCTTTCCCACCGGCTGCTGCTGAGCCCGGAGGCCGCGGCCAACCGGCGGCAGCCCTACGACATCGTCAACGAGCTCGTGGCTCGCGTTCCGCTGCCGGGTCCCGGCGCGCTACGGCGGGGTCGCTGACCGTGGCGGGAGGGCCCGTCGGGGCACGGCCGCCGGCTTCGGCCCCGGCCGCTGACCAGGTGGCGGCCCACAACGCCCCCCACGGCAACGGCCCGCACCGTCGGCACGGCCATGTCCGGCTCGCCCTCGCCGGGCTCACCTCGCGAGGACGGACCTTCGTCGTGGCCGGAGTTGCCTGCCTGGCCGGCGGCGTGGTGCTCGATCAGCGAGACCTGGTACGCGTGGGAATCCTGGTGCTCGCGCTCCCGATCACTGCCGCCGTCTACCTCACCCGGGCGCGCTACCGGATCGCCGCACATCGCCATCTGGACCGCACCCGGACCCCGGTCGGCAGCGTGGTCCGGGTCGAGCTGGAGGTACGCAACGCGTCGCGAATGACGACCCCTCTCCTGCTGGCACAGGACGCGCTACCTCCCGAGCTCGGCGCCGCCGAGGGAGAGGGGGCGCGCTTCGTGCTGCCCCGCATTCCCGCGGCGGGTCACACCACCGTGAGCTACGGGGTCCGCCCCGTCCGCCGCGGCCGCTACACAATCGGCCCGCTGTCGGTGCGCCTGGCCGACCCGTTCGGCTTCTGCGAGATCCTGCGCACGTTCGCCGTCACAGCAAAGGTCAGCGTGTTGCCGGCCATCACGCCGCTGCGGATCGGCCGGCTGGGTGGCCAATGGAGCCTCGGCGGCGAGAGCCGCCAGCGCGGCATCACCACGGGCGGCGAGCAGGACGTCACGACGCGTCCGTACCGACCCGGCGATGATCGTCGCCGCGTGCATTGGCGTACCACCGCTCGCACCGGCGAGTTGAGCGTGCGACGCGAAGAGCAGCCGTGGCAGAGCCGGGCCACGGTGCTGCTCGACACCCGCGTCGCCGCGCACAACCGGGGCAGCCGCTCGGAGTCGTTCGAGTTCGCGGTGTCAGCCGCCGCGTCCGTCGGCGCAGCGATGATCCGGGGCGGCTACGGGGTGCGCCTCGTCGACGATCTGGCCGGCGTCCTCGCCGAATCCCACAGCCAGGCCCTCGAAGCCGGGTTCGGGGTCATGGACGCTCTGGCCGACGTCGGACGCCGCGACAACGCGACCCTGCTGCCGCTGGCCACGCGACTCGGTGGTGACGCGGGCGACCCCGATTCGGTCATTGCCGTGCTGGGCGCGGTGAGCGCAGGCGACGTCGGGGCGCTGGTCCGCGCGGCGAGCCGGAGCTCGCGGTGCATGTGCTTGCTCGTCGATGCGCCCGCTTGGGAGCGCCGAGAGGCAACGCCGTCGCCCGTCGCGCTCGCGGCGCGAGATCTGCTGCATCGAGCAGGGTGGTCGGCGGTCATCGCGGGCCCGTCGAGCAACCTGGAGATGCTGTGGCAGGAGCTGCACAGCGTCGACCGGCTGCAATCACGGCGGTGGGTCGGATGAGCGGCACCGGAATCGGGCTGCGCGAGCCACCGCGGCCGAGCCCGCGCGCGCCGGCAGCGCCGCGCTGGTCGCCGCCCCCCGCGCCGGCCCAACCCCGACCCGATCTGCAGATCCCGATCCCCGTCCTGGCCGGTCTCGCGACCTTCTGCACGGCGCTGTGCCTGGGCAACCTCTTCGACGGCCTGCGCTGGTGGCTGGCACCGGTCACGGGCGCCATCATCGTCGCCGGGCTGGCCGGAGAACTGACCCGACGCGTCCGCGCCCTCGTGGTCGTCATGCCGCTCGTCTATCTCGTGGCGGGCTGGCTCTACGTCATCCCGGTGGCGACTCACGGTTCGCCGTTCAGCTCCAAGATCAGCCTGGCCCCATGGGGCGCCACGTGGAGCGCGCTGCATTCGCTCGCCAGTTCTGGTTCCATCGACATCCGGGCGCTGAGCGTTCCGGTCCCCCAGCGTCCGGGATTCCTCTTCCTCACCGTCGCCGGTGTCTACCTGATCGCCGCTCTGGTCGACGCGATCGCCGTGGCCCTGCAACGCCCGGCCGCCGCGGGCCTGCCGCTTCTCGCGTTGCTCGCCGTCCCGGCAGCGGTCGTCGACCGGGGCGTCGGACTGCTGGCTTTCCTTGCCGCCTGCGCCTCCTACATCGCGCTGCTGCTCGCGTCCGGCCGAAGAAGGCTGATGAGCTGGGCCAAGCTGCCACCTGGCTCAGCGGCGGGTATCCGTCGTGTGACGGGATCCAACGGGCGCCGCATCGGCGCGGTGGCGGTGGTGACCGCGCTGTTCGTGGCTCTGCTCATCCCGCGCTACGGCGGCATCGCCCGCCAGCACCGCGGCGGCGACGGCTCGGGTTCGGCGACCGTCATCGAACCGGTCGTCACGCTCCAGCAGCAGTTGCACAGCAACGTCAACCAACCGCTGCTCACGGTGCATACCGCGACGCCGGAGTACCTGCGCCTGACGGCGCTGGAGCACTTCGACGGCGTGACGTTCAGCCTCGGTTCGTTGACCGCCGGCGCCAACGCCAAGGTGTCGCGTGGGCTGCCGGCCGTGGCGCCCGGGCCGACCCAGCGCATACAAGCGACCGTAAACGTGCAGCCGGCGCTGCACCAGCGCTACCTCCCGGTGCCCTACCAGCCGACCAAGGTCGACGTCCGGGGCGACTGGCGGCTGGCCAGCCGCAACTTCACGATCTTCTCGGCGCAGACCGACACCTCGAGCAAGCAATACACGGTGACCTCCCAGGTGGCCGATCCGACCCCGGAGTCGTTGCGCGCGGAGTCGGCGGGCGGATCGGTGCCCTCCGATGTGGCCCCGAGCCAGGAACTGCCGGCGGATCTGCCGGTAAAGGTGAACCAGCTCGCCGACCACCTGACGTCGGGTCTGCTGACGGAGTACGACCGGGCCGCGGCGATTCAGGCGTACCTGCGCAGCCCGCCGTTCCACTACGACCTGAACGGCGCGCCGACTGGCTCGGACGCGCTGTCAGAGTTCCTGTTCGACTCCCACCGTGGTTACTGCGAGCAGTTCGCCGGCGCCATGGTCGTGCTGGCCCGGATCGCGGGAATCCCGGCGCGGGTGGCCGTGGGCTTCACACCGGGCACGCAACAGGCTGACGGCAGCTGGGTGATCACCAACCATGACGCCCACTCCTGGCCCGAGCTGTGGTTCCCGCAGGCGGGGTGGGTGCGATTCGAACCCACTCCTCGCGACGCGAGCACGAAGCCGCCGGGCTACACCGTGCCGCAGCCCGGCAGCGCGCCGACGGCGACCCCGACCCCGAGCACATCGGCGAGCCAGTCCGCCAGCCCGACCCCCGGCGTCCTGAACCCCGACCACGGCACGCAGAGCCTGGCCCCGGTGGCGGGTAGCAGTGGGAGCGGCAAGGGCGGGTCTGGCGTCGTCATCGATTGGCTCATCGGCATCGCCGCGGCGATGGTGCTGCTGCTGACACCGGCCCTCCTCCGCCGGCAGCGGCGCCGGCGCCGCCTGCACGCCCCCACGAGCGGGCCCGCCGAGCTGTGGGCTGAGATCCTGGACACCGCAGTCGATCTCGGACTGCCTGCCGCGCCAAACCTTTCGCCCCGCCGCCTGGTCCAGTTCTGGTCACGCCTGCCAACGGGTGAGCGCACCATGCCCGACATCAGCCGGGCCACGATCATGGACATCGCCTACGCCCAGGAGCTCGACCGCTACGCGGGCGGAGCAACACTGCGACGCGACGCGGCGGCGAACCTCGCCGAAGCCCTGCAGTCCTTGGAACGCTCGTGTCCCGCCCAGGCACGCTGGCGGGCCAAGCTCGCACCGCAGTCGGTGCTGGCGGGCATCGTCCGGTGGCGCAGCCGGCTCACCAGGCCGACCTGGCTGCCGCGGATCCCGAAGATCCGCCGTACGGCAGGCAGCGAGCAGGTCTGAGGCCGGGCGGCCCTTGCAGCTGGGGCCGCCGCCCTGCTACGGGCACTCAGGGGACGCGCCCGCCTCATTCTGAACGCGATTGCTTACGCGCTGCCGACCCGCTCGCCGGTTCAGCAGTTCGCCGGTTCGGCACTTCGCCGGTTCAGCAGTTCAGCAGTTCGCCGGTTCAGCAGTTCGCCGGTTCAGCAGTGCAGCGAGTCAGCGGTCGCGGTCTTCCCAGCGACGCTGCCAACGCTCCTGCGCCCGCTCGGAGACCGACCGGCGCGACCGCGGGGACCGCGAACGGCCGGAGCGCGCGTCAGGATCCGGACGACCGCCCAGGCGGCGCAGATCTCCCGAGCCGCGTAGCGCGGCGAGAAGCATGACAATGAATCCGACGAGTCCCAGCACGATGCTGACGGCACCAGCGCTTGAACTGATCACCACTGCGGCAACGAGCACACCAAGGCCGACGATGAACAAGGCGGCGGAGCGCCAGAGGCGCCGAAGAGCGTAGGTGCGCGGGTTTATCGAACGAACAGTGCTGACCAACTTGGGGTCATCGGCGTAGAGCTCGCGCTCGATCTGCTCGAGCAGACGCTGCTCATGCTCTGAGAGCGGCATCCGCGCTCCTCCCACACCAACGTTTTCAGACCCCGAGAGGGGGTCTTCTTAGAATAGAACTTCGGCAGCTCAGACGATAGTCGCAAGCTTTGGCACTGCACCAACTTTCAGCAACGTCGGCAACTGACCTTACGCACCCCCGTCCTTCGACCATCGCCGCAGGTTGCTCACTATTGCTAGCGGTTTTCCGGCCATCCTGCAGGACGATGATGGCCGCCTCAGCTGAGCTATGGCGGAGAGCGTCCCGGAGGCTCGAGCAACGACGCCGGACGCACCGATCCTGACCCGAACCGCGCGGAGGCCTGATCGACCGCGCGATCAGCCTCTCGCCATCCCAGCTCGCGCTCCCCCAGCATCTGCTGGCGAGTGACCTTTGCCGAGGTGATGAGGCTTTCGGCGCGGACACCGACCAGCCGCAGGCGGGCGCGCTGCAGGCCCAGCTTGAGGAACAGTTCGCGGGCAACCTCGTAGATCTCCCGACCGGTGTCGGTGGCCTGCGGGAGGGTGCGCGAGCGCGTGATGGTGGTGAAGTCGGCGAATCGGACCTTCAGCGTCAGGGTGCGGGCCGCGTACTCCTGCTCGCGCAACCGGGCCGCCGTGCGCTCGGCCAGCCTCAGCACCTCGCGTAGGACAACCTCGGGATCATCGACGTCACGCGCAAAAGTCTCTTCAGAACCGACGCTTTTGTCCGGTTCGGTCGCAATGACCCGGCGCTCGTCACGTCCCCACGCGAGCGCGGCCAGATGGGTACCGGTACCCGTGCCGAGCGCCCGCTGGAGGGTCTCGACGGGTATCTGGGCGATGTCGCCGACCGTGCGCAGCCCGAGCTGATGCAGCGCCTCCGCCGTACGCTCCCCCACTCCCCACAGCGCTTCGACGGGCAGCGGATGCAGGAACGCGACGACCCCGTCAGCCGGGACGATGAGCAAACCGTCAGGTTTCCCGCGCGCTGAGGCCAGCTTGGCCACGAACTTGCTGGGAGCGACGCCCACCGTGCAGGTGAGCTGCTGCTCGTCCCAGATCCGCGCGCGGATCCACTCGGCGATCTGGGCGGGACGCCCGAGCCGGCGCAAGCAGCCGCGCACGTCGAGGAACGCCTCATCGAGCGAGAGCGGCTCCACGAGCGGGGTGACCGAACGAAAGATCTCCATGATTCCGGCGGACGCTTCGCTGTAGCGGCCGAATTTTGGAGAAATGACCACCGCCTGCGGGCAGAGCCGACGGGCCCGCATCATCGGCATGGCGCTGCGCACGCCGTACTCGCGCGCCTCATACGTCGCGGAGAGCACTACCCCGCGGCTGCCACCGCCGCCCACGATGACCGGTTGGCCGTGCAACTCTGGCCGCGATCG
Organism: Frankiaceae bacterium; assembly: GCA_036267695.1. Taxonomy (GTDB): domain Bacteria; phylum Actinomycetota; class Actinomycetes; order Frankiales; family Frankiaceae; genus DATAZK01. The sequence goes on from DATAVO010000047.1 coordinate 43,984, forward strand.
CAGCTCGACGGATGCATAGAACGCATCCATGTCGACGTGCAGGATCGGGCACTGCTCGTCGGCGGGGCGGACCGGCTCGTCAGAAAAGCGGCTCACGGCGCCGGCCGATCAGCGATCTGCCTCTGGCCCCTGACCGGCGCGTGCCAGCAAGTGAAGCCGGGTGGCCATCGCGTGGTAGGCCGGCAGCCGCGAGACTTTCTCTTCCAGCCGCGCCAGGACCTCGCGGCCATGAGGCTCGGTATCGAGGACGGCACCGGGCACCAGATCCGAGAACACCCGATCGCCGTGGACTTCGAGCACCGACATGCCTGCCGCTTCGACGAACGCCACGAGCTCACCCAGATCGAAGCGCCGGATCGAGCGGTCGGTGGTGCCGGTCTTCCCGCCGTCAAGCACGACCTCAGCGGCGTCGAGGCGCCCGGCGAGGACTCGCCCCAGCACCGCTGCCGACCGATTGGCGGCCAGCAAGCTGAGCAGACCGCCCGGACGAAGCACCGCTGCCACTGCCGCCAGGCCGAGCCGGGGATCATCGGCGATCTCGAGAACGTCGTGGCACAGCAGGAGATCGGCCTGCTCCGCTCCAACGGCTTCGGCCAACGTGTCGAGATCGCCCTGACGCCCGCTGACCCGATCACCCACGCCGGCCTCGGTGGCCCGGCGCTCCAGCGACGCCAGCGAATCAGGACTCGGGTCCACCACGATGACCCGATGACCCAGCTCGGCGAGCGGGACCGCAAAACCGCCGCTGCCGCCACCGGCATCGACGACCGCCAGCTCCCGGCCACGTCGCTCGGACAGCTCGGAGAGCGCCCGGCGCAGGTCTTCCCAGACGACGCTGCTGCGCGCCGCCGGCCAGGAGCCGGACTGGGTCGACTGGCTGAGAGGCACGAGGGGCACGCGGTCCTTTCCGGATGCCGAAGGACGCTCCCGGCACCTGACCGGAAGGGTAATCGTCCCGCGGGCCGACGGCTGCAGGGATTTCCGGGACCTCCAGGACTGCCAGCACTCACCCGACTTCCAGGACTGCTGCTCATCCGCCGGAGCTCCCCGGGCTGGAGTGCCACAACCGGCGCGGGGCACTGCGCGCATCTCCGCCGGAGGGCTTGATGTCGGCGTACGGCGAGAGCCGGAACCCGGTGGCGTACTGCTGCGCCCTGCCTCCCGTGAGCCCAGCGCCTCCGGTGGGCGGATTCACCATGACCGGCCGGCTCGAGCGGCTGGCGGCGGCGCCCTGCACCGCCAACTCGCTGACTCCCGCGGGAGCGGCCATCAGCTGCTCGACCGCCGGAATTCCCCCCAGCTCCCACGCGTCTCGCATCGCGGGCAGCTCCCAGCACCCGGTGGCCCGCAGCGACACCCCGCGCGGGCCGGTGCGGCGTACGAATCCGCGGATGACCAGCAACCACGAATGGAAGACGGTCGACGCGTAACCAGCCTGGGCATCTTCGAAAAACGTGGCATCGAGCGGCCCGGTCGCGTCATCGAGGGTCACGAAGACGACTCGACGGCCGGATCGGACCGGCGGGGTCTGGGTGGCCACCTTCACCCCGGCGATGAGCACTTCCTGCTTGCTGCGACAACCCATGAGGTCGCGAGACCGGGTGATGCCCATCGCCGCTATGAACGGCTCGTAGAAATCCACCACGTGACGGGTGACATCAAGGCCGAGCACCTCGAGCTCCGCCCGCAGCTGCTCCGCGCCGGTGAGCTCCGGGAGGCCGGAGGCGGTGATGGCCGAAGGGTCGTCACCGAGCGGAAGCGCGAGCTGAACCTGATCCGCCTCACTGCCCGGCCCGCGCGGGGCTTGCGACTGTCGCGCAGCCTGCTCCACCACGCCCCTACCTCCGACGCTCCCGACTCCCCCGACTCCCCCGACTCCCCCGGCGCTCCCGACTCCCCCGGCATCTGAGGTGAGGGGCTCGGCCCGGCGGGAGCGTCGCGCCTGCCGTCCGGAACTGCGTGCCACCGCCCGGCTCCACCGGTCGAGCTCGGTCACCTGCAAAAGCAGATCCCGGCGGGTGATCCGGCCGCGCCGGCGCACCGGCGCCGCCAGCCCGATGCCGTAAAGCGAATCGAATCCCCCTGCCAATACGAGCCTTTCGACGATCGGACGGGAGGCACGCGCCCGGTGCCAGAAGTCCGACAGAGACCCGTAGGGACGTCCGGCGACGATGCTCTCGACCTCTGCCGAACTGATTCCCTTCACCTCCGCCAGCGCCATCCGGATCCCGTAACTGCGCGCATCGGGAAGCCGGGGATCCAGCGGCGGATAGCGGGACGGGGCATCGAGCACGGCAGGGGGCGGTTCGCTGAACATGCCGATGCGCTCCATGCGATAGACGCTGTCGGACTGGTTGACATCGAGACCGAGGATGGCGATGCCGAACTGGCGGGCGTCATCGAGGATCAACCGCTTGGGATACATCCCGGGATCGTGGGTGAGCACGCCGGCCAGAAAGGCAGCGGTGTGATGGGCTTTCAGCCACGCCGACTGATACGTGGGTAACGCGAACGCCGCGGCATGGGCCTTGCAGAATCCGAAGGATCCGAAGGCTTTGAGCACTTCCCAGACCCGCTCGACGGTCGCCAGGTCATAGCCGGCTCGCAGCGCCGCCGGTACGAACGCGGCCCGGACCTCCTGCTGAAGGTCGGGATCTCCCAGCGCGCGGCGGGCCTCGTCAGCCTCGGCCAGCGAGATCTTGGTCATCTGCGCCACGATTTGCAGCACCTGCTCGTGGAAGACGACAACCCCGCCGGTGTCAGCCAGATACGGCTCCAGATCGGGATGCAGATAGCGCGCCTCGCTCCAACCCTGGCGGGCTTCCAGGAAGGGGGTCACCATGTCGCTCTTCACCGGGCCGGGGCGAAAAAGCGAGATGTCGATGATGACGTCCTCGAAGGTCTCCGGGGCGAATTTGCCCACCAGCTCACGCTGGCCCGGCGACTCGATCTGAAAACAGCCGAGGGTGCGGGTGGACTGCACGAGCGCGAAGGTCGCCGGATCGGCGCGGTCGATCTCGTCGATGTCGACCTCGGCCCCATCGACCCGCTGCACTTCCGCAAGGGCATGGGCGATGGCGGACTGCATGCGGATGCCCAGCAGATCGAGCTTGAGCAGACCCAGATCTTCGACGTCATCCTTGTCGAACTGGCTCATCGGGAAGCCCAGATAGCTCGCCTCGACGGGGGTGCGCTCCAGCAGGGTCGCATCCGATAGCAGCACCCCGCAGGGATGCAACGCGATGTGGCGCGGGAGCCCGTCGAGCCGCTCCACGAGGCGCAGCAGCAGATCCAGCCGCTCGGCGGACAACCCGCTGGAGCGCAACTCAGGAAGCTCGCGCATCGCGGCACGCACCTGGCTGGCGCGAATGTGCGGGAATGCCTTGGCCACCGCATCGATCTCGCCGGGAGGCAACCCGAGCGCCCCGCCGACATCACGGATCGCATGGCGGGCCCGGTAGGTATCCATCATGGCGACGCAGGCACACCGCTCTCCGCCATAGCGGGCAAGAACTTTTTCGTAGACCTCGGTGCGCCGAGCGGACTCGACATCGATGTCCACATCGGGCAGCTGATGACGAAGCGGCGAAAGGAACCGCTCCATCAGAAGGCCGTACCGCAGCGGATCGACGTCGGAAACGCCCGTGAGATAGGTGACCAGGCTGCCGGCGCCCGACCCGCGAGCCGCGCAACGCACTCCCATTTCCCGGATCAGGTCGACCACATCGGCCACGGTGAGGAAGTAGCTCGGATACCCCAGCGACCGGATGATGTTCAACTCGGCATCGAGCCGCTCGCTGACTTCCCGTGATGCCGGCATGCCGCGGCGGACGAGCCCCGCCTCGCAACGGGCACGCAGTACGAGATCGGCATCAGCACCCGCAATGCCGCCGCCGGACACTTCCAGCTCCGGAAAGTGGATCTCACCGATTCCGAGATCGGCTTTGGGATCCAGCACACAACGTTCAGCGATCTGCCGGGATCGGATGAGCAGGCTCCTGCCACCGTCGGTGAAACCGGCGGCACGCGCGACTTCCTCGGCGATCCCGCCCATCTCCTTGCCGGACTTCAGATAGCCCTCGGCATTGACCCGGCCGACGTGGCGCGCATCGAGAGCGACCAGCAATCGCGACGCATCGAGAACATCAGCCACTGGAGCATCGCTGCGATCGGCATAACGCACCTCATTGGTGAGCACCACCGGTAGCCCGGATGCTGCACCGAACCCGGCCCACCTGCCCGCCCGCGCCAGCTCGCTCCGGCCACGGTGATGAACGACCTCGAGCTGCAACTCGCCCGGCTCTGGCAACGCCGCTCGCCAACGCGCGAGATGAGCGGCAGCGAGCTCCTCGCGGCGCAAGGCCAGCGCCTGGGCAGCCTCGGACTTCGGCCCCATCATTGCGATGAGCGCACCGCCCGCCGCACGAGCGGCCTCGGCATGCTCAGCGATCAGTTCAAGGGTGGTGATCGGGGTGCCGCGCTCCCCCGCCAGATGCGTCGCCGTCACCAGCCTGCACAGGGCTCCCCAGCCCGGCCGCCCGACAGCAAGCATGGTGACCCGCGGCAAACCCGGATCGATGAAGGTGCCGCCGCGGGCCGGCCCGGTGGAGGGCGGAGCAGATGACGGCCGACGGCCTTTCGGCGACGCGTGATCACCCGAAAGCGACACCGGAGCAACAGCGAGATCGGTACCGAGCACCGGCCGGATGCCCTCACGCTGGCAGGCCTTCGCGAAGCGAACAGCCCCATAGACCCCATCCCGATCGGTCAGCGCAAGAGCATCCATCCCGTGCTCTGCAGCCCGGGCGGCAAGCAGATGAGGATGTGAGGCGCCGTGGCGCAGCGAATAACCGGACGCCACATGGAGATGTACGAAGTACTCGGACATGCAACCCGCGCTTTCGAGCTCTAGTACTAGGCGGACAGCGAAAGCGACGGCTGCTGCACCAGGCCCAGCAGAGCAAGCACCGCAAGCAGGAAGTGCTCGGCATCCCGGATCAGATCATCGGCTTCACGCTGGCTGACGACCGGGCGCCCGGCTTCGGCAGCGGCACGCTTTCCGGCTCCGGCCGCAAAGAAGGCAGCCCACTCACCGAGCTCGGGAGCGACATCCTGCAGCAGCCGCCAGGCACTGACCGGGCGGCCGCGCCGGCTCTGCGGACGGGTGCGGGCAGCCAGCACTGCGGCTGCAGCACGCAACGCGGCCAGATGAGCGAGCGCGTAACGCTCCCCGCTGACGCGGGCTCCTTCCGCATCGGCCAGGCCCTGCCGGGACGCGGAGAGCAACCCGCCGACGGCGCGCGGCAATGCCTTGGCCCGGGCTTGAACCTGCGCACGGGCCATGCTTTTCGCGGGATGGCTCTTCGCGGGATGCGAATCAGAGACGGTCATCAGTCATGTACCTCCACCAGCTGCCAGCTACCGAGTGACCAGAGAAAACAAAGGTCATAGATCCCGGGGGACGCGGATCGGCCTGCTGCCGCTTCCACCCGCCAGAACTCCTGCTCGCCGTCATCGATGGAGGCCGGACCCATCGACGCGCCCACATCCGGCGCCGGCTCACCCCACGCCCGCTGAGCCCACTTGGGTGATGCCGGGATCGGCGCCAGCACCAGGTCGGAACCTGTGGACCTTGCGGATCTTGTGGATTTCGTGGGCTGGGCATCGCTGCCGGTGCCCAACGCCATCGCCGAAACAGACGCCCACCACTGACCGGACTCGAACCAGTGCTCCAGCACGTCTTTGACGACGTAGAGGCGCGAGCGCCAGAGGAACTGTGCCGGCGCATCATCGCGCCGGCGCACATCGATCGGCTCGGCATGACGCCTACCCATGAACGCCTCCCTCCCCGAGACACCGGCTGGCGATTAACCCGCTGGGCTCGCCGGGGGAAGGCGACGATGCCGGCAGGCAACGCCGCTTCCCCACGACGCCGCCTGCCGACAGCTCCTGCTCGCCCGTACGCTGGATGGGAACGCTGCGAGCTGGTGTACCGAACATACGTTCGATGACGCGGTGGGTCAAGCCTTTTACGGCCGGAACAGTCGATCAGCCGAACTCGCGGTTGCGCCACTGGCAGCGGCCGCCAGCAAATCCGGTCGCCCTGGCGACCGCTGCTGCCGGCAGTGGTCGCGTACGCGTGTGGGAGCGCTCGAGCGTGCCGTGACGCTTACGCGCCGCTCGGAGGCCCCTGCGTTTCGGCCGGCGCCACTAACTGGCGGCCATATATGACGGCGAACTGGTGGCGCCCCGCCCGCGTAGCCGCGGTCACCAGTCAGGTCAGCCGGCGCGGTCCGCCGGCGCGGTCCGCCGGGGCGGTCAGCCGGCGCGGTCCGCCGGCGCACCGCTCCCGTCGGATCGCAGCACGAAGCGCCGGTTGCAGGAGTGACACCACCAGCCGCCGCGCTCCCCTACGGGCTCGAGGTCTTCCTCGCCGCAGTAAGGGCAGTAGAACGGCACCGCGCGCTCGCCGCCGGGGCCGGCTGAGCCGCCGGGGCCGGCTGAGCCGCCGGGGCCGGCTGAGCCACCGGGACCGGCTGAGCCACCCGAGCCGGCTGAGCCACCCGAGCCGGCTGAGCCACCCGAGCCGGCTGAGCCACCCGCACCACCCGCACCAACGGAACCCGGGTCAGCAGGCGTACTCACGGGCGACCCCGGCTCAGACCAGGACCGACTCGTCGGCCCGGCGCACCCACGACGCGAAGCTCTCGCCCTCGGTGCGATCGCCCTGGAAGGTGAGCAGGATTCGCTCGACGAAATCCGGTAGCTCGGCGGCCGTGACCTTGAGCCCGCGCACCTTGCGACCGAGCGCCGCCTCGACCCCCAGCGATCCACCGAGATGGATCTGGAAGCCTTCCTCGCCGCCGATGAGCGAACCCTTCAACCCGATGTCGGCCACCTGGAAGCGGGCACACGCATTGGGGCAGCCATTGACATTGATCCCGATGGGCTCGTCGAACTCGGGCATGCGCCGCTCGAGCTCGTCGATGAGTTCGCTCGCGAGCGCCTTGGTCTCGACGATCGCCAGCTTGCAGAATTCCAGCCCGGTGCACGCCATCGTCGAGCGCCGGAAGGACGAGGGGAACACCTGGAGATCGAGCGCCGCCAGAGCAGCCACGAGCCCGTCGACGTCGGTGACGCCCAGGATGATCATCTTCTGCTCGGTCGTGGTGCGCACCTGACCGGAGCCGAAAGTGTCGGACAGTTCGGCAATCTGGCGCAGCAGCGAACCGGACACCCGCCCGACCCGCGGGGCGAACCCGACCGCCGACGTGCCGTCGCGCAAGGCGGTCACACCGACGTGGTCACGACGCTTCGCACGCGGCGTTTCCGGAGCCGGGCCGTCAGGCAGCGGGTAGCCGAGGTACTCCTTCTCCAGCACCTCCCGGAAACGCTCGGGACCCCAGTCGGCGACCAGGAACTTCAACCGCGCCCGGGTACGCGAGCGCCGGTAGCCGTAATCGCGGAAGATCGACGTGACCCCGGCCCAGACGTCGGGCAGCTCCTCCTCGGTGACGAAAACCCCAAGCCGCACAGCGAGTTTCGGGTTGGTCGACAGCCCCCCGCCGACCCACAAGTCATACCCGGCGGCGCCGTCAGGACCATTGACGCCGACGAACGAGATGTCGTTGATCTCGTGGATCGTGCAGTGATCGGGGCAGCCCGAGATCGCGGTCTTGAACTTGCGCGGCAGGTTGGAGAACTCCGGCGACCCGATGTGGCGCCGGGACACCTCGGCGATGGCCGACGTGCCGTCGATGATCTCGTTTGCTTCGTCACCGGCGAGCGGGCAGCCCAGGATGACGCGCGGGGTGTCGCCGCAGGCCTCGGTGGTGGACAGCCCGGTCGCTTCCAGCCGCTGCCAGATCGCCGGCACGTCTTCGATGCGAATCCAGTGCAGCTGGATGTTCTGGCGATCCGTGACGTCTGCGGTATCTCGGCCGTACTCGGTGCTGACGTCAGCGATGGCCCGCAGCTGTTCAGCGGTCAGCCGGCCGCCGTCGATACGTACCCGGAGCATGAAGAACTTGTCGTCGAGCTCCTCCGGCTCCAGCGATCCGGTGAGGCCCCCGCCGATCCCCGGACGGCGCTGCGTGTAAAGCCCCCACCAACGCATCCGGCCGCGCAGATCGCTGGGGTCGATCGCATCGAATCCCCGATGGGCGTAGACGTTTTCGATGCGCTGACGGACGTTGAGTCCGTCGTCATCCTTCTTGAAACGCTCGTTGGCGTTAAGCGGCTCACGGTGACCCAGAGCCCACTGGCCCTGACCGGTGCTGCGCTGCGGCGCGGGCATGCGCGTGGATCCTCCCACTTGAAAATCTGGAGATCTGGCCGACGGGGTGATGTGCGCACAAGCGGTTTGCCTGCGCCGCGCGCTCGGGCACAGCGACGCGCGATCGCTTTTCCGCCGATGGTCACAAGTCTCGCACAAGTGGCTGCTCCGGCGAATGTGACTGCGCTCATGCACGATGACGAGGAGCCCGCGAACAGCGTCACGGAAAGCCCGCGACCCCCCTCGGGAATGGATCCGTGGCCCCGGTTGTACTGTTACAACGTGTCCTTGATGCTCGTAGCGCGGCTGCACGTCGATCTGCAGCGCGTCTCGAGCGCGGTCTGTCGGTAGCGGTAGCTGACGCGTCACCTATGACGCGTCCCTCCCGCCTCGCCCACCCAGACCTGCCTAAGGACCCCTGTGACCTGCCTCGATCTGACCACGATGTCTCCGCGCGATCTCGCCGAGCGGGCTGGTGACGAGCTCGAGGGCGCACCTCCGCTCGAGGTGATGCGCTGGGCGATCGACCGCTTCAGCCCGCGCTTCGCGATCACCGCGTCCATGCAGGACACCGTGATCCTGCATATGAGCTCGCGTATCGACCATGACGTGCCCGTGGTCTTCCTCGACACCGGCTACCACTTCGCGGAGACGATCGGCACGGCCGACGCCGTCGAGTCGGTTTACGGTCTCAACCTTCTTCGCGTGCGCCCGCAGCTCACCGTGCAGGAGCAGGACGCGACCTACGGCAAGGATCTCTTCGCCCGCGACCCCGATGCTTGCTGCCGGATGCGCAAGGTCCGCCCGCTCGAGTCCGCGCTGCGCAGCTACGACGCATACGCCTCAGGGATCCGGCGCGACGAGAGCGATTCCCGCGCGACGGCCCGGGTCGTCGAGTGGGACGAAGCCCGCGGCAAGGTCAAGATCAACCCACTCGTCGCCTGGGGCCAGGCGGAGATCGACGAGTACATCGAGGCCAATGGCGTTCTGGTCAACCCGCTGCTGACGGATGGCTACGGCAGCGTCGGCTGCGCCCCGTGCACCCGTCCCGGCATTGGCCGTGACGGTCGCTGGGCGGGCCAGAGCAAGGTCGAGTGCGGTCTGCACGTCTGAGCCGCTGACCCCGGGTCAACCGCGCCCGGCGGACCTCATCCCCGCGGACCTCGGCCCGGCGGATCTCATCCTCGTCGGCCACGGCAGCCGCGATCCTGACGCCGGGGTAGTGCTGCGGCGCCTTCGTGATGCCGTCGCGGCGAGGCTGACGCGGGTACGCGTTGTGCTCGCCTGGATCGAGCTCGACACCCCGCTGCTTTCGGACGTGATCGGGCAGCCTTCCGAGCACCCGCCCGTGGTGATCCCGCTGCTGCTCGCCCGGGGAACCCATCTCGCTCGTGACCTGCCGGCGCACGCGACGTCGCCGCTCGGACCCGACCCGAAACTCACCGCCATGCTGCTCGATCGGCTGCGCGATGCAGGCATCGCGCGAGGCCGGCCACTGGTCCTCGCGGCCGCCGGATCGGCCGATCCGCTCGGGACCTTGGACGTATCGAGGCAGGCCCAAATGCTCGAGAACGCCTGGGGGGCGCCGGTACGGGCCGGGTTCGTGACCAGCGAACCCTCCCTGACAGCGGCTGCCCACGAGGCGGAGTCCGCAGCTGGTCTCACTCCAGGACAGGCCGGTTCACCTGCGCATTCGGCGGCAGCGATCGCGAGTTACTTCCTGGCGCCGGGCAAGCTGCCTAGCACGGCTCGGCCGGATACCGAACATCTGGGGAGCCATCCGGAACTCGTCGAGTTGGTCCTTCTGCGCTATTGGGCGGCTGCTCCGGACGGAGTAACCCGGTTGGGCCTGTAGGCGGACTTACGGGCTGCCGAAATAGGTGGTGTGGCTGGTATGCAAACGGTGATCCGCCCGGCGGCTGTGCTGCCGGAACATGCTGTGCGCCTGATCCTGCCCGCCCTGGAACGACTGGACGTCTCGGCGGGCGGTGTGTGGCTGACAACCCCCACCCTGTGGCAGCGCTACAACCGTCCCTGGGACGGTCCGCTGGGCAGTCACGGGACGTCTGACCTCGTCGGGTCGATCGCGGTCGTCTACGGGACCCCGACACGTTCGAGCATCACGGTCTATCGGGCGGCCGTCACCGACATAGGCGTCGCCGCGGGTTGGACGACGGACAGCCTGTGCGACGAAGCGTTCAGTTACGCCGGGCTGACGCTGGCCAACTGCCCGCGCGCCGCGCTCGCCACGCCCCCGGCCCGCGACCCCTTCAAGGACGCTTCGCTCACCCGCGTGCCTGAGTAATCGACCGCTGAGGCGGCCGGAGGCACCCTAGCTCGTACCGCCGCCAACTGCCTCGGGCAAGCTGGTCAGGTGCACGATGCGCCGGCCCTGGTCACCTTTCACCTTTGGGGTGTCGCGCGTCGTCACGTTCCCTGGGCGCTGACCCGCATGGTCCGCCATCGGGCGCCGCTGCGCCGGGTACCGGGCCTTCGTTTCGCGCGCTTGCTCGGCACCGGTCACGGGCACTCCTTCACCCCCCGCGACGCTGACCCGCGCCACTGGGCCCTGCTCGCCGCTTGGGACACCGCGGAGCAGGCCGCGGCGTTCGAGCGCGACGGCGGCGATGAGATCGTGCGCCAGTGGGACGCACATGCCGATGAGCGGTGGCGGGTGAGCTTGCAGCCCGTCTCGTCGGTGGGCTTGTGGTCCGGGGCGGCGCCCTTCGGTCCGCGGGGCATCCGTGCGCCCCGGGAGAGCGCCGCGCCTTGTGCGGTGCTGACGCGCGCCCGGCTCTCCCCGCGCAAGGCGGCCGCGTTCTGGCGGGCGACCCCACCGGTCGCCGCCGCCGTCGCTGTCGCGCCCGGCTTGCGCTTCGCCCGCGGGATCGGTGAGGCGCCGGTGGGACTGCAAGCGACGTTCAGCGTCTGGGACGACCCGCGGTCCGCGTCGGCGTTCGCCTACGAAAACGCGGCGCATCGCGCGGTGGTCGACCGGACGGGCCCGGAGGGCTGGTACGCCGAGCAGCTGTTCGCCCGGTTCGCGGTGATCGACGCCAGTGGCGAGGTCGACGGACGGGATCCGATGGCGAGCAGCCGGGTAGGAAGCAGCAGGCGTGGACAGCTCGGCTGAGGGGCAGCGGGAGGTGCAGCTCGAGCGCTGGGGTCCGGCGCAGATCAACGCCCGGATGACCGACGTCATGCGGGTCTACCGGCGCGCCTTCCTCGATGTCCACGAGGCCTTTCCGGCGCGGGCCGAGATCGAGCGCACCGCGCATGCGCGCAGCCATCTGCACCGACCGGGCCTGAGGGCGGTCGCGGCACTGGACGGCGATCGTCTGGTCGGGATCGGCTATGGCCAGCCCGGCGCCCCTGGGCAGTGGTGGCACGACGTCGTGACGACGGCCGTCGCCGAGATGGGCGGGTACGAGTTCGCCGAGGACTGGCTCGCCAGCTGCTTCGAGGTCGTCGAGCTGCACGTGCTGCCGACCCATCAAGGCGCCGGCATCGGGCGAGATGTGCTGCGCCTGCTGCTCGCTGATTGCGGCGAGCGCACCGCCGCGCTGTCGGCCCTGGAGCCGGACGGCAGCCGGGCTCGCCGGCTGTACACGGCCGAGGGTTTTCAGGCCCTGCTGTCGGACTTCCGTTTCCCCGGCGGGCCGACGCGCTACGCCGTACTCGCCAAACGCCTCCAGCAGTGACGGCCGCCAGGGCGGCGGCCCAGCGTGATGTCGTGGTCATCGGCGCCGGGCACAACGGTCTGGTGGCCGCCTGCTACCTCGCGCGGGCAGGGCTACGAGTGGAGGTCATCGAGCGCGACGACGTCATCGGCGGAGCGGTGTCCACCGTCGAACGCTTCCCTGGCTACCGCATCGACCGCGGCTCTAGCCTGCACGTGATGATCCGGTGGACCGCCATCACCGAAGAACTCGAACTCCACCGCCACGGGCTGCGCTATCTCGACTGTGACCCGTGGGGTTTCCTGCCGGTGGCCGGTGCACCCGGCGGGGGCATCACGTTCCGGGCCGATCTGGACCGCACCTGCGCGTCGATCGAGGCGGTGTGCGGGGCCCAAGAAGCCCAGACTTACCAGGCGTTCGTACGCGATTGGACCCGCCGCACCGAGCCGATGATCGAGGCCTTCAACGCTCCCCCGACACCGGGCCGGATCGGCCGCGCCGCCTGGCGCGCCGGAAAGCATCTGCCGGTGAGCGGCATGGAGATCAGCCGGCAATTCCTCTCCCCCGGTGACGCCGTGCTCGATGAGACGTTCCGGGACGAGCGGCTGAAGACTGCCCTCGCGTGGATGGGTTCGCAATCGGGACCGCCGATGTCGGAGCCGGGAACGGCGGGCCATCTCGGGTGGAGCGCGATGCTGCACACCCGGCCGCCGGCGCGACCGGTCGGCGGGTCCGGCGCACTCACGGCGGCACTCGCGAGCAGGCTGCGAGCTGACGGCGGGCTGGTACGGCTCGGCGATGCGGCCCGCTCCATCGAGGTCGAGCACGGGAAGGTGAGCGCGGTCGTCGTGGCCAGCGGCGAGCGGTTGGCGACGAAGGCCGTCGTCTCTGCCTGCCACGTGCTGACGACGCTGGACCTTGCCCGCAAGGCGCTGCCGCCGGCGCTGACAAGGCGCGCAGAGCGGGCGGTACGCGTCGGCAACGGCATTGGGGTCGCGCTCCGGTTGGGCACGTCGGCCTTGCCCGCGTACCCGGACGCGCCCGGCGATGTGCACTCCGGCCTCGGGCTGCTCGCCGGCAGCCGGGGGATGCTCGCCGCCGCCTACGGCGACTACCTGGCCCGGCGGCCGCCGGCGACACCACCTGTCGTCGTCATGGGTTTCTCCGGCCTCGACCCGACGCTCGCCCCACCGGGCCGGCACACCGTCACGGTGTGGGGGCAGTGGTATCCGTTCGAGTTGGCCGGCACTTCGGACTGGGCTGCGCTGCGCGAGCAGACGACGGCCCGGCTGTTGGCCGCTGTCGACGCGGCGGCACCAGGCTTCTCCGGCACCGTCGAGCAGGCGCATCTGCAGACGCCGCAGGACCTGCAGGACGAGTTGGGTCTGCTGCACGGCAACGTCATGCACGTGGAGATGAGCCTTCCCTCGATGTTCGGCTGGCGGCCGCTGCCGGAGTTGGCCGGCTACCGCGCTCCGCTGCCTGGCCTGTATCTCGCCGGCGCCTCCACCCATCCCGGCGGGGGTGTCTCCGGCGCCAGCGGACGCAGTGCCGCGCGGGTGCTGCTGGCGGATCTGGAGAAGGCGGCGCGGCCGCGGCTCGCCGGTCGCCTGCGAAGGGGCCGGCCGTGAGCGCTCCCCCGTACGCTCCTGCTGTGGCAAGCTCCACCGGCACAGTGGCGACGGAAGGGCTGCCCGCCCGCCTCCCTCTTCGGCCCGCCGTGCGGGTCGTCCCCGCACTGATCACGGGGCTGGCGGCGCTCACTGTGCTCAGCCAGATCGCCTACCCACTGACGGCGGGCACCGTGCGCGACCGGCTGACGATCACCACGGTCCTGCTCTGGTGCGCAGCCTCGCTGACGCACGCGGCAGTCTCACGGGGCCGCTGGTTTGCCCTCGGCGTGCTCGCGATCAGTGCCGGCGTCGGCTTCGGCTCAGAGGCACTCGGCGTCGCTACGGGCGTGCCGTTCGGCCACTACGGCTACGCGTCGACGCTGGGCCCACGGGTGCTCGGAGTGCCGGTGATCGTCCCGCTGGCCTGGACGATGATGGCCTACCCGGCGCTGCTCGTCGGGCTGCGGATCGGCGCCCCGGTCTTCAGCGGCGCGCTGGCGCTCGCGAGCTGGGACCTGTTCCTCGATCCGCAGATGGTCGCGGCCGGCCATTGGCGGTTCGCCGGCGGCGGCCCGAGCATCAATGCGATCCCGTTGTCGAACACGCTCGGGTGGAGTCTCGTCGCTTTGGTGATCATGGCGGGTCTGCTTCGCCTGCCGCAGCGCGTGCAGCGGCCGGTCGACGACCGGGTGCCGATCGGGCTCTACCTCTGGACGTACGCCTCCTCCGTGCTGGCTGCAGCGGCCTTCTTCCACCAACCCGGGGCGGCGCTTGCCGGCGGCCTCGTGATGGGGATCCCGGTGGCGCTGCTCGTACGCTCGCGGGCCAGACGGGTCCAGCCCGGTCCGGTGGCGTGAAGCCTTCGCGACGGGCAGCGCGCACTCTCGCCATCGCGCTGACGCTGCACAGCGCGATCAACGCCCGGCTGCTGCGCCGCCCACCCGCCGCGTCAGCCATCGCCGAGCGGGTCAGCGTCCTGTTGCCCCTGCGCGATGAGGCGCATCGGGTACGGCCGTGCCTCGAAGCGCTGGCGGCGCAGACCGGCGTGCACGAGCTGGAGTTCGTCGTGCTCGACGACGACTCCAGCGACGGCACGGCAGCGCTCGTTTCCTCAATGTTTGCAGGTGATTCGCGTCTGCGACTGATCCGTGGACACGGGGAAACGCCTACCGGATATCTCGGCAAGCCCTGGGCGTGCGCCCGGTTGGCCGCCGCTGCCGACCCACGCTCTGAAGTGCTGGTGTTCCTGGACGCCGACGTCGTGCTGACCCACGACGGGCTGGCTCGGACGGTCGCCCTGCTGCGCGCCGCCGGGCTGGACTTCGTGAGCCCGTATCCGCGCCAGGAGGCCGGATCCCTCACCGAACGTCTGATGCAGCCGCTCCTGACCTGGTCGTGGTTGACGCTCGTGCCGCTGCGGCTCGCGGAGTGTTCCCGGCGTCCATCACTGGCCATCGCCAACGGCCAGCTTCTTGCGGTCGACGCGGCGCGCTACCGGGCATCGGGTGGCCATGGCGCCCCCGGTGTGCGGGCGAGCGTTCTGGAGGACATCGCGCTCGCCCGACTGCTGCGGGCGCATGGCAACAGCGGAAGTATGGCCGCCGGCAACGAGGTGGCGACCTGCCGGATGTATGAGGGTTGGCCCGCTCTACGCGACGGGTATGCCAAGTCGCTCTGGGCCGCGGCCGGCGGGCGCCCGGCAGGCAGCGCCGGGCAGTTCGCCTTGCTGGCGTGGCTGTATCTGCGCCCGGACTGGCTGTGTTACCTCTCGGGAGTCGCCTCACGGTTGATCGCCGCCCGCCGGGCCGCAAGCCGCGCCCTCCCTGATGCGCTGGCCCATCCGCTTTCCATCGCACTGCTCGGCGGGCTGACCGTGCGCTCTTGGCTGCTACGCGGCCGGGGCGAGCTGACCTGGAAGGGCCGCCCGGTCGTCGCCGGCGAGCTTTCCGCGGCGTAGGAGGGCCGAACGAGTGGCACGCATCGTCGTCATCGGAGCCGGCCTCGGCGGGCTGGCCTCCGCCGCCCGGCTCCGGGCCGCCGGTCACGACGTCACCGTCTGCGAACGCGCGCCGTCGGTCGGGGGCAAGCTTGCCGCGTACGCGCGCGACGGCTTCCGCTTCGACACCGGACCGTCGCTGCTGACGATGCCCTTCGTCTTCGAGGACCTCTTCGCCGCAACGGGCGAGCGGCTGGGTGAGGTACTCGACCTGCAGCGGGTCGATCCGCATTGCCAGTACCGGTTCGATGACGGCGTCGTCCTCGAGGTGCCCGCGGCGCGCGTGGCCCTTGCCGAGGCGATCGGCAATGCCCTCGGCGGGCAGGCGGCGAAAGAATGGGGTGCCCTGCAGGAAAGGGCCGCGCGCATGTGGGCGGTCGCGCGCGGACCGTTCCTCGAGGCTGCCGGTCCCCCGCGGCTGCTCGAGCTCGCCGCGCGCCAGCCGGCACAGCTGCCGGTGATCGCGCCCGGGCGTTCGCTGCGGTGGCTCGCCCAACGGATGCTGACCGGCCCGCATCTGCAGGCAATGCTCGAGCGGTACGCCACCTACGCCGGATCCGATCCGCGGCGAGCACCGGCCGCCCTTGCCGCGACGGCCTTCGCCGAGCAGGAGTACGGCTGCTGGTATGTCGCGGGCGGGTTGCATCGGCTCGCGACAGCTCTCGCGGAGCGGATCGATCCCGTCCGTACATCTACCGCGGTGACCCGTATCGCTCTCGCCGCCGGACGCGTCAGCGGGGTGACCCTCGAGAACGGCGAGCACCTCGCGGCCGACGCGGTGGTTGCGGACGTCGATGCCGCCCATCTCTACGGCGATCTGCTCCCGAAGCGACGGCTCCTGCCGGGCGGGACGCCCTCGTCAGCCGGATTCGTGATGCTGCTGGGCATCAGCGATCCGGCGCCCGAACTGGCGCACCACACGGTGCTCTTCCCGCCGCTGGACGGCCCCGGCTATGCCGCCGAGTTCGACGCGGTGTTCACCGACTACATCAGCGCTGCGCCCACCATCTACGTCTCGGCGCCCCGCGACTCCGCGACGGCACCCGATGGCAAGCGGTCGGTCTTCGTCTTGGTCAACGCACCCCGGCAGGGGCGCTTCGATTGGGATGCACCGGACGTGGGCGACATCTACGCCCGGCATCTGCTGGAGGTCATGGCACAGCGCGGTCTGGATCTGCGCGGGCGCGTGGCCTTCTGCGAGACGCGCTCCCCGGCAGATCTGGCCCGAGCCACCGGCGCTCCCGGCGGGGCGATCTATGGGACCGCGAGCCACGGCGCGGCCGCGTTCCGTCGCGCGGCGAACCGCTCGCCCGTTCCGGGACTGTTCCTCACCGGCGGGAGCGCCCACCCCGGCGGCGGCCTGCCCCTCGTCGCGCTCTCAGCGGCTGCCGTCACGCGGCTGATCGGACCTGCCTGATCGCCGCTCCCTGATCTCTACTGCCTGACGGGCGCTAGGCCGGGCGCTGCTCATGGAGCCGCGGGCCCACCGCACGCAGGAATTGAGCGGCTCCGGCGACGCTCAAAGCGCCGTTGGCCGCAGCCCCGGCAGTCGCGAAAACCCTTGCGCCCCAAGGGAAGAAGCCCGAAGTCACGAAGGCCGAAGCGGTCACTGCCATCCTGACCGGTCGTTCCCCGACGGTGACGGTCCCGATCTCGCTGACGCCAGCGGCCGCTGCCCGGGCTCTCGCGTACTCCAGCAGCATGACGCCCGCACCCGCTGCCACCGTCAACCGCGGCGGCGCTCCAGCCGCCCGCAATCCCAGCAATTGCAAGGCATCACTGGCCCGATCGGCGAGTGAGTCCAGCACGAATCCCCAGCCGGTATCGGCGCCGGAGAGCACAGCGACCGATCCGTCGAGGCCGTCGGCGAAGCCAGAGGCGAGCACCGCCGCGCCGGCGACCAAAAATCCTTTGCCCCGGGCACGGGCGGCCAACGGTGCGGCAGCAGCCAGGCCGACCCCGATGGCGGTCAACACGTCGGGCGACACGTTGCGCTTGGCCAACGGCCGGGCAGCGCCTTCCACGAGGGTGAGCCACGCGGCGGTCGCCCGCGAAGGGGCGGCGGCGGCCCCGCCGTGCAGTTCGCTCCAGCGCGCGCGGTAGCCGGTGCGGTCAGGGAGCGCGCTCACGCGACGGAGGGGATCTCCGCCACCCGGCCGCGCAGCCCGCTCTCGGCGGTGCGCGCCAGCAACCGGACCGCGAGCGATCGGAAGATCCAGCGCGGCACGATCGCCGGCACGGCAAGCGGTCCGTGCAGCGTGATGCGCGCCGTGACGAGTGTGCCGCCCGACGCCTGCGGGATCAGCAAATGCTCGACCTCCTCGTCCAACCCGTGGAAAAGATGGGCCGTGGTAGCCAGCGACGAACGGTCGACGACGTGCTCGATGTCGACCGGAATCTGCCATCCCCACAGGCGCATCTGGCCGAGCACCTGCTCGCCCGCCGCGACCTCCCAGGTATCGGGCTCATCACCGGCTTCGGCCGAACTGGGTTCGACCGACCGCAGGGAGGGATCGAACTCGACCCACCGCTGCGGGTGAGCGAGCACCGCCCACACCGCCGGCACCGGCGCCGCGCTGCTGGCACGAGCACCGGCCGAAGCGCGCAGGAGGACGCCGAGCGGACTGGCAGGCACTGACGCCAAAGCCTGCAAGGACGAAAGGAGGGGCACGGACGGCATGTAGCGCATCCTCCCCCGTATGGTCGCCGGGTGAGCGAACCCGCGCCGTACGTTGTCGAGTCGGCGGAAGCTTTCGCTCCCGACGCCGTGTTCCTCGATGGTCGCGAGCAGGTGGTGCTGGCGGTCCGGATCACCCCTGTCTACGGGCAGATCGACCTCACCCTGCTGGCCCAGGTGGTCGACGCCGGCAACGAGCGCGGTTTCGCGCTCACCCGCGAGCAGCCGTTTCGCGATGAATGGCTGATTTGCATCTTCGACACCTTCGACGAGGAGTAGCCCACCGCCGGCTGGCGCGTCAGTGCGCCCCGGGGCTCCGGCGCCCCAGCGAATCGAAGATCTCCAGCGTCGCGGTCGAACGGTTCAGCGTGTAGAAGTGCAGGCCCGGCGCCCCGCCGGCGAGCAGTCGGGTGGCCAGGTCCGACGCCACCTCCACCCCGATCGCCCGCACGGCGGCGCCGTCGTCACCGGCCTCGGCCAGCCGGCTCGCGAGCTCCTCCGGGAAGATCGCACCCGACATCTCCGCCATTCGCCTGATCGACGACGTCTGGGTCACCGGCATGATCCCGGGCAGGATCGGGACGCTGCAGCCCAGCGCGGCTACGCGGTCACGCAGGCGGAAGTACGCGTCCGCCGAGAAGAAGAACTGGGTGATGGCGAAGTCAGCGCCGGCGTCGCACTTTTCGACCAGCCGCCGGGCATCAGCCTCCAGATCGCTGGCCCCCGGGTGCTTGTCCGGGAAGGCCGCGACGCCCACGCAGAAGTCGCCGAGGGAGCGCACCAGCCCGACCAATTCGTTCGCGTAGGTCAGCCCCTCCGGATGCGGCTCCCAGGGCGCTGACGGGCCACCGGGCGGATCCCCGCGAAGCGCCAAGACGTTGCGGATCCCGGCACCGGCGTAGTCACCGACCACCCGGCGAAGCTCGGAGATGCTGTGGCCCACCGCCGTCAGATGCGCGACGGGGGTGAGCGTGGTCTGCGTCGCGATGCGCTCGGTGACGCGAATCGTGCGGTCGCGGCTCGATCCTCCCGCCCCGTAGGTGACCGAGACGAACGTCGGTGCATACGGCTCGAGGTCGCGAATCGCCCGCCACAGCTGGACTTCGCCCTCATCGGTCTTGGGCGGGAAGAACTCGAAGGAGAAGGACGGCTCCCCGGTCGACAGCAGATCCCGGACCGTTTTGGTGCGAGGCGTGCGCACACCAGCCGTGCTCACCTGCACCAACCCCGTCCCGGACGCTCGGCGGTCTTCCGCTCTGACTAGCGAGATTAGCTGCCGGTGGCTGGCTCGGGTGGCCCATCGCCGCGCACGCTGAGCGGCGCCGTCGCGGCAAGGATGCGCGTATCGGCCGCGCTCACCCTGATGTGCCGTCCGGCCGATGCGTTTTGCTGCACCTCGATCTGCGCCCCCGGCGGCGCGGTGACGGCATAGGGACCGCCGGGAAGCGCGAGCACGCAGGCGGGTGCGCTGACCTCGACCCGCTCCGGCGGTGCGGCGAAATGCAGGTTCGCCTGGGCCGCCTGCACATCCAACGTCCGGCAGACGAGTTCGCGGCAGGAGACCCGTCCGTGCGGGCTGCGAAGCGTCAGCTCGCCGCCTGCGCCCCACGACGTGATCTCGCCGCGGCGGAGCAGAACGGTGACGTCCAGCCCGTCGGGAAGGTCGATCCGCAGCCGCGCGCGGCGCGCCCGAAGCTGGCATCCCGTGGCGTCAGAGCGGAGCCGAAACCCTTGTGGCCGCAGGGCATTTGGCCATCGAGCGGGAAGTCGCGCGGGCACCGTCCAGCGCACCCGCACCTGCTGGCCCGGCTTGTGCCCGAGCTCTACCCGGCCGTGCCCCACCGTGATCTGGATCCGTCCGCCCGCCACCGAGGCGCGGTCGATCCGCTCCACGCCATCGCGCCGCCCGCCGGCGAGGCTCACGTCGACTCTCCCATCCGCCCTGTCAATGGCCGTGTTCGTGGGCACGTCCACCGCGCTGTCCACGGCACCGGTATGCCTCCACACGTGCATCTCGCTACCGTCCACATCATGCCGACCGGGATGCCTGCCGCTGACGCCGCAGCCAAGCCCCGTGACCCGGCGCGCCTGACTGAGCTGGGAGTGCGGGTGAATCACGCGCTCGAAAGCTTTCTCGATCGCGCGGGGCCGGTAGTGACCCGGATCGGCCCCGAACTGGAGCCCGTCACCGCTGCCACCCGGGAGTTCGTACTCGCCGGCGGCAAGCGGCTGCGGCCGGCCTTCTGCTACTGGGGCTGGCGCGGCGCCGGCGCGGCAGACAGCGATGGCGTCCTGCAGGCGGCAGCGTCACTGGAATTGCTGCACGCCTGCGCGCTCATCCACGACGACGTCATGGACGCCTCAGACACCCGCCGGGACCGGCCGTCCACCCACCGGCAGTTCGCCGACCTGCACCTCAAAGGCGGGTGGAGAGGCGATCCAGAATCGTTCGGGGCGAGTGCCGCGATCCTGCTCGGCGACCTGTGCCTGGTCTGGGCGGACCAGATGTTCGGCGAGTGCGGCCTGGATCCAGCCGCCATCGACCGGGCCCGCGGGATCTACGCGGAAATGCGTGTCGAGCTGATGGCCGGGCAATACCTCGACGTCCTGGCGTCAGTGTTACGCGAGCCCGATAGCGCAGCAGGTATCGAACGGGCCCTGCGCGTGGCCCGGTACAAGAGCGCCAAGTACACGATCGAACGCCCGCTCCAACTCGGCGGCGCGCTGGCCGGTGCACCCGCCGGACTGCTGACGGCCTACTCCGCCTATGGGCTTCCGCTGGGTGAGGCGTTTCAGTTGCGCGACGACATCCTCGGCGTCTTCGGCGATCCCGCCCTCACCGGCAAGCCCGCCGGCGACGACCTGCGGGAGGGCAAGCGCACCGCCCTCGTGACGCTCGCCGAGCAGCGGGCCGAACCTGCTGCTGCGGCCCAGCTCAGCGCGCTTTTGGGCGATCCCGACCTCGACGCTGCCGGCGTCGCGACCTGCCGCCAGGTGATCAGCGAATGTGGCGCCCTTGCCGAAGTGGAGGAGTTAATCGTCCGCCGCGGGGCACAGGCACGTGAAGCGTTGGACGCACCCACCCTTGACCATGCGGCGCGTCGCTCCCTCGAAGCCCTGGCCGCAGCGGTCACCGACCGCATCGGGTGAGCATTCCGTTCAGCACGCGGCGTTATAGCGGGTAACGGAGCGCGTCCGGCCATTAGTGTGACGGAGTCGGGGGTGAGCATGATCGGGTTGGAAACCCGCTTAGGGAGCGGGCGAAACGCTGGCACGGCACCCGACGCGCTCGCACCCCTACTGCTCGTCGAGGACGACGAAGGCGACGCGTTCCTCGTCACGGAATTGCTGCTCGAAGCCGGTATCGACTGGCCGGTCGAGTGGGTGCGCAACCTGTCTGAAGCAGCTACGGCCCTCGCGTCGGGAGTGCGCTGCGTGCTACTCGATCTCGGCCTGCCCGATGCCGATGACCGGCCCGACGGCCTGGGCGCACTCCACGATCTGCTCGAAATCGCTCCCCTGACGCCGGTGCTGGTGCTCACCGGGCTCGACGACGAGGCCCGCGGTGCGGCCGCGGTTTTCGCCGGCGCGCAGGACTACCTGGTCAAGGGCCAGGTCGACGGCAATAGCCTGGCCCGCGCTGTGCTCTACGCCGTCGAGCGTCGCCGCGCCGAGGAGGCCAGCCGCCAGCTCATGGAAGCCCGGCTGCTGCAGGGCGAGAACGACCGGCTGACCCGCGGCCTGCTCCCCCAGCCCCAGCTGCGCTCCCCCGATCTCTTCGTGCATTCGCGGTACACACCGGGCGAACGGCGGCTGGTGCTCGGCGGTGACTTCTACGACGTGGTCGAGGGCGCCGATGGCCGCCTGCACCTGCTCGTCGGCGACGTCAGCGGCCACGGTCCCGACGAAGCGGCACTCGGGGTCCACCTGCGGGTGGCCTGGCGCACTCTGGTGCTGGCCGAAGTGCCCTCTGCCGACGTGCTCCCGATCCTCGAGGACATCCTGGTCCGTGAGCGGCGCTCCGACGAGATCTTCGCGACCGTGTGCCAGCTGGTGATCAGCGCCGATCGGGCCCGCGGGGCCCTCTGGCTCGCCGGCCATCCGGTGCCGATCCTGCTCGAGCCGCATTGCCGTCCGCTGGCCGATGAGGCCGATGGTGGGGGCACCGTCGAGATCGCAGGTCCGCCACTGGGCGCCGTCCCGGGACTGTCATGGGATCGCGTCGAGGTGGCCCTGCCGGTGCCCTGGGCGCTCGCGTTGCATTCGGACGGGCTGTTCGAGGGCTTCGCGGACGCGCAGCCCGCGCCTGACGCCGCCGATGCTGGTGCGCCAGTCGATGCCCCAATTGAGGCCCCCATTGATGACCCGGTCGGTGGCGCCGCCGAAGGGCGCCCGCGGTTGGGGCTTTCCGGACTGCTCGACATCCTGATCACGGCGCAGCAGCGCGATCTCGACGACAGCACACTGCTCGACACCGTCATCACTGAGGCCGAGCGCCGTAACGGCGGCCCCATGGCGGACGATCTGGCGCTGCTCATGGTTCGGCACGATCCCCGGTCAGGCGCGTGAGCAGGACGCAGACTCCGGGCGGCGGGCTGGCCTCCGGATGGAGCCTGCGGCGGCGCCTCTCGCTGACCTTCGTGGTGCTCGGCGTCCTCGTCGCCACGGGCACGCTCCTCGCTGCGCTCTCGCTGGCCCGGCTCAATTCGGCACAGCATCGCCAGGTCGATCGGCTGGACCCGGCCAGCCAGGTCAACGACGACCTGTTCATCTCGCTGCTGAACCAGGAAACCGCCCTGCGCGGCTTCGCCCTGACACACCAGGAGGAGTTCCTGGCTCCGTACGAGGAGGGACGCGACAGGACCGATGTGGACCTGCGGCGCCTCCATACTTTGCTGGTCCGTGAGCCGGCCATCATGGCGCACCTGAATGCCCTTGAAGGCAAGGCGCGGGCGTGGCAGCAGGACTACACGGCGCCGGCACTCGCCGTGATCCGCTCGACCGCTCCCGGCGCGATCCCGCCGGTGCAGTTCAACCGCGGCAAGACGATGTTCGACGCGATCCGGGCCGAATACGACCGGCTGAACCTGACCATCGGCGACGCCCGCCGGCACGCCCGCGATCAGCTCCGCGACTCGACCCAGCTGCTCGTCGGCCTGGTCATCGGCGCCGCCTTGCTGGCATTGCTGATCAGCCTGACGCTCTTCCGGTCGCTGCGCAGGTGGGTCACCACGCCGCTGTCGGCACTGCGTCGGGAGGTCCGCGCGGTCGCGGCCGGCGAGCTCGAGCACCCGGTCGTCGTCGGCGGGCCGCCGGACATCGTCGAGCTCGGCACAGACGCCGAGCTCATGCGCCGGCGGATGCTCCAGGAGTACTTCTCGGCCGTCCAAGCCCGCGGCGAGGCGCAGGCCGCCGCCGACCAGGTCGCGTTCCAGGCTCAGGAGCTTCGGCGCTCCAACGCCGAGCTCGAGCAGTTCGCTTACATCGCCTCCCACGACCTGCAAGAGCCACTCCGCAAGGTGGCGAGCTTCTGCCAGATGCTCGACCGCCGCTACTCCGGGCAGCTCGATGAGCGGGCCGACCAGTACATCGCGTTCGCCGTCGATGGCGCCAAGCGAATGCAGAACCTGATCAACGATCTGCTGGCCTTCAGCCGGGTCGGACGCACGACGGCGGGATTTCGCCCGGTGGATCTGCAGGCCTGCGTCGAGATGGCCGAAGGCGACCTCGAAACGCTGCTCGCCGAGGCCGAAGCGGTCGTGGAGGCCGGTGAGCTGCCCGAGACCCCCGGTGACCTGAGCCTGCTACGGCAGCTGTTCATCAACCTGATCGGCAACGCTGTGAAGTTCCGGGGGGACGACCCTCCGCGGATCCGCATCACGGCCGAACGGGCTGACGAAGACTTCTGGGGCATCACTGTCGCCGACAACGGGATCGGCATCGATCCCCGTTACAACGACAAGGTGTTCGCCATCTTCGCCCGGCTGCACCCCCGCGAGCAGTACGAGGGCACCGGGATCGGTCTCGCGCTCTGCCGCAAGATCGTCGAGTTCCACGGCGGGACGATCGGCGTTGTCACCGACCCGCTTGCGGGTACCTCTCTTGGTGGAGCCACGTTGCGCTTCACACTTCCCACTGGCCCCACGAGAACGGGAGAGTCATGACCACCCCGGAGCCGCGGCTCATCGAAGTGCTTCTTGTCGAGGACGACCCCGGCGACGTGCTGCTCACCCGAGAGGCGTTCGAGCACCAGAAGGTCGCCAACCGGCTGCACGTCGTCAACAACGGCGAGGACGCGATCGCGTTTCTGCGTAAGGAAGGCGAGCATGCCGAAGCGCCGGAGCCCGACCTCGTGCTGCTCGATCTGAACCTGCCTGGGATGCATGGCCGCGAGGTGCTCGCCGCGATCAAGGAAGATGCGCACCTGCAGACGATCCCGGTTGTCGTGCTGACGACCTCCGAGGCCGAGGAGGACGTGCTGCGCAGCTACCGTTTGCACGCGAACGCCTACGTCACCAAGCCGGTCGACTTCGACCGGTTCATGGCCGTCGTGCGCGCTATCGACGAGTTCTTCGTCAGCGTGGTCCGGCTGCCCAGCCGCTGAGCGCCTCCGGCAACCCGGCGCTGGCGGACAAACACCGCTAACGTCCACCTCGTGCGCACAGTGCCCGGCCGCACCGACCGGGTGGTCGTGGTGGGCGCCGGACTGGCGGGTCTTTCTGCCGCCCTGCAGCTGGCCGGCGCTGGCCGGGCAGTCACGGTAGTGGAGCGTGCGGACGGACCCGGCGGGCGCGCCGGCACCTGGTCGGCCAGCGGCTACACGTTCGACACCGGCCCGACGGTGCTGACGATGCCTGAGCTCGTCGAGCAGGCTTTCGCGGCGGTCGGTGCGCGGATGAGCGACCATCTCGAGCTGATGCCGGTAGATCCGGTGTACCGGGCGCTCTTCCCCGACGGGAGCTCGCTGGACGTGCGCTCCGGTACGGAGGCGATGGCAGCCGAGGTGGAGCGGGTGTGCGGCAGCGCCGAAGCGGCCGGCTACCGGCGCTTCGTCGGCTTCGTCTCCGAGTTGTACGCGCTCGAGATGAAAGCCTTCATCGACCGCAACTTCGACCACCCGTGGAGCCTGGACCCCAAGCCGCTCGCGCGCCTCGTCGCGATGGGCGGCCTGCGGCGGTTGGCACCGAAGGTGAACTCGTATCTGAAAGACCCGAGAACCCGCAGGCTCCTTTCGTTCCAGGCGATGTACGCCGGCTTGTCGCCCTACGACGCGCTCGCGATCTATGCCGTCATCAGTTACCTCGATTCTGTGGCCGGCGTCTATTTCCCGCGCGGGGGCATGCACGCCGTGCCGCGCGCGATGGCGGCTGCCGCCGAGGCCGCCGGGGTCGAGTTCCGCTACAGCCGCGCGGTCAGCCGGGTCGACGTGAACGCCGGCCGCGCCACGGGCGTCATCCTCGAGGACGGCGAACGTCTCGCCGCCGACGCCGTCGTGCTCACCCCTGACGCCCCGGTCGCGTTCCGCGAACTGCTTCCCGAGACGGCGGCCGGCCGGGTCTGGAACCGACGGCTACCACGCCAGAAGTACAGCCCGTCGTGCTTCCTGCTGCTGGCCGGCAGCCGCCACGCCTATCCCGGCGCGGCCCACCACACGATCTCCTTCGGACGCGCCTGGCGCCGAACGTTCAGCGAGCTCATCGACCGCCACGAGCTGATGAGCGACCCGTCGTTGTTGGTGACGTGCGCGACATCAAGCGACCCGTCGCTCGCGCCGCCCGGCCGGCACACGTACTACGTGCTCGCGCCGGCGCCGAACCTGGACGCGCGCCTGGACTGGTCGGTGATCGGGCCGCGCTACCGCGAGGAGGTGATCGAGACGCTGGAGCGTCGCGGGTGGACCGGGTTCGGCTCCGGCATCGAGGTCGAGACGACGACCACGCCGGCGGACTGGCGCGCCCGCGGGCTGGAACGCGGCGCCCCGTTCGCGGCCGCGCACTCTTTCACCCAGACCGGCCCGCTGCGGCTGCCCAACGTGGTGCCGGGCGTGGAAAACGTCGTGCTGGCCGGGTCGGGCACGGTACCGGGCGTCGGCGTGCCGATGGTGCTGGTGTCAGGACGCCTGGCCGCGCAGCGGATCACGGGTGTCGACGTCGAGCGCCGCCCGGGGGCCACCCACATTGAGGCGCCGTCCTGGCAGGAGCCGGCGCGGCGTCGAGTCGTCGCCCGAGAGCCACTCGGCGAAAGCCGGCAGCGGTAAGGCGCGCACGAGCAGCCCACCCTGCGCCTGCCCGCAGCCCATGCGGCGCAGCTGGTCCCACACCGGCTGCCGGTCGACCCCTTCGGCGACGACGTCGAGCCCGAGCTTGGCGCCGAGCTCCACGATCGACCGCACGATGGCCTCGTCGGAGGTGTCGTGGTCGATGCGGCGCACGAACCCGGAGTCGATCTTGACCTGACGGATCGGCATCCGGCGCAGGTAGGACAGCGACGAGTGGCCGGTGCCGAACCCGTCGACCGCTACCCGGACCCCCAGGGCGGAGAGCTGGCGGAGCCCGGGAATGGCCTTGCTGTCGTCGGTGACGACGCTGCTCTCCGCGATCTCGAGCGTGAGCCGGTCAGCGGGGACGCCATAGGTCTCGAGGAGGCGGGCGACCATCTCCGGAAGTGTGCTGTCGGCCAGTGCGCGCGCCGGAAGGTTCACCGAGACACCGAGCTCGAAGCGGGTCTGGCGCCACTCGGCGCATGCGGTGACCGCCGCGGTGAGCAGGTAGCGCGCGAGCTCGCTCGCCAGCCCGCTGTTCGCCGCTGTGGGCACGAACTCATCGGGCATGAGCAGGCCGCGCTCGGGGTGCTGCCACCGCGGCTGCACCTCGACGCTGACCACCTCGCCGGTGATGAGCGACGCGATGGGCTCGGCGTAGATGGACAGTTCCCCGTCGGCCAGCGCCCGCCGCAGCTCGCCGGCGAAGGTGAGCTGCTGCGCGTCGGTCTGGCCCATGCCCGACTCCCAGAGCCGCAGCCCCCGGTTCGTGGCCTTGGCCGCGTACATCGCCATGTCAGCGCGCTTGAGGAGACCCGACGCTTCGATGCCGTGCCGCGGGGCGAGCGCCACACCGATCGACATGCCGACGGAGATGACGAGATCGGCGAGGGTGACCGGTTCGGCGATGGCCCGCAGGACGCGTTCGCCGGCTTCGGCAGCCGCCTCCGCGGTCAGCGTGTTCGGCAGCAGGATGGCGAATTCGTCGCCGCCGAGGCGGGCGAGCACGTCGCCGGGCGCCAGCGCGGCGGAGGCGCGTCGCGCGACCTCCTGCAGAAGCACGTCGCCCATCTGGTGGCCGAGAGCGTCATTGACGTCCTTAAAGCCGTTGAGGTCGCAGATCATGACCGAGGCGCCGGCCCGGTCGCCGGAGCGGATTTCGGCGAGCACGTCAGTCAGCTGCTGGTGGAGGTAGCTGCGGTTGACGAGCCCGGTCAGGGCGTCGTGGCGGACGGCGTGGGTCAGGCCGTTGATGAGCCAGCCGTTGCGCAGCGCGAGGCCGGCGTGGTTGGCGAGGGTCTCCACCAGGCGCAGGTCGGCAGCGTCGAAGGTGCGGACCTGGCCGACCCGACCGGCGACAAGGAGGCTTCCGGTGACGGGGGCGGCCGCGGCAGCGTTGCCGTTGTGGCCGGCCTGCATCTGCTCGCCCTCCTGGGCCGGAGCGTCCCGCAGCGGTACGGCCAGGGCCTCACGGCGGCCGACGCGACGCAGGTAGCGCCGCCAGTCGGGGCGACGCGCCAGACCCGAGCGGTGCGGTAGCAGGATGGCGGTCCCGGTACGCAGGACCTGGGCGTGCACGGGGTCCGGAATCTCGAGCTCAGAAGCACTCGCCGAGGCGTCGTTGCGCTGCAGGCGACCGGTCTCGTCGATCGTGAGCCGGGTCGGCAGCCCTTCCGGCAGCGCCGGAGCAAAGACGATTTCGGCGTGCTCCGCCGCCGCGATCTCGCGCGCCGAAAGCAGCAGCTGGCGCAGCACCTCATCGGGTTCGTGGGTGTTGCTGATGGCGTCGGTGAACCCGTAGAGCCGGGCCAGCGCCGCATGGCGACCGGTCAGCGCGGCATAGGCGCGGTAGCAGATGAGGATGACCGCCGCAGCCCCGGCGAGCAGCCAGCCGGTCTCGGTCGAGCGTTGCAGCGCGTTGACCGCCACCAGTGCGATCGTTCCGATCACGGCGGACACGGCGGTGCTCGTCGCGACGGCACGCGTCAGGTCGCTGAGATGGAACTCGTCCTGGAAGAGCGCGATGACGATGGTCACCAGCACCGCCGAGACCACGCCGCTGATCAGGACTGCGACGTAGGCCGCCAGCCAGGCCCGTGGCGAGGAGACCGGCGATCCGTGGCAGATCAGCCGGAAGATCTCGACGGCCAAGCCGACCTCGACCAGCAGGACCGCGGTGTTGACGCCGAGCTTGAGCAGCGATTGCCGACGGATGATCGCGAAGACGACGAGGGGGCCGATCAGCCGCGCGAGCACCAGATCCGGCGGCGCGGTGAAGAACAAACCGAGCACCAGCGGCGCTTCGGAGAGCGAGACGGTGCGTGCGCCGCCGCGCATCTGGACATGCAGGACGCAGACTTCGGCGATTCCGAACAGAGCGGCCAGCAGGAGCCAGGAGACCGTGGGCCCGGCGGGGCTCGCCGAGTGCTGCGGGAGGAAACCGGCCAGGCCGAATCCGGCCGCGGCGATGAGGAACCCAGCCGTCGCGGCCCGGGACGGGTGCCCGGCTGCCGGCGTGCGGGGTCGCCGCAAGAGCTTCATCCTGCTGGTTTGCCGATCCGGATCACGATCCACCGCCCGCTGCCGAGGGGTCCGTCGAGGACGTATCGACCGATTGCGTCGGATCGGAAGTGGGATCGGTAGTCACTGTGCTCGGATCCGCTGAGGAAACCGGGTCCGGCGTGACGGTCGAGGTGTCGACGGGTGCCGGGTCGGGTGTCGCCGCTGTAGTGGGATCAGTAGTCGGATCAGCAGTCGGATCCGTCGCAGGAGCGGCCGGCGGGTCCGCCGGGGTCACGGGATCGCCGGTGGGAGCGGTCGTCGGGTCTGCGGTGGGAGTCGGCGTCGACGTGGGATTCGACCAGCCGCCGCCGGCCCACGACGAGCCGGCCCAGCTCGAACCAGCCCACGACGAACCAGCCCACGACGAACCCGCCCAGCTCGAACCAGCCCAACTCGAACCAGCCCACGACGAGCCCGCCCAGCTCGAACCAGCCCAGCTCGAACCAGCCCAAGCGGAGCCGTTCCAGCTGCCCTGGGTCCAGGCGGTCTGGCTGTTCTCTGCGGCTGCGATGGCGGCCGCGTCGAAGTCGACACCGAAGATGTCCTGCTCACCGGTGAGCGGCACGCCGTCGAGCGTCACGATGTGAGTCCCGCGGGAGGCATTGAGCGAGCCGCCGCCCACCGAGACCGGATAGTTCTGCGGGGCGTTGATGGTGCGCGTCCGCATCGCCTTGTAGACGTTGATCAGTCCGCTGCCCTGGTCACGGGGACCGGCGCCGCTCACTCCCTGAGCGGAGTGCGTCAGCAGCGCCTTGACCCGGTCAGGAGTGAGGGTCGGGCGGGCCGAGAGCAGCAACGCCGCGGCGCCGCTCACCATGGCGGTGGACTGCGAGGTGCCGCTGCCGCGGATCAGCCGCGTGCCGACGCCGGCGGCATCGCCGTACGTGGTCGCGACCTCGGAACCGGGTGCGATCAGGCTCGCGATGTGCACACCGGGGGCCAGGACGTCGGGATTGCGTACGCCATCGCCCCGGCTGGAGAAGCTGGGCACCGTGTCACTGGAGGCAGATGTGGAGAAGTCGGTGTCGGCTGCACCGACGGCGATCAGATACGGGTCGATCGCAGGATCGGCGAGCCGGCCGGTGGTGCTGCCGTCGTTGCCTGCCGCGGCGACGACCACGATTCCGCTGTGCCAGGCCACCTCGGCGGCGTGGGCCAGCGGGTCGATGGTGGCGCCTTGCGAGGAGTCGGTGCCGTAGCTGAGGTTGAGCACGCGGATGTTGAGACCGCCTGCGGCGCCGTTCGGGTCGTGGGCGTGCTGGACGACCCAATCGATGGCGGCCAGCACCTGCGAGACATCGGTGACGCCGTTCCCGTCGCCGACCTTGACGTTGACCAGGCGTGAGCCGGGCGCAACGCCCTCCACGCTGGAGGAGCCGGCGTACAGCGGGTTCGAGAACCCGGAGTCGCTGGCGGCGATGATGCCGGCCATGTGCGTGCCGTGTCCGTTGTTGTCGACGTAACGGCGGTCGGGAGCCTGCGACTCGAGCGAAAGGTCGGGTCCGTTGATGACCTTGCCCGGGCTGGTGAGGCCCTGGACGGGGGCGATCCCGGTGTCGATCAGGGCAACGTCGACGCCACGGCCGGTGCCGTAAGACCAGGCCTGCCGCGCCTGTATCGCGTCCTCAGCCTGAGTCAGGCTGACTGTGTTGACGCTGCTGGTCTGCGGCATCGCGCTGGAGACACCGCTCATGGAAGCGGTCTCCGCGAGGGGCGCAGCCAGCGATGTCTGCGCGGACGACGTCGGGGCTGAGGGCGAGGTGGTCGTGGTGTCGAGCTGCGGCTCGTCATCGCCCCAGCCCATGGAACGGCCGCTCATCTTGACGTCGAGGCTGACCGAGAGCACTGCAGCGTCGCTGCGCAGCGCGGCTGCGGAGACACCGTCGACCACGAGCGTGTCGAGGTCGGGCAGGGAGCGTTCGATCGTGCCGCCCTGGTCCAGCACCTCGGAGGTGACCTGCCTGGTCTTGCCGTGCGCGGTGATGACGACGAGTGCTGAAGTGCCAGCGGTTTCCTTGGCGGCGGGGGGCGTCGGCGTCGACCCCGCCGCGGCGGCGCCGGCAGCCCCGGCAGTGCCGGTGACCAGCGCAGCTGCCGCGATAAAGGCCGCGGCAAAGCGGGGAACGGTGTTGACGGTCACGAGGAACCTCTCGCGTCGTTCAGGGCACGCGACTGCTTTTTGGCAGCGCGCATGCGTCGTTCCCCCGGACACCCACAGTATTCATGTGTGTGCGGGTTGTGACAAGTCGGATCTTCAAGGCACCCAGCAGACTCACAGGCCGTGTCCAGCCACAAGTCGAGTCCTAGTTGCGACACTGACCAGGTGACACGTCCATCGAATGATGCGAAGCCAGCCGTTGCCGCGACCTTGGAGCAGGTGCTCTTCGAGGTCAAGCGGGTCGTCGTCGGCCAGGACCGGATGGTCGAGCGGATGCTGGTGTGCCTGCTGGCGCGCGGCCACTGCCTGCTGGAAGGCGTGCCCGGGATTGCGAAGACGCTCTCGGTCTCCACGCTGGCGCGCGCGATCGGCGGCACGTTCACACGGCTGCAGTTCACTCCGGACCTGGTCCCGAGTGATGTCGTCGGCACGCGTGTCTATCGGATGGGTAGAGAACAATTTGATGTGGAGTTGGGTCCCGTTTTTGCCAACCTTGTGTTGGCGGACGAGATCAACCGAGCCCCGGCCAAAGTCCAGTCCGCCCTGCTCGAGGTGATGGCAGAGCAGCAGGTCACCCTGGGCGGAACCAGCTATCCCGTGCCCTCGCCGTTCCTGGTTCTGGCGACGCAGAACCCCATCGAATCCGAGGGTGTCTACCCGCTGCCCGAGGCGCAGCGTGACCGATTTCTCATGCGCGTCTCGGTGCCCTATCCGACGGCGTCGGACGAGCTGGAAATTGTGCGCCGCATGGGCTCGCACCCGCCGCAGGCGTCGCAGGTACTCACCCTCGGCGAGCTGGCGGCGCTCCAGGAAGCCACGCTCGAGGTCTTCGTGCACCATGCGGTCGCCGAGTACGCGGTCCGCCTGGTCCTCGCCACTCGCGAGCCGGTGCGCTTCGGTGTCCCCGAGATCAACGGGATGCTCGCCTACGGCGCGTCGCCGCGTGGCAGCCTCGGCCTCATCGCCGCAGCACGCGGCCTCGCCCTGCTGCGCGGGCGCGACTACGTCATCCCGTCCGACGTCTCCGACGTCGCTCCCGAGGTGCTCCCCCACCGGCTGGTGCTCTCCTATGAGGCACTCGCGGATGGCGTCGCCCCGGAGTCGGTCATCGAGCGGGTGCTCGCGGCCACGCCCCAGCCGGTCGTCACCCCCAGCCAGTACGCCGGCCAGTTCACCGGTCAGGGGCAGCCGGCGTGACAGTCCCTCCACACCGGGTGCATCCCACCCGCCGGGTCAGCGGATCGCCGCGCTTGCGAGGGGCACCCCGGGCGCCGCACGAAGCGCCCGAGGACATCGATGCCAGGCTCCGCCGGCTCGAGCTGCTCATCAGCCGCCGGCTCGAAGGTCTGCTGCACGGCGATCACCTCGGGCTGCTCCCGGGCCACGGCAGCGAACGCGCGGAAAGCCGGGAGTACCGGCTCGGCGATGACGTGCGCCGGATGGACTGGGCCGTCACCGCGCGCACCAGCGTGCCGCATGTGAGCGATCTGATCGCCGACCGCGAGCTCACCACGTACGCGGTGGTCGACCTCACGCCGTCCATGCACTTCGGTACCCACACCTGGGAGAAGCGCGACCTGGCGCTGGCGGCGACAACGGCGTTCGGCGTGCTGACCACCCGCCTCGGCAGCCGATTCGGGCTCACCGTCGTGCAGGGCTCCGGGCCGCGCGCCGGTGTCACCGAGATGCCGCCCCGCGGCGGACGCGATTCGCTGCGCCACGCACTGCGGATTCTTGCCGCCGCCCCCCGACCTGTCGAAGGCGGGCGCTCCTCCGGCGAGGCCCCCACCCAGCCGCTGAACACCGCGCTGGAGCAGCTCGGCCGGCGCGGGCTGCGCCGCGGCCTGGTCGTCGTCGTCTCCGATCTGCTCGGCGATCCGGAGACGTGGACGCGTTCGATGCGCGCGCTCACCGGCCGCCACCAGGTGCTCGTCGTCGAGATCCGCGATCCGCGTGAGATGACGCTGCCGTCGGTGGGCGTGCTGGCCCTCACCGATCCCGAGACGGGCGCCCAGCTCGAGGTCGATACCCGCTCGGCGGGGCTCCGCGAGCGCTTTGCGGAGGCCGCGAACGCCCAGCGCGCCGATGTGGCGGCCGCGCTGCGCAAGTCACGCGCCGGTCATCTCGTGCTTTCCACCGATTCCAACTGGTTGCTCGACGTGGCGCGCCATGTCGCCGCGGCCCGACGCTCACGCGGAGCAGCGCGATGACCTACCTCGCCGCCTCACGCTTCTGGCTCCTGCTGCTGGTCGCCGCGCTGCTCGCCGGCTACGTCTTCGTCAGTCTTCGCCGCCGGCGGTACGCAGCCCGTTTCACCCAGCTCTCGCTGCTCGCCTCCGTCGCCCCGCGCCGCCCCACCTGGTATCGCCGCCACATCCCGGCGGCGCTCATGCTGCTGTCGATGGTCGGTCTCGTCTTCGCGCTGGCGCGCCCCGCCCAGGACAAGAAGGTGCCCAAGGAGCGGGCAACCATCGTGCTGGCGATCGACGTCTCCGAGTCCATGGCGGCCACCGACGTGACCCCGTCGCGCCTGGCCTCTGCCAAGGCCGGGGCGCTCGCCTTCGTGAAGCAGCTGCCGGCCAAGCTGCAGCTGGGGCTGGTCGCGTTCTCCGGTACCGCCTCCGTCCTGGTCAACCCGACCACCGACCGCCTGCAGGTACAGAACGCGATCGACAACCTGCAACTCGGCCCCGGCACGGCGATCGGTGACGGGATCGAAGCGTCGCTCACGGCCATCGCCAACAGCGCGCGTACCCAGACCGGTGACAAGAGCCCGCCGCCGGCCCGCATCGTCCTCATCTCCGACGGCGAGACCACCAAGGGCACGCCCAACGAGACGGCGGTCGCTGCGGCGGTCAAAGCCAAGGTGCCGGTCAGCACGATCGCCTACGGCACCGAGAGCGGCACCCTGCTCATCCAGGGCCAGGAGGTGCCGGTCCCGGTCAACACCCAGGCGCTGCAGAGCATCGCCTCCGACACCAGCGGCGCCTACTACCGGGCGACCACCGGGGATGAACTCAAACGCGTCTACCAGGGGCTGGGAAGCTCGATCGGCTACAACGTCACGCACGAGGAGGTCGGCCGCTGGTTCACCGGGCTCGCCCTGCTACTCGCCCTCATCGGTGGCGGGCTCTCGGTGGTCTGGACCTCCCGGCTTCCGTGAGCAGGCCTGCGGCACCGGCCGGCCCGGACCCCGAGCTGCGGTCGGCCTACGACACCTGCCGCAAACTGCACGCCTCGCACGGCCGCACGTACTACCTCGCGACCCGGCTGCTGCCCGCCTGGAAACGGCCCTACGTGCACGCGCTCTACGGGTTCGCCCGCTTCGCTGACGAAGTGGTCGACGGCCCGGACGGCTCCTTGCCGAGCCGGCCGGACGGCATCGCTGCCGCCGGGGCGGCGCTGTGGGACCTGGAGCATGGGCTGCTGGCGGCACTCGCCTCGCAGGGAGGACCTCCCGCGTTCGGCACACGCGGCGACGTGTTACGCGCCGTCGCCGACACCGCCTCCCGGTGGGAACTGCCGGGCGCGTACTTCACGAGCTTCCTCGGCGCGATGCGGATGGACCTTTCGGTACGCGAGTACGAGACCTGGGAAGACGTGCTCGGCTACGTCGAGGGCTCGGCGGCCGTCATCGGCCTGATGATGCTGCCGATCCTGGAACCCTCCTCGCGCACGGCCGCCGCCTACGCCCGCGACCTCGGCATCGCGTTTCAGCTCGCCAACTTCCTGCGCGACGTCGGTGAGGACCTGCGCCGGGGCCGGATCTACCTGCCGCAGGAATCGCTGCGCCTGTTCGGGATCACCCGCGAGCGGCTGCTGACCGGAGTGGTCGACGGCGCCGTCCGGCGGCTGCTCGCGTACGAGATCGCCCGGTGCCGCGAGATCTTCCGCTCCGCCGAGCCCGGCATCCGGCTACTGCACCCGACCTCGCGCGACTGCATCCGCACCGCGTACACGCTGTACGGCGAGATCCTCGACGCCATCGAGGCCGCCGACTACCAGGTGCTCGACCGGCGGGTCAGCGTGGCGCTCCCTCGCCGGCTCGCGGTGGCGGGACCGGCGCTGTGGCGGGCCGCCCGCGCCCGCTAGGCCGCCCCCCTCGACGTGCGTGCCGCCACTCCGCGCGCCGCCACCTCCGCGCGCCGCCACCCCTCCGGACCCTCGAGCACCTAGCAATGGTGGTCAAACGTCGGATTTTGCCGCCATTTCTAGGTGCTCGACGCGCGAAGCCAGCCGGCGTCCCCACCAGATCCACCACGAAAGCGTCTGCAATACCAGGGAAAATCCGAAGACGAGGTCCTCGACGGGTGCCCCGGCGATACGCAGACCGAGGATCGTTCCCGGGTCGTAGCGGACGACGTGACGGTAGGTCAGCACGCCGTTGCTGATCAGCTGGAACACGATGATGATCGCGTACGCGACCCAGAAGGCCCGCCGGCGCACGAGCCGGGTCCGCAGCAGGACGAGATCGAGGACGAGCGCGAAGGCGAGCCCGGCGATCGCCAGCCAGGTGTAGCTCACCGGACGGCGGACTTCTCGGGCGGGGCCTGCGGGTCGTCGAGCGACCACCCGGTCACCCTGCGGACGGCCTCGAGCGTCAGCACCGCGCACACCGGGATCACCAGGAAGAACAGCAGCTCTTCCAGCGGAAGGCGGCCGGGCAGCAGGACGCCCGAAGTCTGGGCGTGGTCGTAGGACCAGTGATGGCGCGCGATCGCGTAAACGTCCCAACTCACAAACACGACTAGCACCGGCACCAGCGTCAGGAGCAGGCGGATCCATCGCGTACGCACCCGCAAGCGCAGGAAGAACTCCAGCGGCGCGGCGGCGACCAGGCAGCCGGCAAGCACGAACAGATACGTCAGGTGGCGCACAACCCGGCCGCCTCCGAAAGCCGCCGGGCCAGCTCGACGGAGACCTCCGCCGGATCGTCCGCGCCGGTGATGGCACGGACCACGACTACCCGGCGGGCACCGGTGGCGAGCACCTCGTCGAGCGTCTGCGGCGCCACTCCCCCGGTCACGAACCATGGGAGGGATCCGTGGGCGAACGGCGGGGCCAGCGCCACGGCACGCTCGAGCAGCCCGAGGCCGACGCCCGGACGCCCTTGCTTGGTGGGGGTTTCCCAGACCGGCCCGACGCAGAAGTAGTCGATGTCGGGGTCGATGACCGCCGCGGCGAGTTGCGCCTCGTCATGCGTCGAGAGCCCGATCAGCACCTCGGGCCCGACGATCCGGCGGGCGAGCGCCGGCGGGAGGTCGTCCTGGCCGAGATGCAGCACATCGACCGGCGCGAAGGCGGCGATGTCAGCGCGATCGTTGGCACTGACGAGTGCCGGTAGCCCGCCCCGGGCAGCGGACGTGGCGACGGCGCACTCCCGTAGCCGGCGCAGGAGCGCGATCTCCTCGCGCCATTCCAGGCCCTTGCGCCGCAGCTGGACCATGGCCACGCCGGGCGGCGCCATCGGCTCGGGCGTGCACAGGTACAGCTGGGCGGCGTAGAGCTTGGCCAGCCGCGCGTCACGCATCAGAAGGCCAGCGCCTGGGCTCGGCGGTGCACTTCGCGGCTGCGATTGCCGGTCAGCGCGTCGACCGGGGTGCCGGGCAGGCTGGGGTCCTCGGTGAAGAGCCAGCGCATGGCATCCGCGTCCTCGAAGCCGGCGTCGAGCAGGAGGGTCAGCAGTCCGGGGAGCCCCTTGAGCACGTGACCGTCGGAGACGAACGATGCCGGGACGTACAGCACGCCCTCGCGCCGCTCTGCCAACAGCTTGTGGTCACGGATCAGCTGGCGGACGCGGGTGACGGGGATATCGAGCCGTTCGGCGACATCGGGCAGAGGCAGCCATTCCACGGTCAGTCAGTCAACCACCCGGCGCCGCACCTGCGCAGAAACCCCGTTCACCACATCGAGCAGCGGCTCCCCCGACACCGCTCGCCGCATGTTCGCGACGACGCCCTGAATGAGCCGCCCGCTCGACTGCTGGGTCGAGCCGGCAACGTGAGGCGAGAGCAGCAGCCGATCGGCCGGGGCTGTCCGCAGCGGGCTGTCGGCGGGGAGCGGCTCGTGGTCGTAGACGTCGAAGGCGGCTCCACTGAGGCTGCCCGCGGCGAGCATGTCGATGACGGCTTGCTCATCGACGATGCCGCCGCGGCTGACGCTGATGATCAGGGCGCCCGGCGGGAGCAGCGCGAGCGCCTCCCGGCCGAGCAGTCCGCGGGTCTGTGGACCCAGCGCAATCGCGTTGATCAGGATCTCGCTGCGGCCCAGGAGCTGCGACAGGTCCGCCTCGTAGCCGGCGCCGAATTCCTGCTCGGGCGGGCGCTTGCGGCGCGTCCAGTACGCGATCGGGCAACCGAGGCCGGCGAAGGCGCGGGCGCAGCCCTGCCCGATCGGGCCGAACCCGACGATGCCGACCTGCCTCCCGCCGATCTCGACGGCGCCGCGAGAGGCGACCTCGAGCTGCGGCCAGCGGCCCGCGCGCAGCTCCGACTCCGCCCACGGCAGGAGCCGGCTCACCGAAAGCGCCGCCCCCAGCGCCCATTCGGTGACCGCCGCAGCATTGAAGCCGGCGACGTTCGCCAAGGGAATCCCCGCTCCGGCCAGCGCCTCGGCGTCGTGAGATTGGACACCGACACTCGGCTGCTGCACGAATGCCAGCCGCGGCAAGGCGCGCACGGTGTCGGCGTTCAGGCCGGTGGGCCCCGGCCTCCAATCGGCGAGTACCAGTTCGACCCGCGCCTTGTCGTGCTCTCCCAGCTCATCGACGCTGTCGGCCTTGATCACGTCGATCGGCAGGTCCTGGAACAGCGCATGCAGGATGTCGGGCGGCAGCGGGGCCAGCGAGAGCAGGGTCCAGGGCCGGCTCGTGGGCCCTGCGCCGGCGGAATGTGACACGCCGTCGCCACCCGAACTCTGCGTCATCCCAGCGAGACTGCCACTCCTGCCTAAACTTCACGGCATGAGGACCGCCCTCGGTCAGTCAGTCGACCCGTTGCTGGGTCGGCTGCTCGATGGGCGCTACAAGATTTCCGGCCGCCTCGCCCAGGGCGGCATGGCGGTCGTCTACTCCGCTTTCGACACTCGGCTCGATCGGCCGGTGGCGGTCAAGATCATGCATCCTGCGCTGGCGGCCGACGAGGACTTCGTCGGCCGCTTCCGTCGTGAGGCCAAAGCCGCCGCCCGGCTGTCGAACCCGCACGTGGTCGCCGTGACCGACCAGGGCCAGGACGGCGACGTCATCTTCCTGGTGATGGAGCTCGTCGACGGCCAAACCCTGCGTGACGTGCTCCGCGAAGCGGGACACCTCGACGAGGTCGCCGCCCTGAAAATAATGATTCCGGTGCTCGAGGCGCTGGCCGCCGCTCACCGCGCCGGACTCGTCCACCGTGACGTGAAGCCGGAAAACGTGCTGGTCGCGCATGACGGCACGGTCAAGGTCGGCGACTTCGGGCTGGCGCGCGCGGTGGATGCGTCTCCGCTGACCGCGACCGCTGGCCTGCTGCTCGGCACCGTCGCGTACCTGGCCCCCGAGCAGGTGGCGCGCGGGGTCGCCGATGCCCGCGCTGACGTGTACGCCTGCGGAGTCATGCTTTTCGAGCTGCTGACCGGAAGCCCGCCGTTCCAGGGTGCGAGCGCCCTGCAGGTGGCCTACCAGCATCTGAACGACGACGTTCCGGCGCCCGGGGCGCTCGTCGGCGGCATCTCCCCGTCGGTCGACCGGCTCGTCGGCGCCGCCACGGCACGCGACCCCGCCGACCGCCCGCATGACGCGACGGCGATGCTTTTTCGCACCCGCGCGGTGCTGGAACGGCTGTCGCCCTCGGCCGACGTCGCGGCGCCGAACCGTAACGACACGGCGCCGCTGGCGCTCGATCTCGCCGAGGCCGCAGCGCTGGATCTCGCCCGCAACGGCAGGCGCGCCTCCAGCCGAAGCGCCGAGACACCCATCGCGCCGCGCGATGTTCCCGAGGTCGAGAGCGACACCGACCTTGACTCAGATTCCGGGTCTGGCTTCGATCCCGGATTCGAATCCGGCGCCAGCAACGGCAAGAGCCTGACCGGCTGGCTACGCGACGCGCCTGCCGACACCGGTGCCTTCATCGACCTGACCGCCGGCCCGCTCGCCGGCGGCCGGCCTCACGACACCGGCGACCTCGACGCCGAGCCGGATGCGAAACCGCCCCGTCGCGGGTTCTTCAGAAGGCACGTCAGGAGTGCGGACCGGCCTCGCCGCCGATTCCTGCGCCGGGGTCGCGTCATCGCGCTGCTGCTGATCCTGGTGACGGTCGCTGCCGGCCTCATGGGGTGGAAGCTCGCGACGCGCGGCACATCGGTGCCCAAGGTGGCCGGCACCACGCAGGCCGCGGCGGAAACGGCGCTGCGCAAGGCGCATCTGACTCCCCAGGTGACGCCTGTCGAGGTCTACAGCGAGACGGTCAAGAAAGGGGATGTGGCAGCGGTCAGCCCGTCGGCCGGCCACCGGCTCTCGCGAGGTGCTGTCGTCAACCTGACGCTCTCCCTCGGACCCGAGCGCTACACGGTGCCGACAGTCGACAAGCTGACCCTCACCGACGCCGTCGACGCCCTGAAAGTGGCACACCTGCACGCCGACACCCCGACCACCACGTACAGCGACACGATCGCCAAGGGTTCGGTCATCTCGATCAGCCCGCCGGCCGGCACTCTGGTCAAGCCCCAGACCCACATCGCCATCGTGGTCAGCAACGGTCCTGCGCCGGTGACGGTCCCGAAGCTGACCGGGCTGACGGGCGACCAGGCGACCAAGGCGCTGCAGCGGCTGGACCTGAAGGTGAAGGTCACCAACGACTTCAATGACACGGTGCCGATCGGCCAGGTCATCGCCGTCACACCGACGAAGAATCTGCACCGCACCGACACCGTCACCCTGAGCGTCAGCAAGGGCCCGCAGATGGTCACGATTCCGTACGGGATCGAGAACGACAGCCCTGGCTACGCCAAGCAGGTACTGGAGTCGCTGGGCCTTAGCGTGCAGACCCACAGCTACTTCCCCGGGCTCGACAGCTCGATCCTGACGGTCCGCCCCGGCGGCGGCTCCTACGTCAGGGTCGGCTCGCAAGTCTCGATCTACCTGTACTGACGCGTGCCCGCCCGAAAGCCGAGCCCGGTCGGGGCACATGTGCCTTCAGCGGGTGGTCTGATCCGTACCGCGCTTCCGTATGCCAAACGCGTCGGCGCCCAGGCGCTGCAGATCTTCCTCGGCAACCCGCGCGGCTGGGCTGCCTCCGCAGGTGATCCGGCACAGGACGAGGCCTTCGCCGCGGAGTGCGCCGCTTCGCGGCTGCCGGTCTTCGTCCACGCGCCGTACCTGATCAATCTCGGCTCGCCCGTCCCGGCCACACTGGACCGCTCGATCGCGGCACTGCGGCGCGGGCTCGAGCGCTCGACCGCCGTCGGCGCCGCCGGGCTGGTGTTGCACGCCGGTTCGGCGGTCGATCCGGGCAGCCGTGACCACGCACTCCAGCAGGTACGCGAGGCGCTGCTGCCGTTACTGACCCAGCTCGACGAATTTCCTGGCTCGACCCGGCTGCTGATCGAGCCGACCCCCGGCGGCGCCGGGACGGTGGCGCTCGCTGCCAGCGTGGAGGACCTCGGGCCGTACTTCGCGGCGCTCGAGCACCATCCGCGCCTCGGGGTCTGCCTCGACACCTGCCACGCGTATGCCGCGGGTCATGATCTGGCTG
Organism: Frankiaceae bacterium; assembly: GCA_036267695.1. GTDB lineage: Bacteria > Actinomycetota > Actinomycetes > Frankiales > Frankiaceae > DATAZK01. The sequence continues at coordinate 84,930 of DATAVO010000047.1, forward strand.
CCCCCGGCGGAGCGCGCCGCACCCTGAGCCTGCTGGTCAAGACGGTCGGGCGCGGCCGGCTTGGACTGGTGCACGCCAATGATTCGCGCGATCCCCTCGGTTCCCACCGCGATCGCCACGCCCCGATCGGCGTGGGGACCATCGGCATCGAGCCGTTCGCCGAATTCTTCGTGCATCCCGCGACGCGCGGCGTACCCGTCGTCGTCGAGACCCCGGGCGGCGAGGCGCAGCACACTACCGACGTGCGCGCCCTCAAGCGCCTGCGCGACAACGCCCGCTGACCCGCCGCCCGCTGACCCGCCGCCCGCGGTCCCAGGGGAACCACATGGGCAAGCGCGTTTGACTGCTGGACCAGGGGGAATTGCCTCCGACTGGCGTTATCGTTGGCTGCTGCTGGTGAAGGTGCGATTGCGTCCGATATGACCCGATCGGGCCATGTTCGCGAGGTGCTGGATCCGGCACGATGTGAGAGGGCTTCGCTCGGGGAGAAGCTCCGGAATGCGGTGGAGGGTTCGTGGTCGCGGGCTTGGTCGGGCGCAAGGCTGACGCCTTTGCGGCCCTGCTCGACGGCACCGGGAAGGCGGGCAGTCAGGATCCGGCGCTAGCGCACCTGGCCCAGCTCACCCAGCGGCTGTCGGCGGTCCCCCAGCCCTCCGCAGCCTTCAAGTCAGCGCTACGCGAGCAGCTCGTGCACGCCGCGGCCCATCCGGCTAGCGGCTCGCTCAGCACCGGCGCCCTTCACACCGGCGCCGTTCACACCGTGCCCCGCCCGCGCGTCTCCCCCGGCCATGGCGCTGGGTCGGGCGGCAGCGGCGCCGGCGGCATTGCCGGCTCGGGTGCGAGCGGCAGCTCGAGCGCCCTCATGTCGCTCGGCAAGTCGGCTCCGCTGTGGATCAAGCTCTTCACCGGTGTCACGGCCGCGGCCGTCTCGGCCACCGGGGTCGGGGTCGGTGCTCACCGCGCGCTGCCGGGCGATCCGTTCTACGGCATCAAGAAGCAGGTCGAAGCCGTCCAGCTCGACCTCGCCAGCGGCGCTCGCGAGAAGGCCACGACCCAGCTCGGCTTCGCGCAGGCCCGGATCAACGAGCTCAAGCAACTGATCAAGCGCGACCACATCACCCCGAACTCCAAGCTGTCCGCGGCGGCCGAGGGGCACATCCG
>DATAVO010000048.1:0-1924 GCA_036267695.1 Frankiaceae bacterium
CGCGCACCTGCTGCACCCCGCGGATGACGCGCTGCAGCATCTGCACGTTCGCGCCGGCATGGCTGAAGGACATCGTTCCGCCGTCCGTGGTGACCGGATGGCTGCCGGTGATGTCGATGTGCCCGTCGTCCACGAAGGCGCCGCCCTCGCCGGGGCCGCAGAACCCGAGTGCCTCCAGCTGGCGGATGATCTCGAACGAGAACGGGTCGTAGAACTCCAGCACGTCGACGTCGTCACGCGTGAGGCCGGCCATGGCAAAGGCCCGGTCGGCGCTGCGCTTGCCGATGAGGCCGTTGGAGTGGGCGCCGGAGCGGCCGGCGAGATCCCATTTCGGCGGGAAGCGGTAGGCCGGCCCGAAGTACTCGGTGCCGCCGGCAAGCACGCCGACCGCCGGCTTGGGCAGATCGCGCGCCCGCTCCTCGGTCGTCAATACCAGTGCGCAGCCACCCTCGCTCGTCGTCGAGCAGTCCAGGATGTGGTACGGATCGGCGACCATCCGCGACGCGAGAATGTCCGCTGGCGTGAACGGCCCGCGACCGTAGTAGACCGCCTCGGAATTGGCATGCCCGTTGTTGCGGATCGTGGCCGCGACGCGGGCGAGCTGCTCGGGCGTCGTGCCGTACATGTGCATGTGCCGGCGGGCCACCAGGGCGAACTCAGCCGCCGTGAAAAGGCCCCAGGGAATGACGAATTCGTGTCCCGGACGGGTCCAGGGCGCGGTCGAGGCGCGCTCGGTGTAGACACCGGCTTCCGACGTCACGAGCAAGACGGTCTCGGCGAGTCCGGCAGCGATGGCGCTCGCCGCTTCGAGCACCATGTTCACCCCGAACTGCATGCCCATCCAGGCCGGGCCGAGCCGGAAGTCGTAGATCAGCGAGGCGCCGTCGCCGCCGGCGCTCACGCCGTCGACATCGGCGAGCGTGAGCCCGGCGTCAGCGAGAGCCGCCTGCGTAGCCTCGACATTCAGCGAGCGGGACGTCTCGCCTTCCAGCCGCCGGGCCTGCCGGGTGTTGTGCACCCCGACGATGCACGGGCGTCGCCCGCGCGATGCGTTGGTCAGCAGAAGTCCGACCCCCCGTCAACGTTGACGTTTGCGCCCGTCATGTAGGTGTTGCGCCGTGAGGCCACGAACGCGATGACCGCACCGATCTCGGCCGGATCTCCCGCGCGTGGCAGCTGAGCCGGATGCCCGAAGTGCTCCTTGATTCCCGTCATGATGCCGTGCAGGTCATCGGGATCGATCCCGGCCCCACGCGCCCACGTCTTCAACGACTCGGTGGCGTACGTGCCGGGCGAGACGGTGTTGACGAGAATCTCCTCTGCGGCGAGATGCTGCGAGAGGTTCTTGGTGATGCTGGTGACGATCGCTTTGGCCGCGGTATAGGCGATCAGCCCGGGGCTCTGGCGCTTCGTGGAGTGCGCCGAGAGGTTCACGATCCGGCCCCACTCGGCCGCCCGCATCAGCGGCAGCGCCGCACGTATGCAACGCACCATGCCCATCGCGCCGATGTCGAACGCCGAGAACCAGTCGTCGTCGGTGAGCTCGTCGAAGTTGCCGATGGCCGTGGGGCCGGTGGCGTTGACAAGGATGTTGAGCGTCGGCCAGCGGGCTGCGAGCGTCGCGAACGCGGCGACCACCGAAGCGTTGTCGGTGATGTCGGCCTGCAGCCCGATCGCCTCAGGCGCGCCGAGTTCGAGCAGCCGGGCGACGGTGGCGTCGATGTCGGATTGGGTACGCGCCAGCACCGCCACCTTGGCCCCGTCGGCGGCGAAGCACTCGGCCGCCGCGCGGCCCATTCCCTGCGTGCCGCCCTGAACGAGCGCGGTCGCGCCCGCCAACCCCAGATCCATGGAAGGTGACTACCGGCCGGCCGGGATGCGAGCGCGGCTGGTCATGGCGCGCCATTTGTCGAGATCGCTGTCG
>DATAVO010000049.1:0-20295 GCA_036267695.1 Frankiaceae bacterium
CTGCGCTCGGCGGTTGGGCATGGCGTGACCGGAAGCCTGCTCGGCGTGCTGGTGGGGGCACTCGTCGGAAGTGCCTTCTATCTGGCGGCCGCCTGGAGGATGACTGACGAGCTGAAGGGTGTCGTCTCGCTCATCGGCGGACGCTACCGACGCAGCTGACCTGCGAGAACGGCGGGGTCCCCCGAGCAGGATTCCGATCAAGGCCCTCAACCTGCACGCGAGTCGTGCCGATGCAGTTGACCACAAGTCGGCATCGGACCGAGAACAGACGGCAGGTGGGGCAATGGTCACGGGCTGGTTCGCGCGGTTGGCCCTGATCTTCGCGATCCTGGCGGTCTTCGCTTTCGATGGCATCTCGGTGCTCGCTGCGCACTTCTCCGCAAGCGACGACGCCGAGACGGCTGCTCAGGCAGCGGCCACGGCCTTCGACCACTCCGGTCTCATCGGCCAGGCGGTCACGGCCGCCGAGGCCACGCTCCCCAAGGGCGAGAAGTTGGTGCCGGGCTCGGTGCACGTCACCAACACCGGCACCGTGAGTCTGCAGGTCCGCCGCACCGCGCGCTCGCTGCTGCTGCACCTGAACTCCGACACGAAGAAGTGGGCCGTCGTCACCGAATCCGGATCGGCGAACCCACCCTCGTAAGAGCTGGAAAACCGCCTCCGTTTTGTTGCCGCGGCGCTCGGCGCGCTATCAGCGTGAAGATCTGGCGCTCCGTACACTCGCCACTGGCAGTGCAGCGCTCCGAACAGCAGGCCACCCGGCCGGTTTTCGGTCGCCTGATGGAGCAGCAGACCGAAGCGGCCGTTATGCAGGCAGGGCGGAGGGACGGTGCCGGACAGCAGACGCGCCGGCCTGCGTACCGATCCCGATCGCGAGCCGGCGCCCACAGATCCGAGCATGACGGCGGTTCCGGCCACGGAGGAGCTGGCGGCACAGGATGCTGCCGTCGCTCACCCCGCGCCCCGTCCAGTGCGCACCACCCTGCATCCCGGCGTCCTGCTCGACGGGCGCTACCAGCTCCAGCGCCGGATCAGCGACCGCGGCGACCTCCAGCTGTGGCAGGGCGAAGACCAGGTGCTGGCCCGTCCCGTCGCCATCCGGTTGATCATCGACACCGGACTGCCGACCGCGCTCGAGAGCATCGACCAATTGCTGGCCGCCGCGCGGCGCTCCGGGCAGCTCATCCACAATAGTGCCGCCTCCACCTACGACGCGACCAGGACCGACGCCGACGGCATGGCGCTGGCGTACGTCGTCAGCGAGTGGGTGCTCGGAATCTCCCTGCTCGACCTGCTGCGTGACGGCCCGCTCCTTCCGGAGCGCGCAGCCTCGGTGCTGCTCTCCGTCGCCAAAGTCATCGCGGCCGCCCATACGGTCGGCGTCACCCACGGCGACCTGCATCCCGGCGATGTAGTGATCACCTCGCACGGCCTGATCAAGGTGCTCGACCTGGAGATGCGGGCCGCGCTAGGGGAGCGTTCGGCGGCCGAACGCCAAAGTCGTGACGTCGTCGGGCTCGGTGCGCTGCTCTATGCGAGCCTCACCGGCCGGTGGCCGCTCGGTGACGGCCGCGGCTTGCCCGCAGCGGAGCGCGATCACAACGGGACCTGCCGCTCCCCGCGCCAGCTGCGCGCGGGGGTTTCGCGCGAGCTGGATGCGCTGGCGATGGCCGCGCTCGGATCCGCCGCCGGTCCGCAGACCAGCCCTCCGCCCCGGCCTACGGCACCGGAGATGGTCGACGCGCTGCAGATGATCATGGCGATGCACCCGACGGGATCCCACCCGGCGCTCGACGACGACCCCGAGGCGTACACGCCGGCCGGTCAGACCGCCAAAGCCGCGCAGGCGGAGCGGCTCGCCCGAGAAACGGAAGCGCGCCACCGCACGATCCGGCGTCGCGTCTTGCCGGTGACCCTGCTGGTGGTGCTGGCCCTTGCGGCCTGGCTGATCGGCGTCGCCGTCGGCAAGCTGCCCGGCCACTCGGGCGGCACGCCGCCCGTCGGCGCCAGCGCGTCGGCCAGCCCGACCGGATCGGTGCTGAAGCTCGCGTCCGTGGTCGATTTCGATCCGTCGCCCGGCGACGGTGCCGAAGACCCGGCCGGAGTTCCGCTCGCCTACGACAACAACCTCGGCACCTCCTGGTCCACCGAGGTCTACATCGGCAGCCAATGGGGCGGCACAGGCAAGTCCGGCGTCGGGCTCAAGGTCGACCTCGGCAAGCCGGTAACGGTGAGCCAGGTGAGCCTGGTCTTCAACCAGAAGGGCGTGCACGTCGAGCTGCGCTATTCGAAGGATGACGCGGCCTCCCTCGATGCGTACACGGTGGCGGCGACCTCGGGCTCGGCACCCGACCTCGCGCAGGCACTCAGCCCCCGAGCCGGTGCCTACCGCTACTGGCTGGTGTGGCTCACCGAACTGCCTCGTCAGAACACCCCCACGGGCGCGACCTACTCGGCGGGCCTGGCAGAGATGAGGTTCTACGGCTGAGCATTCGGCGCTCCCGGTACCCGCGGCGGCGGGCCTGGGCGTGGGAATGCCGGCCCCCTACCATCCGTTCTACACAGCGGCTGACCGGGATCAACCAGATGCCGCAAGGCCGAGAATTCGGAGACGATGTGAGCGAGAGCGCCATGAAGCCCGGTGCCGCAACCACCGGCGTGGAAAACGATGCTCCTGAGGTCCGCGATGTCGTGATCATCGGCTCGGGCCCCGCTGGGTACACCGCCGCTGTCTACACCGCCCGGGCGAACCTGCGTCCCCTCGTCTTCGAGGGCGCGGTCACCGCCGGCGGTGCCCTCATGCAGACCACCGAGGTGGAGAATTTCCCCGGCTTCGCCGAGGGTGTCCAGGGCCCGGAGCTCATGGAGGCCATGCGCCAGCAGGCCGAGAGGTTCGGCGCTGAGCTGGTGGCCGATGACGTGATCGAGGTCGACCTGAAGGCCGATCCGAAGGTCATCCGCGCGCATGAGCGCACCGTGCTCGCCCGCACCGTGATCGTCACGACCGGTTCGCAGTGGCGCCGCCTCGGCGTCACCGGCGAGGAACGGCTGCTCGCACACGGCGTCTCTGCGTGTGCCACCTGTGACGGCTTCTTCTTCCGCGACCAGGACATCGCGGTCGCCGGCGGAGGCGACTCGGCGATGGAAGAGGCCACGTTCCTCACCCGCTTCGCCCGCAGCGTCACAGTCGTGCACCGGCGTGACGCGCTGCGCGCCAGCGCGATCATGCAGGAGCGCGCCTTCTCCAACCCCAAGATCAAGTTCGTGTGGAACGCGAAGATCGAGGAGGTCCTCGGCGAGACGTCGATGAGCGGACTTCGGGTCACTGACGTCAACACGGGAGAGACCACCACGCTCGACGTGACCGGCCTGTTCGTCGCGATCGGTCACGACCCGCGCTCGGGCCTGTTCGCCGACCAGCTCGACATGGACGACGAGGGCTACCTCACCGTCGCCGCGCCGAGCACGCTGACGAACCTGCCGGGCGTCTTCGCGGCCGGCGATGTCGTCGACCACACCTACCGCCAGGCGATCACCGCGGCCGGCACGGGTTGTGCTGCAGCCCTCGACGCCGAGCGTCACATCGCTGACCTCGAGGACCGTCACGACGAAGCCCCCGAGGGCCCGGCTACCCCGCCGCCGCCGGTCAGCGAGACGGTCGACAGCCTCGCGTCTGCGCGCTGACCGCCGCTTTTTGCGCTTGTACTTGATACCGACCCGACAATTCAGGAGGACCCCAATGGGCAGCACCCAGCCCGTGACGGATGACACGTTCAATGCCGAGGTACTGAAGAGCGACCTACCCGTGCTGGTCGACTTCTGGGCCGAATGGTGCGGTCCGTGCAAGATGGTCGGCCCCGTGCTCGAGGAGATTGCCGCCGAGCATGCCGACAAGCTGCGCATCGTCAAGCTGAACATCGACGAGAACCCCGAGGTCGCCCGCAAGTACGGGATCATGTCGATCCCGACGATGTCGGTCTTCGTCGGCGGGGAGGTCGCCAAGAGCATCGTCGGCGCGAAGCCGAAGGCCGCCCTGCTCCGCGATCTCGAAGGCTTCGTCTAAGCCTGCGAACACACAAGCCGTAGCCACGCGCCGAACCGCCACCCCGAAAGGGTGGCGGTTTCGCGTGGCATCGGTCCCGCGGCGGCGGGTATCGGTAGCTAAGCTGACACCGTTCAGTGACGCTCGTTGCCACCGTTCGCCGACCGATCGCCTCACTGGCGCTGACATGGGCGGGATTTCGCCGACATCGTGCCACTCCTTCGCCGCGGGTCTACGGGACCTGCCGTCCAGCAGCTGCGCCTGCAGCTGGCCGACCTTGGGCTGCTCGAAGCGACCGCCACGGGCACACCCGACGTCTTCGACCACGAGGTCGATGAGGCGGTCCGCCGGCTCCAGCAGTCGCGCGGGCTACTCGTCGACGGGATCGTCGGGCCCGACACCTTCGGCGCCTTGCAGGAGGCACGCCAGCAGCTGGGGGGCCGGCTGCTGTACCGCAGCGTCACCCATCCCTTCACCGGGGACGACGTTCTCGAACTGCAGAAGCGGCTCGCGGATATGGGCTTTGACGTAGGCCGCTGCGACGGAATCTTCGACAAGCACACCGAAGACGCGCTACGGGAATTCCAGCACAACCGCGGGCTGGTCAACGACGGCTGCTGCGGCCCCATCACCTTGCGCGAGCTCGCGCGGCTACAGCGCACCGTCGTCGGAGGCCGGCCCTACGAGCTACGCGAGTCGGAGAAGCTACGCGGCGCCGGTCCGTCGCTCGCCGGCAAGACGGTCGTCCTCGATCCCGGACACGGTGGAAGCGACCTGGGCTGGAGCGTCGGCGGGCTGAACGAGCGTGACCTCGTGGCCGACCTTGCCGCGCAGCTCGAAGGCCGCCTGATGGCGGTCGGCGTCAACGCGTTCCTCACCCACGGCCGCGATGAGAATCCCGATGAGGCCCAGCGCGCCAAGTTCGCCAACACCACGAACGCCGATCTGCTCGTCAGCCTGCATTGCGACGGACACGATTCGGCCGTCCCGCACGGGGTCGCGAGCTATTACTTCGGCACCCCAGGTACTTCGTCGGTGGTGGGTGAACGCTTTGCCGACCTGATCCAGCGCGAGGTCGTCGCGCGTACCGATCTCATGGATTGCCGCAGCCACCCGAAGAACTGGCCGCTGCTGCGAGCCACCCGCATGCCCGCCGTGCGGCTCGAACTCGGCTACCTGAGCAACCCGCACGATGCGATGGCGCTCGGTTCCCGGGAGTTTCGCGCCGTCGTCGCCGAAGCGGTGCTTGCTGCCGTTCAGCGGATCTTCCTGCCCGCCGAACTCGACCCGCCGACCGGTACGTTCCGCCTTCCCGACGCACTTCTGCAGCCCCGCGAAGCCCCGCTGGGTTACGCGCGCTGACCCGCTGGGCGCAAGATTTCCGGCGTCATGGAGCCGAGCAGCCGCTCCAGCGCCACCTCGACATCCTCACGCCACGTGACAACGCTCTTGAGTTCGAGGCGTAGCCGCGGCCACCGATGGTGCGCCCGCACCGTCTTGAAGCCGACCGCCAGCAGGTAGTCCGCCGGGAGCAGGCAGTGGCCCGGCTTGCCCTGCGCATCGCCGAACGCCTCGATCGCCCGAACGCCGCGGCGCAGCAGATCCTTCGCGACACTCTGGATCAGCACCCGGCCGAGGCCCTGACCGGTGAACTCCTCGACGATGTGCCCAGTCATCAGTAGCACCGCATCGGCGCTGACCGGGCTGGTGGGAAACGCAACGGCGCGGGGGATGTACGCGGGAGGCGCGAAGAGCGCGAATCCGGCTGGCGCGCTGTCAACGTAGACCACTTTCCCGCACGAGCCCCAGTCCAGGAGCGTCGCGGACACCCAGGCTTCCTTCTCGAAAGCAGAGTCACCGGACTCCTCGGCGCGCGAACGTGCCACGGGATCGAGCTCCCAGAACACGCACTTGCGGCAGCGAATCGGCAGGTCATCGAGGTTGTCGAGGGTGACGTTAGCGACGCGCCGACTCATCGTGCCGCCCGGCCGGCACGTACCGGGGAAAGCAGCGCCAAGGCCATGCCCACGCCGAAGCCAGCGACGAAAAGTACCAACGCGCGTGGGAGGGCCGACCGGCCAACCGTGCTGCGTGCGCCCACGAAAGCTCAGGATAGAGCAGTCGCTCGGTTACCTTGGAATCATGTCGGCGACCTCGCTCGACCCGTATACCGGTCGTTACGCGCTCCGCACCCAGGGCATGACCGCATCGGAGATCCGAGCTCTCTTCGCCGTCGCGAGCCGCCCTGAAGTGGTGAGCCTCGCCGGCGGCTCGCCGTACACCGCTGCGCTGCCGCTCGACGCCGTTGGCGCGCTGCTCGATCAACTGGTCGCTGACCAGGGCGCCGTAGCGCTCAACTACAGCACCGGCCAGGGTGATCCGCGGCTGCGCGAGCAGATCTGCGACGTGATGTCACTGGTCGGAATCACCGGCTCGCCCGACGACGTCGTCGTGACGGTCGGGAGCCAGCAGGCGCTCGACCTTATTTCCCGGACGTTCCTCGACCCGGGCGACGTCGTGATCGCCGAGGCGCCGAGCTACGTCGGGGCGCTAGGCACGTTCGCGTCCGCGCAGGCCGAGGTGGTACACGTCGCCATGGACGAGGACGGCATGATTCCCGCCGCGCTGCGCGAAGCCGTCGCATACTGCACAAAGGCGGGCAAGAAAGTAAAGTTCCTCTATGTAATCCCGAACTACCAGAATCCGGCCGGCGTCTCACTCAGCCTCCCGCGCCGCCAGGAACTCCTGGCTATCGCCGAGGAAGCCGACCTCCTGGTGGTCGAAGACGATCCGTACGGCTTGCTCGGCTTCGACAGCGAACCCTTCCGCGCGATCCGGGCCGACGGTGCCGATCGGGTCCTCTACCTGGGCACCTTCAGCAAGACAATCGCGCCCGGCCTGCGGATCGGCTGGGTGCTCGCGCCTCACGGTGTGCGCGAGAAGCTCGTGCTCGCCAGCGAGGCGCAGATCCTGTGCCCGCCGACCTTCAACCAGCTGGCTATCTCTCGCTACCTGGAGACCCAGCCGTTCCTCGAGCAGGTCAAGACGTTCCGCGAGATCTACCGCGAGCGCCGCGACGCGCTGCTCGATTCGCTCAGCACCGCCCTGCCCTCCAGTTGCTCGTGGACGGTCCCGAGCGGCGGCTTCTACGTCTGGCTGACCCTGCCGGAAGGCTTGGACGCCAAGGCCATGCAGGCCCGCGCTGTGGCTGCACGGGTGGCGTACGTCCCGGGGATCGCGTTCTACGCGGACGGCAACGGACGGCGCAACCTGCGGCTGTCCTACTGCTTCCCACCACCGGACCGCATCCGCGAGGGCGTCCGGCGGCTGGCAGCGGTCCTGGCCGAAGAGCTCGAACTGCTCGAGACGTTCGGGCCGGTCGCCTCGCGAGGGGACGCCGGACCGTCTCACGGGCCGACCCCGGAGCTCGCATGACCGAGCTCGAGAGGGCGTTCGTGCTGGCCGGCGGGCTGTCGGTGGAACGCGACGTCTCACTGCGCAGCGGCCGCCGGGTAGCTGACGCGCTCCGCGGAGTCGGTATCGACGCCGTCCTGCTCGACGCCGACGCGCAACTACTGCCCCGGCTGCTCGCCGAGACCCCGGATGCGGTGTTCATCGCCCTGCATGGCGGCCCGGGCGAGGACGGGGCGCTACGCGGGGTGCTCGACCTGATGGGCGTCGCGTACGCCGGTTCCTCGGCTCACGCCTGCCGGCTGGCGTTCGACAAGCCGACCGCCAAATCACTCATCGCCACCGCGGGGATGACCACGCCGCCCTGGCTCGCGCTGCCCCACGCGACCTTCCGCGAGTTGGGCGCCTCGACCGTCATCGCCCAGCTCGTCGATCGGCTCGGGCTTCCACTGATGGTCAAGCCGGCCGCCGGCGGTTCCGCGCTCGGCGCCACGATCGTCCGCGAGCCGGGAGAGCTGCCCGGGGCGCTCGTCGCGAGCTTCGGCTATGCCGACACCGCCCTGATCGAGCGATTCGTGGTCGGCACGGAGCTGACGGTGGCGGTCATCGACACCGGCGACGGCCCGCAGGCGCTACCGGCAGTGGAGATCGACGCCCTGGGCGGCCCCTACGATTACGCCGCGCGTTATACCGCTGGATCGACAGAATTCTATGTACCTGCGCGGGTCAGCGAAGCGGCCGCCCAGGAGGCAGCCCGACTAGCCGTGACCGCGCACCAGGTGCTGGGACTGGATGACCTCAGCCGTACCGACTGCATCGTCGATTCCGGCGGCGGCGTGCACTTCCTCGAAGTCAACGTCTCGCCCGGGATGACCGAGACCAGCCTGGTGCCGCTCGCCGTCCACGCCGCGGGAATGGACCTCGGAGTGATCTGCCGGGATCTGCTGCAGGCCGCGATGGCGCGGCCGCCGCATCCCGGCGCCTGACTCTCAGGCCCAGCTGGGCGGAGCCGGCGCCATCGCCGTCACGATGCGTTCGAGGTCGTCGAACGAAGCGAACTCGACCGTTATGCGGCCTTTGCTACGCCCCATCTCCACCTTCACCCTGGTCTCGAAGCGCTCCGAGAGCCGGCTGGCCACATCTTCTAGTCCGGGCGGGGCCGTGCGCTCCGGGCGGCGGCGCTTGGGCTTGTCCGGCTCGGCGAGCGCGGCCAGCTCCTCGACGGCCCGGACCGAGAGGCCCTCGGCGACAATGCGGGTCGCCATCTGCTCCTGCTGGGCCTGCGTCGGGAAGCCGAGAAGCGCCCGGGCGTGACCGGCGGTGAGCACCCCAGCAGCCACCCGGCGCTGGACGGTGGGCGGCAGGCTCAACAAGCGGATCGTGTTGGTGATGTGCGAGCGAGACCGGCCGACCCGAGAGGCGAGCTCGTCATGGGTGCAGCCGAAGTCGTTCAGCAGCTGGGTATAGGCAGCAGCCTCCTCCAGCGCATGGAGCTGCTCGCGGTGCAGGTTCTCCAGCAGCGCGTCGCGCAGCATGGCGTCGTCGGCGGTCTCACGGACGATGGCAGGGATCTCTTCGAGCTCGGCCAGCTGGGCGGCACGCCAGCGCCGCTCGCCCATGATGAGCTCGTAGTCGCCACTTTCCGCAGCGCCCGCAGTGCCGGCTGACCGCACCACGATGGGCTGGAGCAGCCCGACCTCGCGGATGCTGGCGGCGAGCTGTTCCAGGGCCTCTTCGTCGAAGTCCTGTCGCGGCTGGCGACCGTTGGGAGCTATGCGGGTAATCGCAATCATGCGTAGCTGGCCAACCACGACGCCATTGATGGCTTCAGGCTGGTCGAGAATTGCTTGCGGCTGCGGATTGGTGAGGTCGATGACCTCGGGCGCCTCTGGCGAGCCCGCCGGCGGAGGCGGCAAGGTGATCGCAGCCGGATCCGGGGCCGGTCGCGTGGTGGTCGGCGCGATCAGCGCGCCCAATCCCCTTCCCAGGCCGCGGGTACGGGTCGTCATGCCAGACCTCCTACGGGTTCGCTGATCTCGGCGGTGCCTACATCAATGGAGCCATCTGTCGATGTCTCCGTGGCGGCGGTGGGCGGATCCGTGGACGGCTCGGTCAGATCCACCACCATCTGCTGGGCGCCCATCTCACGCGCTGTGGCGAGGTAGGCCTGCGCACCGCGGGAAACCGGGTCATACGTGACGACGGTGGTGCCATAGCTCGGTGCCTCGGCGACCCGCACGCTCCGGGGGATCGGGGTCGGGAGCACAGCGTCCTTGAAATGGGCTCTGACGTCCTCGACCACCTGGTCTGCCAGCCGGAGCCGGCTGTCGTACATGGTGAGGACGATGGTGCTGACACTGAGCCCCGGATTGAGATGTTCGGCCACGAGTTCGACGTTGTTGAGCAGCTGTCCCAGGCCTTCCAGCGCGTAGTACTCGCACTGGATAGGGATCATGACCTCGCGCGCCGCGGTCAAGCCGTTGATGGTGAGCAGCCCCAGCGCGGGCGGGCAGTCGATGAGGACGTAGTCGAATTCCTGCTCGCTGGCGGCGAGGGCCTGCCGGAGCCGGAACTCGCGTCCCTCCTCATTCACCAGTTCGACCTCGGCACCGGCGAGGTCGACGGCCGCGGGCGCCACCATCAGGCCGGGCACCCGCGGGCAGGGCCGGAGGATGGAGTCGAGGGTGGCCTCGCCGAGGATGACCTCATACATCCCTGGCGTGCGCTCCGGTGGTTCAATCCCCAGCGCCGTGCTCGCGTTGCCCTGGGGGTCGATGTCGATGCACAGCACCCGCATCCCGTAGAGGCCAAGAGCAGCGGCGACGTTCACAGCGGTAGTGGTCTTGCCTACGCCGCCCTTCTGGTTCGCGATAGCCAGGACCCGCGGGGTAGCGGGGCGGGTCATCCCCTGCGGTGTGGTTTCACGTGAAACATCGAGGGACTGAGCGTCCGTCGTTTCACGTGAAACATCGCTTTCAACCGCTGATGCGACTCCTTTTACCCCTGGCACGTGACTCGCCCTTCCGTTGGACCTGCTGTCCCGGTTGCCCTTTGGGGATCCGCACCACCCGGACCGGAGTTCCCAGCAGGCGCTCTCCGAGCTCGACCACCTCGGGGACTCCACCGCCGTGGCGGCCGATCCCTGATCCGGCCTCGCGCAGCTCCTGCTCGACGCGCTCTCCGCGCATTGCCAGCAACTGCCCGTCCGACCGGACCAAAGGCATCGTCCACGACACGAGTCGCTCCAGCGGTGCGACAGCCCGAGCGATCGCGTAATCGGCGAAAAAAGGGAGCCCGCCCACGTTCGCGATGTCCGGAGCGCGCCCGCGAAGCACCGTGACGCGCTCACCCAGCCCCAACGCGTCCACCGTTTCCTCGAGGAACACACACCGCCGGGCCAGGGGTTCGAGGAGAATCAACCGGCAGGCCGGACGCACGATGGCCAGCGGGATCCCTGGCAACCCGGCACCGCTGCCCACATCGATGACGGTAGAGCCATCCGGAATCAGCTCCGCCAGCACGGCGCTGTTGAGCAGGTGCCGGTCCCAGACCCGGCCGGCCTCGCGCGGACCGAGCAGGCCGCGCACAATGCCGTCGGTGATCAGCGCCTTGGCGTAGCGCACTGCCAACGGCAGCTGAGCTGCGAAAACAGCATCAGCCGCCGCCCGCCAATCGTCCGGGGGCAGCCCCGAGACGATCGGGGGCTCAGGAGTACCCGTCTCTGGAGTACTCGTCTCTGGAGTACTCAGTCGGGGAGAACGACGACGCGGCGCTGGGGCTCTTCGCCCTCGCTCTCGCTGTGCACGCCATCCACCTGGGCCACCGCATCGTGAACGACCTTGCGCTCGAACGGGCTCATCGCCTTCAAGCGCTCCGGCTCGCCGCTCGCGGCGACCTTCGCCGCCACCTCCGCACCCAGACTTGCCAGCTCAGCGCGGCGCTTGGCGCGAAAACCGCCGATGTCCAGCATCAGCCGGCTGCGGACACCCATCTCCCGCTGGACCGCGAGACGAGTGAGCTCCTGAAGTGCTTCCAGCGTCTCACCCTTGTCGCCGACCAGGGAGCCAAGGCCCTTGCCGACGATTGCCACGACCGCGCGCTCGCCTTCGACGTCCATGTCGAGGTCGCCATCAAGGTCGAGAATGTCGAGCAGCGACTCGAGATAATCCGCCGCAACGTCGCCCTCCTGCACGAGATCACTCGACGAGGGGCGCGATTTCGCCCGAGATGGGACGCTTTCAGCTGAGTTGTCCTCATCTGGTGCCACCACGTCGACATCTTCTTCGGCGCCCGACTGCGCCTCTTCCGGCTGGGAGGCCAGGTCTGTACTGCTCATCGCCGTCCGCCCTTTCGTGGTCCTTTGCCCTTCGGCTTCGCCGCGGGCCGGTTGTTACGCCGTGGCCGCTGGCCTCCGCCGCTACTGACGGTGCGCCCGGTCCCCGCGGCGTTTGCGCCCTTGTTGGTCCCGCCGGCACCATTTCGGTCCGGCTGGGCGGCTTGGTCAGACTGGGCAGACTCGGTCCCGTTCTGTCCAGCCTCGTCAGCCTCACCATCAGCCGGCTTCGCCCCATTGGGTGGGGGATTGATCGCCGGTGTCTGACGTACCTGGGCGAGCTTCTGCGGCGCCGCTGGCGGTTCCGGCGCCGCGCCTTTGCGCAGGCTGGCCTTTCCGCCCTTACCGGCAGCCGCGCTCGCCCTGCCCGACGTTGCCGTACTCGCGGTCGTTCCTGGTAGGACGGGCGGCATCTTTCGCAGGATGAAGACCTGCTGCGCCATGCTCCAGGTATTGGTCGTGAGCCAGTAGACGAGCACCGCGATCGGGAAGCGCAGACCGAAGACGGCCAGCAGGATCGGCGAGCCGTAAAGCATGACGCGCTGGATCTTCTGCTGCTGCGGGTCGACCGGGCCGCCGCGCGACATGATCTGGTGCTGGGTGATGTAGACCGTGATGGCCATGATCACGATCATCACGGCGGCGACGATCTTCACGGTGGTGCCGTTGGCGCCGAACAGCTCCAACGTCTTCTTCGAGGAGGTCAACGCCGAGCTCAGCGTGATGCCGGCGAACTTGGCCGTCGCCAGGCCCGCGACCTCGGCGGCCTTGCTGTTCGGGATCACATGCTGGTGATCGGCGGACAAGGTGCCCAGGAAATGAGTCGTCTGGTCGTAGTAGCCGCCGGTCAGGCCGCTGGTGGCCTTGAACTGGAGGATGTGTCCCTGAATCAGGGTCGGTGCGCGGGAGACCGCGTTGAACACGTGATAAAGCGAGATGAAGAGCGGGATCTGGAGCAGCAGCGGCAAACAGCCGAGCAGCGGGTTGCCGTGCTCCTTCTGCAGCTTCATGACCTCTTGGTTCATGCGCTGCTTGTCGTTCTTGTACTTCTCGCGGATTTCCTTGATGCGCGGCTGGAGCATCTGCATGGTGCGCTGCGCGCGTACCGAGCGGACGAACAACGGGAAGATCAGGATCCTGACGATCACCACGATGATGGCGATGGCGATGGCGTACGAGAAGAAGCTGTGCTTGCCGAAAATCGGCGAAAGCAGGTTGTGAAAGACGATCACCCCGCGCGCGACGAGGTTGTACAGCGGGTCTAACACGGACACTCGCCTGCTTCCTGGCTGGACATCGCGGGAACGAGAGCGGGCTCAGCGGCCGTCGGTGCGGTGGCCGTGGAAACGTCACCGGCCTCAACGCGCTCGGCGGGACTCTTGGTTCCGCGCCGGCGAGGGGGAACCGGGTCATACCCACCGGAGCAGAACGGGTGGCAGCGCAGGAGCCGGCGAAGCGCGAGCCAAGTGCCTCGTAACGCTCCGTGCTCGATCAGTGACTCGTATGCGTACTCGCTGCAGCTCGGCGCGAACCGGCAACTCGGCCGCAGCAAGGGGCTGATCGCCAGCTGGTAACCGCGCACCACACCCGCGAGAAGCCGGGCTAAGCCTCGAGGCCGGCGGGCGACGGTGCTCTCCCCGGCCGGGTCGGCGGGCTCAGACATCGACCAGTCCGGCGCGCGATTGCGCGAGGCAAGAACGGGCCGCGGCATCGAGCCAGCCCCCCATCTGGGCAAAGGTCGCGCGCTCAGCGCCCGGCAGGGCCCGCATCACGAGCAGCGATCCGGCAGGGAGCTCGGGAAGGCGGGCCCGCAGCAGCTCCCGCATCCGACGCTTAACCCGGTTACGAGTGACGGCATCTCCTACGCGACGACCGGCGATCACCGCGGCACGCGCCTGAGCTGCAGGAACAGCGGATGAATCCGCCGCCGCATCGGGGACGACCATGGAAAGCACGAGCGAGCCGCGCCGCACTCGGCACCCGGTCTGTGCGACCAACCTGTGGTCGTATCGGGTGCGAACGCGGGCTGCGGCGGGCAGCACGATCGTCAGGCGGAAAGCTCGCGGCGGCCCTTGCGCCGACGAGCGGTCAGGATGGCGCGCCCGGCCCGCGTGCGCATGCGCAAGCGGAAACCATGCGTCTTGGCCCGCCGGCGATTGTTGGGCTGGAACGTGCGCTTACTCAAGGTCAGCTCCGGTGTGGATCAGGGTGGCACTGGTGGCACAGCGGCCGTACAACACGACAACTACACGAGAACAGCCGCGGCACGGCCGACCCTCGACGGTACGGGCCTGCGGGTACTGGGTCAAACATCAGACCTGCCGTAATGAGCCGGTCACAGTCCTGTGGCGAGGGGCCGAAATCACGCTCCGTGAGCAAGAAAAAGGACTCCTTCTCGAGTCTGAACAACCCGTCGACGGGACCGGTCGAGCGCTGCTAGCCTCGGCCCCTCACCAACGTAGACATCCGCCGTTCATGACTCGACTCGAGCTGGCCCGGCCCTAGCCGTGCCATGCACAGCCTGTGGATAAAGCTGTGAGTCAGACGGCGCAGTCGATGCTGGGACGATCCACGCCGCAGGGGGGAAATTTCGTTGGCCTACCGGTCTGCCCCGCCTGGACGGTCCGCCGTGTCGTATGCCGAGGAGTTGCAGATAGTGGCGGATCAGGACACCGGTCCGGAGGACGCGGAAGTCATCGCGGCGTGGGACGTCGCCAAGCATGAATTCTCCGAGCAGGAAGGGCTTTCGGCGCATGACCGCGCCTGGATCCGCGGCATCCGCGCGATCGGCATGGTCGAGCAGACGGTCCTGTTCTCCGCCCCGAACGAGATCGTGCGCGATCTGCTCGACAACCGGCTGCGTCCGCTCGTGATCACCCGCATGTCCGCCGCGCTCGGACGAACCATCACGTTCGCCGTCGTGGTGCGTTCCGCCCCCGACCCTGACGTCGTCCCGGAAGACGCTCTGCTCGAGCAGTCCGAGAGCGCCCGCCGACTCGCCGCGGTCAGCAGCCGATCAGAAGCCGCTCCCCCTCCGAAGCTCAACGAGCGCTACACCTTCGAGACCTTCGTGATCGGCGATGGCAATCGCTTTCCCCACGCGGCCGCCGTCGCCGTCGCCGAGGCCCCGGGGCGCTCGTACAACCCGCTCTTCGTCTACGGGGATTCAGGGCTGGGCAAAACCCATCTGCTGCACGCGATCGCCCATGACGTCGCCAAGATGCACCCGGAATTGCGCATCTGCTATGTGAACTCCGAGGAGTTCACCAACGAATTCATCAACGCGATCCGCGACGACAGGCAGCAGCAATTTCGCTCGCGCTATCGCGACGTCGACATCCTCTTGATCGACGACATCCAGTTCCTGGAGAACAAGGAACGCACCCAGGAGGAGTTCTTCCACACCTTCAACGAGCTCCACGGAAGCTCGAAGCAGATCGTGATCACCTCCGACCGGCCCCCCAAACAGCTGTCCACTCTCGAAGACCGGCTGCGCAGCAGGTTCGAGTGGGGGCTCATCACCGACGTGAGCGCGCCGGACCTCGAGACCCGGATAGCGATTCTGCTGAAAAAGGCCTCCGCCGCCGGTTTCGACGCCGACATCGACACGTTGACCTACATCGCCACCCACATCGAACGCAACATCCGCGAGCTCGAAGGCGCGTTGATCCGCGTCGCTGCTTTCGCCAGTTTGCAGGGCGTGCGCATGGATCAGAAGCTCGCCGAAGCGGTGTTACGGGACCTGATCCCTGACGCGAGCGACCCGGACATCACGCCGGCTCTCGTGATGAGCGAGACGGCCTCGTTCTTCGGCGTCTCCATGGACGATCTGTGCGGGTCTTCACGCAGTCGCAGCCTGGTCATGGCCCGTCAGATCGCGATGTACCTGTGCCGCGAGCTGACCGACCTCTCGCTACCCAAGATCGGCACGCATTTCGGCGGTCGCGACCACACCACCGTCATGCATGCCAACCGCAAGATCGAAGCGCTGATGAAAGAGAAGCGGCAGGTCTACAACCAGGTGACCGAGCTGCACGCGCGGATCCGGGCGAAGGGTCGCTGAGTGCTCGGTACGACAGCACGCAACGACACGTCCACCCGCCCGCACCGGATGGGGTGTAGGGCCCGCATCGAGATCGCACTTTTAATCCCGATTGTGGGCGAGGTCACTAAAGATGATCTGCGTACACAGCCTGTGGATACCTCTGTGGACGACCAGTGGACCGGCGGGGGACGATCGGTGCGGTTCGTGCGGCGTCCACAGCCCACCGTGCTGTCACCCACCGGGGATGCACAGGAAACCCACCGCCGCTCGCGCCGGTTGAGCTGCAAGAACGATGGTTTTCCACACTATCCACTCCCCCTAATACGACGTCGTTCCTTGAGATTGATTAACGACAACAACCCTGCATCAGAGGGTTGGGGACAAGCTCTGGAGGTCCTGTCATGAGGTTTCGTGTCGAGCGGGACGAGCTCACCGACGCCGTGTCGTGGGTCGCTCGTACGCTCCCGACCCGACCGACCACGCAGCTTCAGGTCCTGGCGGGCCTGCTGCTCGAGACGAGTGATTCGGGTCTGCGGCTGTCGGCGTTCGACTACGAGGTCGCTGCCTGGGGCGAGATCAACGCGTCGGTGGTCGACGAAGGGCGGGCGCTCGTCAGCGGCCGGCTCCTCGCTGAGATCGTCCGCGCGCTTCCGGCTGCTCCCGTCGAGTTCGAGATCGAGCCGACGCGTGCCGTCCTGACCTGCGGCAGTAGCCGGTTCACGCTGCCGACACTTCCGGTCGAGGACTATCCGGCGCTGCCCGGCCTGCCGAGCGTCACGGGACGGCTCGGGAGCAGCGCGTTCGCGTCAGCGGTTTCGCAGGTCGCGATCGCCGCCGGGCGCGATGACACGCTCCCAGTGCTGACTGGTGTGCGCATCGAGATCGCCGGCGAGAAGCTCACGCTGGCCTCGACCGACCGTTACCGGCTCGCGGTTCGTGAGCTCATGTGGCGCCCGGAGGATCCGGAGGTCACAGGCACCGCGCTGATCCCCGCGCGCACTCTCGCCGACGCGGCCAAGGCGCTCGCGGCCGCCGGCGCCGAGACGAGTGTCGCCATCGGAAGTGGTCCCTCGGGTGAGGCCCTCGCGGGATTCACCTGCGGTGCACGGCACAGCACCACCCGCCTGATCGACGGGCAATTCCCCGACTACCGCCGGCTGCTGCCACCGACCTCGCCGCTGTCAGCTGAGGTCGAAGTCGGCCCGCTGGTCGATGCGGCCCGGCGGGTCTCGCTCGTGGCGGCACGCACCGCGCCGATCATGCTCACGTTCTCGGCCGGTGAGGTGGTGCTGGAAGCTGGAGCCGGCGGCGAAGCACAAGCTCGTGAGGCCCTCAGCGCCAGCTACGACGGCCCGACGCTGTCCATCGCGTTCAACCCGGGCTACCTGCTCGACGGGCTGGGCGCCCTCGATTCCGACTCGGTGCACGTCGGTTTCGCCACGGACGACCCGGTTGAGGCACCCCGCAAGCCGGCTGTTTTCACCGGCAAGACGGCCGATTCGGGCCCGGATTACCGCTACCTGCTGATGCCGGTGCGCCTGTCCGGCTGAGCGAAGTCGACACTGGCACTGCGACCTTCACGCAGACCATCACGCAGACCCCTGCAGACACATCCAAGGAGCACCGGTGGCGACAATCGGGATCATCGGCCTGGGCCGCATGGGCGGCAATATGGCCAAGCGGATCAAGCAAGCGGGACACACCGTGGTCGGCTACGACCGGGCTCCCGGCGAGCGCGACGTCTCCTCACTCGAGGAGCTGGTCAAGGCGCTGCCCGCGCCGCGCGTCATCTGGGTCATGGTCCCGGCGGGCGGTCCCACCCAGGCGACGATCGACGAGCTCGGCGGGCTGCTTGCCCCCGGTGACGTCATCGTCGACGGAGGCAACTCCAAGTACACCGACGACCAGCGCCACGCAGGCGAGCTCGTCAACAAGGGCATCGGCTTCGTCGATTGCGGCGTCTCCGGTGGCGTGTGGGGCCTCGAGTACGGCTACGCGCTCATGGCCGGCGGCAGCAAGGAGCATGTCGCGGCGGTGCAGCCGTTCTTCGACGCGTTGAAGCCGGAGGGCGACGCGGGCTTTGTTCACGCAGGCGATGTCGGCGCCGGGCACTTCGCGAAGATGGTCCACAACGGCATCGAGTACGGGATGATGCAGGCGTACGCCGAAGGCTACGAATTGCTAGCAGCCGCAGGCCTTTTGAAGGACGTCACCGGCGTCATCAAGAGCTGGACGCAGGGCACGGTGATCCGCTCCTGGCTGCTCGATCTCCTGGTCGATGCTCTTGAGGCCGACCCCGGTTTGTCGAAGCTGCGGGGCTACGCCGATGACTCCGGTGAAGGCCGATGGACCGTGGAGGCGGCGATCGAGCACGCGGTGCCGATGCCGGTCATCTCCTCGGCACTCTTCGCCCGTTTCGTCAGCCGCCAGGAGGATTCGCCGGCGATGAAGGTGGTGGCCGCGCTGCGCAACCAGTTCGGTGGCCACGCCGTGACGGCACCCGGTGCGAAGCCCGACGGCTCATCCGCCGCGGATTCCTACAACGACGTCATCCGCTGATCGTTCGTTCCTGCTGAACTGTCGGTGTACCTGTCCGCCCTGTCCCTGACGGACTTTCGCAGCTACCAGCAGACCGACGTCCAGCTGACCCCGGGGTGCACGACCTTCCTCGGCTCGAACGGCCAGGGAAAGACGAATCTCCTCGAGGCTGTTGGCTATTTGGCGACGCTCGCCAGTCATCGGGTCGCGGCTGATGCCCCGTTGGTGCGCATGGGCGCGGAGCGAGCGATCATCCGCGGCGCGGTCGTGCGTGATGACCGAACGGTGACCATCGAGCTCGAACTGGTACCGGGAAAAGCCAATAGGGCACGGGTGAATCGGGCTCCTGTACCGCGGCCGCGGGAGGTGCTCGGCCTGCTGCGCACCGTTCTGTTCGCCCCGGAGGATCTGGCGATCGTCAAAGGGGATCCGGGCGGTCGCCGGTCCTTCCTCGACGACCTGCTGGTTGCGCGGGCGCCACGTTTTGCAGCGGTGCGCTCGGACTACGAGCGGGTCAACAAGCAGCGCACCACGCTGCTGAAGTCGGCGGGTCAGGCTCGGCGCGGCCGAGGTGGATCGAGCGCGGATTTGCCGACCCTCGATGTGTGGGACGAGCATCTCGCGCGCGTGGGTGGGGAGCTACTCGCCGGCCGACTTCGGGTGGTCACGGCTATCGCGCCGCTGGTCGACGACGCCTACGCGAAGGTCAGTGACAGCCGGGGGCCGATCACGCTCGAGTACCGGTCGAGCGTCCCCGATGCGGTGAGCGTCGGGCCCGACCCGGCGTCGTTGACCCAGGTCCTGCTCGAGGAACTGCGCCGGCTGCGTCCTCAGGAAATCGAGCGGGGCGTCTCACTGGCGGGTCCACATCGCGATGATCTCCTTCTGTCCATTGGGGATTTGCCGGCGCGGGGCTACGCGAGTCAAGGCGAGTCCTGGTCGCTGGCGCTCGCTCTGAGGCTGGCGTCGTACGAGGTGCTGCGAGAGGGTGAGTACGGAGGTGGCGAGCCGGTGCTGCTGCTCGACGACGTCTTCGCGGAACTTGACAGCACCCGCCGTGAACGGCTGGCCGAATTGCTGGCGCCGGCGGAGCAGGTACTGATCACTGCCGCGGTGGCCGGTGACGTTCCAGAAGCATTGAGCGGACGGATTTTGTCGGTGGGGTCGGGCACAGTCGCCGAAGTCGCACGGTCAGGGGGCGAAAGCGGATGAGTGAGGCGGAGCAGCCGGCGAAGGGTGCCGATCTGGTGCGCGAGGCGTTGGCGCGAGCCCGTACCGATGCGCGCGCGAGGGCGGCGCAGACCGATCGCGGCACGAGGCGCGCCAGCCGCGGTGCTGCCAAGGAGGCGCTGCGGTCAGCGCGTTCTCCTGGCGAGCCCGTGGCTTTCGGATCCGCGCTCACGGAGCTGCTGGCCGAGCGCGGCTGGGAGAACCAGGCGGCCGGTGCGAGCGTGCTCTCGCGATGGGATTCGCTCGTCGGCGAGCAGGTAGCGGCGCATTGCCGGCCCACCCGGCTGCGCGATGGTGAGCTCGTCATCGAAGCGGAGAGCACGGCATGGGCCACGCAGCTGCGGCTGCTCTCGCGCACGCTGACGAGTCGGCTGCGCGAGCAGTTGGGCGTCGATGTGGTGCGCACGCTGGTGATTCGTGGTCCGAGCGGTCCGGATTGGCGCCACGGTGCGCTGCGTGTGACCGGTGGGCGTGGGCCCCGCGACACGTACGGCTGAGCGGGTTGCCGGGGGCGCGCAGAGCGTGTCGTCCCCGACTGGATGTCGCTGAAAGGCGGCCAGATCCCGCTGAGGCCGGCTCCCGGTAGGGGGGATCTTGCAGAGGGGCTTTCTCGGCCTCCGTACGAAATAGACCGCGTGGCGGCGATCCGCGCACGTCAATGGGAAGTAAACTGTTTGTTGCCCGGGCGACCCGGAT
>DATAVO010000050.1:0-9644 GCA_036267695.1 Frankiaceae bacterium
GAGGTCGATCGAGAACTTGTTGGGCACCAGGGTGCGACGCGCCCCACGGGCCTTGCGCTCGTCGCATTCGCGGGTCAGGGCCCCGGCCAGCTCGACAGGCTCGACCCCGCCTTTGAACACGCGGGCGAAGGCGCCTTCGACGATGCCGCCGAGGCGACGTTCGAAGCGCTGCAGCACCCCCACCGGACGTCTCCTTCCAAGAGTGGGGAGATCGTAACGGGGAGGCCTGGCAAAAGCCGGGTGATCCGGCGGACGACAAGCGGATGGCTAGGACGTTTGCGCTGGTGCGGGCCCTGCTAGGGCTGCGTGCTGCGTGGTAGCGTCGGACGGTCGCTCGGGCGAGTGGCGGAATGGCAGACGCGCACGGTTCAGGTCCGTGTGTCCGTAAGGACGTGGGGGTTCAACTCCCCCCTCGCCCACCGAGTTGGTCTTGCATGCTCGCTGCCTACGCAGCTTCAGCGGGGGCCCGCAATGTCTTCCTGGAGGCCCAGCCCCCAGTCCTCCAGGTGCTCGCCGCTGGCGCGGCTCGGGGTGGTCGGCGGGCTGGCGCCTTCGGTGCCTCGCTCGGGTCGGGAGGTTTGCCGCTAGACCCCGGCCGGCACCCGCTCGCTGTCCTGACGCGCCGGCAGCATCGCGCCTGGACGCTGGCCGGTCGACGCGTCGCCCAGCCAGGTCGGCACGCCCCCGACAATCGTGGCGCGGTAGCCCCCGGGTGTGCGGCTGTAGCGCCAGGCGCCGCCGGGCAGATCGCGGCGCTGCACCTCGGTGCCGTTGGTGAGGTCGTCGAGCGCGAAGACGGCGAGGTCGGCGACGGCGCCGGGCCGGATGATGCCGCGGCGCGGGATGCCGAAGAAACCGGCGAGCCGGGAGGTGACGGCTTGCACCGCCTCCTCGATGCGCAGGAGCCCCGTGTCGCGTACCAGGTGCGACAGGAAGTACGTGCCGTCCCCGGCCCCGCTGAACATCTGGACGTGGGCGCCCGCGTCACTCGCCCCGGGGAGTGCCTGCGGCGAGCGGGCCATCTCCGCAGCGGCGGCGAGGTCGATCGGCCGCTCCTTGGTACGGATGTTGCCTTGGACGTCAGTGGCGATCAGCCAGTCAGCCATCGCGTCGGACGGGTGCTGCCCGCTGCGGGCGATCGCGTCGGCCATCGTCTCGCCGCTGTGCTCGCCCCCCATCAGCAGCATCCGATCCGGGATCCGGATGGGCGCGAGCGTGTAGGTGCAGGCGTCCCAGTCGGCCCGGGCGGCCGCCCGCCACGCCTGATCGCGCAGCAGCGTGCGCTTGTCCTCGTCGCTGCCTTGGACGTAGGAGTGCCAGCTGGCGACGCCGCTCCACATGATGGAGCGCTCGAAATGCATGTTGACGTGGGACGGCCGCGGGCTGAAGTTCGGCCACAGATCTGCACCCTCGGCGCGCAGCCGGGACATCAGGTCCTCCAGGTTCGAGCGACCTTCCGACGCCAACTCTTCCAGCGCGTAGCCGGCGAAGATCATGCGCACACCGGTGCCGGCGACGAGCCGTGACATCCGCTGCAGGTCCTCGTGGAAGTACTGCGGCTGCAAGAAGCGCGGCACATATTGCAGGATCGCGCCGTGGCGGGACAGTACGGCGATCAAGGCCGACAGCTCGGCCTCGTCCGCCAGCCGGCTGGGCACCGGGCGGTTGCCTTTGTCGGTGTCCATCTCCGACGTCGACAGGCCGAGAGCTCCTGCCGACAGCGCCTCATCCAGCGCGGCGCACAGCCGATCGCGCTCGTCCGCCGTGGCGGCGCGTTCCCACGCGTCCGGACCCATGATCCAGGTGCGCAGCATCTGGAAAGGCATGAAGCCGACGTAATTCACCGCGGTCGGGTGCCGGCGGGCGGCGGCGAAATATTCGGGCCAGGTGTCCCACGCCCACGGGACGGCCAGGTTGAACGCCTCGGCGGGGATGTCCTCGATGAACGCGAAGAGGTCGACCAGGTCGGTGGATTCAGCCGGCCGCAGGGGTGCGAGGCCGAGCCCGCAGTTCGCCAGCACCATGGTGGTGCACCCGTGCGCCGGCATCGGATCGCAGTCGGCATCCCACCAGACGGCGGCGTCGAAATGGGTGTGGGACTCGATGAGCCCTGGCGTGACGAAGGCACCGGACGCCTCGATGACGTCCTCGCCGCTCGCGTCCAAGCCCGGACCGACCTCGACGATCACGCCGTCGCGGACCCGAACGTCGGCGTCAACCGGCGCCGCGCCAGTGCCGTCGACCACGGTTCCGCCGCGGACCAGCACGTCTGCGGTTTCCAGGCCTTGCGTGTGCGGTGCACTCATCGGGCGCCTCACCTTTGCCAGTCATGACGCGGGCCTCGCCGCCGCTGCGTCACCCAGGCGGAATCATCCTCGCAGAGCTGTGCGGGCTGACAGCGACCCCGCTCCGGCGGCGCCATCGGTGACGTCCACGGTGCCTCGGGCGGTCCCGCGCACCGGCGCCAGCACTCGTCGCAACGCGGCAGCGAGCGCGCGAGAGGTGCTGCTGTCCAGGATCAGGACGAGCTCACCCTGACGTTCGACCAGGACGGCTCGTTCGCCTACCAGTGGCGCCAGAACGACCTTCATGCAGCGGCTGACTCTCTGTCGCGGGGAAGCGTGCACGCGAGTCTCGCCACTGAGACAAACGTTCCGAACAAGATCGCCGATCATCGGGCGTGGGGTCAAGCAAACATCGTGCTTTTCGGTGAGGATGACCCGTTCGGGTGGCCGGACGGGGTTAGTACACCTTCTTGTAATTCGCCGTCCGGGTGGCCGCAGCGGTCGGGGCGACGATGGTGTGCGTCGCCGCTCCCTTGTCCGACCATGACGCGTAGGTGAACTTGTGGCCGCCCAGGAGTTCAGGCGTCGGTGCTGAGATCGTCGCCAGATGTCCCATCACCATGGTCACCGTGAACGGGGTGTACTTCGAGACCCCATCAACGGCGAGGTGCAGGCTCGTCGTCTGGTTCGCGGTGAATTTCACGGCCACGGTCTGCGGCTGAATCGTCAGCACGCCGCCGATGGTGATCGTCGAACCGGGCAGCGTGACCGTGAGTTCGATCGTCAGGTAGCTCGGATATTCGTGGTCGGGCGCCGTGTACACGCCGCTCTTGACGCCGGAGATCGTGCCGCCGTCGTGGGTATGGCAGTTCGTCGCGGTGTAGCAGTGATGGATCGACAGATGCCAGGAGAAGTCTGCCGCCGGTATCTGAGCGTTGCGGGAATCGACTGCGGTTGCTGAGAAATTGAGCTTGTCGCCGACGCGGTACTTGGTCCGCACCGTGCCGGTCGGGCTCTTCACGGTCGCCTTCAGGCTGGTGATCTTCGCGCCGACGAGGACGGGTACCGACGCCGAGCCGGTCAGACCCACCGAGTCCATCACGGTCAGCTTGGCGGTGTACGTGCCCGGCGTCGTGTAGGTGTGGCTGCCGTTGGCGGTCGTGGAGGCGGCGCCGTCACCGAAGCTCCAGGCGTAGGTGAGCGGATGGCCCTGCGGGTCGGATGAACCACTGCCGTTGTAGGTGACCGTGAGGGGAGCGTTTCCGCTCGTCGGCGTCACCTTCGCGACGGCGATCGGCGGCACGACGCCGGTCGTGTAGGACAGCTCGTGGATCTTGCCGCCGTCCATGTCTACGTAGAACAGGTCGTTGTTGTAGGTGGCCGACCCCTGCACGATCTGCACGGGGTTGGCGACGTGGCCGAGGGCGAGGATGTTCGCCGGGTCAGGATTGCCGTTGGCGCCCGGCAGCATCGCCCACATGCACTGGCGGGTGTGGTCAGCGAAGAACAAGGCGTTGTGGAGGGTCGACGGGTAGGACGCGCCGCCGTAGAACGCCATCCCGGTGATCGACGAACCACCCGTTGGGCAGGTGTCGGCGGTCGTCAGCGTCTTGCTGTGGTTGTAGGCAAAGTAGGGAGCAGCCGTGGATCCGGCCGTGTTGTAGAGGTTGTTGCAGGCATTCAGGTTGACGGCCTTGAATCCCAACTCCACCGCGTCCCCTTCAAAGCAGGGCCAGCCGAAGTTCAGCTGAGTGCCGGCGGTGGTGTCAGGGATCCGGTCGATCTCTTCCCAGGTCACGTTGCCGACGTCGCCCACCCAGAGCTCATTGGTTCCGGGCCGGGTGGTGAAGCGGAAGGGGTTGCGGAAACCGAAGGCAAGAAGGCGGGCTTTGTTGGCGTCGGCGTTGCCGGCGTAAGGATTGTCCGGTGCTCCGAGGCCCGTCGATGGGTCTATGCGGATGACGCTGCCGTTCAGCAGCGTTGGGCCGTCGGTGCGCAGCGCCGATTGCGAGCGCAGCGATCCGCCCTCGGCGGTGGGGGGAGTCAGTTTTGTGCCGGCGGTTCCCGGGGGGTCCGCGCAGGGGTTGGCCTGATCTCCCGCGTTGGCCGCGCCGAACTGCCCGTAGTCGACCGCGTTGAAGTTCGCGCCCTCGCCGCCGCCGGCGTAGAGGTATCCGTCCGCGCCGAACAGCAACGTGCCGATCGAGTGGCTGGGGAACTGCTGGCACCAGCCGTCGACGAGCGGCGTCTCATCGGCGGGGACGGAGACGCCGGCATCGAGAGTGAGGCGCGAGACGCGGCCGCTGACGACGCAACCGTCCGTCGTCGGACCCGGCGGAG
Source organism: Frankiaceae bacterium (assembly GCA_036267695.1). Lineage (GTDB taxonomy): Bacteria > Actinomycetota > Actinomycetes > Frankiales > Frankiaceae > DATAZK01. The sequence goes on from DATAVO010000050.1 coordinate 4,626, forward strand.
ACGGGCAACCGTCGTTCCACGTGGGCGTCGTTCCGCCGGGGGGAGCGTCGCGCGTGTAGAGCACGTAGAGGTGGTTGTCGGCCGGATAGTTCGGCGGGATCGCGACACCGAGCAGGCCGCGGTCCCAGTAATTATCGACCTCGCCGTTCAGGTCGGCGACGAGCGTGGGGCTGGCGTCCGTGAAGCTCTTGTACGACCAGATCTGGCCACCCTTGGTCGTGATCAGGATCGTGCCGTCAGGGGCGAACTGCACCTGGGTCGGCGTGTTCAGACCCGCGAGCACGACATTGTCCGAGAACCCGAGCGGAAGTGCGGCATGCGCGGTCTGGGCGCCCTGAACCAGGCCGACGAGCAGCGCGGCCGCCAAGAGCAGGAGTGCGACCGCACCGGTGATGAACCGTCGCGGACCGGACCTGAGTCGAGCTGTCATAGCTGAGCACCCCCTGAAGGCGGGATGCTAGGACGCTGTAGCCCGCCTGGGAGCAAGTTGGGAATCTCTTGGCGAAGGGTGGGGTGTTTGGTCCATAAACGCGCTGCTTGGTCCCCCGCAGACGCACGCCGGATCTCGCGATCCTCACGGCCGGAATCAGCGACGGCATGCGCGAGCTGGTGGAGGCGGCGCACGGGGTGAATCCGCTCGCGGCGAGTAGGCGCGCTCGCGCTCAAACGGCCTGAGACGCTTTCAAAAATCTATCGGATCGGTGGAGTATCCGTGTCGGCCAGGACTCTGACGGCTACCAGGGCGACGTCGTCCTCGGCACCGCCGAGCGGACGCAGAATGCGCAGCAGTTGCTCGCACAGCTGCGGCAGCGGGAGCCCGCTGAGGCGCTGCGCGACCTCTGTCAGCTTGGCCAGGCCCGTCTCCAGCGGCTGCAGCCGTCCCTCGACGAGCCCGTCGGTGAACAGCAGCACGGTCGAGCCGGGCGCGAGGTCGATCTCGTGGTCGGCGCGAGGGGTGTGGGTGCCGAGCCCGAGCAGCAGATCAGCGGGTGTCTCCAGCAGGCGGACGGTGCCGTCCGGTTCGATGAGGACCGGCGGCGGGTGGCCCGCGTTCGACCAGCGCAGCCGGCGGGCGCCGCCGACCATCCCGTCGAAGACCTGCGCCACCACGGCGGTCGCAGTGGTGTTCACGCCGAGTGCCTCGGCCGCGTGGTCGACCCGGGTCAGCACCGCCCCCGGCGCCTCGCCGCGGTCGACAGCGATGGCGCGCACCAGCGTGCGCAGCTGCCCCATCAGGGCCGCGGCCTCTGTGTCGTGACCCATCACGTCGCCGATGACGAGCGTTGTCGTGCCGTCGGGGGTCTGGAAAGCGTCGTACCAGTCACCGCCGACCTGCGCGCCCTCGAGCGCCGTCTCGTAGTGCGGTGAGATGTCGAGGCCGGGAGGCTGCATCACCTCGGCGTCGAGCAGGCTGCGCTGCAGGGTTTCGGCCATGGACTTCGATCTGCTGTACATCCGGGCGTTGTCCAGCACGAGGCCGGCGCGACGGGTCACCTCGCGCGCGGCGTCCATCTCCTCCTCGCTCGGATAGCCGCGCGAGGGTGAGTTGTAGAAGCTGATGACACCGAGGGTGCGGTCACGGGCCAGGATCGGCAATGCCGTCACCACTCCAGGGTCGAGCTCCTGCAGCATCTGCGCTGAGGGGTCGGAGCCCAGCCGCCGGCCGAACGTGTCGCGGTCGAGCTGAAAGAGCGGCTGCCCGATGGTGACGACCTCGTTGAGCAGAGCAGGGTCTGACAGGAGCGACCCGTGCCGCGCCCGGGTGTAGCGATCCAGCAGTTCCTGCGAGGCCGTATCGCGGTGGAAGCTCGCGATGTCCCCGACCCTGCCGTCGTCGTCCAGGAGCGTGACCATCACCCAGTCGGCCAGTGCGGGAACCAGCATCCGGGCCAGCCGGGTCGACGCCTGCTCCGGATCCAACGTCGAGCCGAGCGCGTCGGCCACGGACGCCAGGAACGCCAGCCGAGCCGTCGCCTGCTCGGCGGTCTGACGCGCCTGATCGACCTGGTCGAGGATCTGGGCACTATCGATCGCCGCCGCGATGCGGGAGGTGATGTCCTCGATGAGGACGAGATCGGGACCTGATGGCGCCTGCCCTTGCAGGCCGACCAGGCCGATGAATCCGAGCGACTCGCCGTGCGCCACGAGGGGCACAGCGACCACTCCCGTCGCGCCCATCGCCAGCAGCCGGCCGCGAAGCCGAGGGTCGTCGGTGGCGCGGTTGATGGTGGCGGCGTCGAGGTCGCCGATCAGCTGTGTCTGCTGGGTGGCCACCGCCCGTCCCGCCGCGGTCTTCGGGTCGTCGCCGAGGGGGAGGGCCTGGAAGAGCTGGCGCAGATCGTCCTGGGTCTGCGGGTCGTCGTGCAGCAGCCCGACGAGGCGGAGCGGAGCGTCGGCCCCCTCGCGCAGATAGATCATCGCTGACGTGGCCAGCTTGGGGACGAGCAGCGCCAGGCCGGCGTCGACGGTCTCGGCCACCCGGCGACGCTGCACGAGCGTGGTACCGGCCTGGGCGAGCAGGGCCAAGCGGTCGACCGCGCGCTCGGCCTCGTTCTGCGCTTCGCGTCGCGCGGTGACGTCGGAGACCAGAACGGCGATGCCGTTGGCCACCGGCTGGACCGACACCTCGAGCCAGCCGCCGAGCCGCTCGGCACGCAATTCGATCCGGGCCGGATCCTTGCCCGCCATCACGCCGCGCAAGAGGCCGGCGACCGAAGGGTTGGTCAGGCCGGGAACGAGATCCCAGATCGGGGTGCCGACCGGCTCGCGATTGCGCGCCACCAGCACCCGAGCCGCCTGATTGGCGTAGCGGACGGTCCAGTCGGAGTCGACGATCGCGTACGCGGTCGCCATGGTGTCCAGCGCCCGCGCGACCTGTTCGCGGTCGTCGTGCACGCCCGAGCTGTCGAAGACGGCGCCGACCATGCGGGCCGGCTGCCCGTCGACATCGGACAGCACGCGGCCGCGGGTGGTCAACCAGCGGGTCGCCCCCGCCTCGTCAATGATCCGGTAGTCGACCCGCAGGTCGCCGCTGAGGGCGATGGCGCGCTCGTTGGCGCGCTCGACCGCGGCGCGATCCGCCGGGAGGATGCGCCGGACAAAGCCTTCGACGCTGGGCTGGGCATCCGCGTCGACGCCGAGCAGCATGCGCATGCGCTCGTCCCAGATCAGCTCATTGGTGACCAGGTCCCATTCGAAACCGCCGATCGCGGCCGCATCGACAGCGAGCTCGAGCCTCAGCTGGGCTGCGCGTGCATCGTCTGAGACGGCATCTCGGGATTCGACGGGACGCCGTGACGAGGGCATCTCAAACGCCTCCATCTACCCCCAGCACATGACCCGCCGGACAGCACAGCACTCAACCACAATGCACGAATTCGGGCCGCTCCGCAGTCGCCCGATCGGGTAGCGCCCTGCACGCAGGGTTAGTGCGCGGAAATGAAGTAAGTACCTGCGGCGGTTAGCGTGATTGACGATGACATTTTCCCCGACCGATTCCGCGGCCGATTCCGCGACGGCCTCCGCGAATGCCGCCGCCGCGTCGCCGCCCACCGGGTGGCTGCGCCGGCTGGCGGCGTACTGCTGGCGCTATCGAGGTTCGGTGCTGCTCGCGTTCGGGGCCTCACTTGCCGGAATGGCCGTGCAGGCGGGCGTGCCGCTGATTGAACGCCTCGTCGTCGACCAGGCGGTGCTCAAGAAGACGCAGCCGCTGCTCCCCTGGGTGCTCTTGCTGGTGGCGGCCGGGTTCGCCCGCTTTGGCCTCAGCTTCGTCCGGCGGTACGTGGGCGGCCGGCTCTCCCTCGACGTCCAGCACGACCTGCGTACCGAAGTGTTCGGAGCGCTGCATCGACTCGACGGTGCCAGCCAGGACGAGCTGAACACCGGCCAGGTGGTCAGCCGTTCGATCTCCGACATCACCCTGGTGCAGGGCCTGCTGTCCTTCCTGCCGATGGTCAGCGGCAACGTCCTGCTCTTCATCCTTTCCCTGATCGTCATGCTGATCCTGTCGCCGCTGCTGACGCTGGTGGCGCTCGCTGTCGGCCCCGCGCTCTGGTTCATCGCCATCTTCAGCCGGCGCCGGCTTTTCCCCGCCACCTGGGCGGCGCAGCAGCAGGCCGGCGACCTCGCGGGTGTCGTCGAAGCCGCGGTCACCGGCGTGCGCGTCGTCAAGGGCTTCGGCCAGGAGGATCGCGAGCTCGGCCGGCTCGAGGGCGCGGCCAAGCGGCTTTTCGGGCTGCGGCTGCGCGCCGTCCGGCTGACCGCGCGCTACAACCCCGCGCTGCAGGCGGTGCCGGCGCTCGGGCAGGTCGGCGTGTTGCTGTTCGGAGGCTGGCTCGCGGCCAACGGCAAGATCACGCTCGGTACGTTTCTCGCGTTCTCGACCTACGTCGCCCAGCTCATCGGGCCCGTCCGGATGCTGGCCGCGCTGCTCACCGTGGGTCAGCAGGCTCGGGCAAGCGTCGAGCGGGTCTTCGAGGTCATCGACTCCACGCCCAAGGTCCTCGATGCTCCCGACGCCGTCGACCTGCCCGCCGGCCCGGGACGGGTGGCCTTCGATGACGTCGCGTTCGGCTACACCGCCTCGCAGCCGGTGCTCTGCGGGCTGAGCCTGGCCGTCGAGCCCGGTGAGACGCTCGCGCTCGTCGGCGGCGCCGGCTCCGGAAAGTCGACGATCTCGCTCCTGCTGCCGCGTTTCTACGACGTGCAAGCCGGGTCGGTCACGGTCGACGGGGTCGACGTTCGCCACACGACCATGGCCTCGCTACGGGCCCGGATCGGGGTCGTGTTCGAGGAGAGCTTCCTGTTCAGCGACTCCGTCGCGAGCAACATCGCCTACGGGCGCCCTGACGCAACGACCGAGCAGATTCACGCGGCGGCCCGCGCTGCTGAGGCCGACGGCTTCATCCGGGCGCTGCCCGACGGCTACGACACGGTCGTCGGCGAGCAGGGGCTGACGCTATCCGGTGGCCAGCGCCAGCGTGTCGCCCTCGCCCGGGCGCTGCTGTCGGACCCGCAGAT
>DATAVO010000051.1:0-4667 GCA_036267695.1 Frankiaceae bacterium
CTCCCTTGAGTACCTGAAGGCCGACCTGTACCGCCGGGCCGAGGCGCTGAAGGACCTGCCGGACGCGCCCCTGTTCTTCGGCCGCCTGGACTACAGCGAGCTGGCCAGGCAGGACGAGGACTTCGCGGGCGCCGACTTCCACATCGGCCGGCGGCACGTGCACGATCAGGACGGCACCCCGGTCGTGCTCGACTGGCGAGCCCCGGTATCGAGGCCCTTCTACCGGGCCAGCCAGTCCGACCCGCTGGGCCTGAGCCTGCGGAGAAGGTTCGGGTTCGCCGGGGGAGCGCTCACCGCGTACGAAGACGAACGGTTCAAGGGCAATGCGGAAGCCGCGGCAACCCCGGTCCGTTCAACTGAATCTGAATTGGAATCCCCGAGCAGCCTGCTGATCTCGGAAATCGAGCGGCCGCGCTCCGGCCCCATGCGCGACATCGTCGCCACGATCCAGCCGGAGCAGGACGACATCGTCCGAGCGGACGCGGGCACCACCGTGTGCGTGCAGGGCGCGCCCGGCACCGGGAAGACCGCGGTCGGCCTGCACCGGGTGGCGTACCTGCTGTACGCGCACAAGGAGCAGGTGACCAGGCGCGGCGTGATCGTCGTCGGCCCGAACCTCGCCTTTCTCTCCTACATCAGGAACGTGCTGCCGGCGCTCGGGGAGCTCGACGTCTCGCAGACCACGGTCGCCGATCTGGTCGCGAGCACACCCATCCGCGGCAGTGACACCGACGAGGCGGCCAAGGTCAAGGGCGACGCGCGGATGGCCGAGGTGCTGCGCCGTGCGCTCTGGGCGTCGATCAAGCCCCCGGTGCAGGCGCTGGTCCTCAGCCGAGGCTCGCGCCGGCTGCGGGTGCCCGGGCACGAGGTCGAGGCGCTCGCCCAGGAACTGCGCGACCGCGGCGTCCGCTACGGAACCGGCCGCGAGCTGCTCGCGCACCGGATCGCGCACGTGATCCTGCTCCAGCTCGAGGCGGCGGGGGAGACCTGCGACGACCGCACCCACGACTCGGTCCGTCGCTCGGCGCCGGTCCGCAAGTGCGTGGACGAGGTGTGGCCGAAGGTAGATCCGAAGCGGCTGGTCTTCAGCGTGCTTTCAAATCAAAATCCCACCATGGGTAACGTACCGGGGTTGCTCTCTCCGGCCGAATTGAGCGCCGTCACCTGGCAGAAGGCCCCGCGTGGCCTCGGCAGTGCTCCCTGGACCCGCGCCGACCAGGTGCTGATCGACGAGGCGGCCGATCTCATCGAGCGCACGCCGTCGATCGCGCACGTGGTGGTGGACGAGGCGCAGGACCTGTCGCCGATGGAGGTGCGGGCGATCGGGCGCCGCTGCGCGACCGGGGCCGCGACCGTGCTCGGCGACATCGCGCAGGGCACCACCCCGTGGGCGGCGACCTCGTGGCCGGAGCTGCTGGCGCACCTGGGCAAGCCCGGGGCCGCGGTGCGCGAGCTCGACGTGGGCTACCGGGTGCCTCGGCAGATCCTCGACTACGCCTCCCGGCTGCTGCCCGCGATCGCCCCCGGCCTCGGGCCGGCCAGGTCGCTACGCGCGGACGCAGACTCGCTGGCCGTGGTCGCCGCGGCGCCAGACGAGCTCGGCGCGCGGGTTGCCGCAGGCTGCGCGACCGCGCTGGAGCGGCCGGGTTCTGTCGCGGTGATCTGCGCGGACGCCCAGATGACGGAGGTAGCCGCGGCGCTCACCATGGCCGGACTCGCCTTCGAGGTGCTAGGTTCGGGTGAAAGCCGCTTGACGATCGTGCCGGTGACGCTGGCCAAGGGACTTGAGTTCGACCACGTCGTGCTGGTCGAGCCCGGCCGGATCGCGATGGGCGAGGCCTACGGCCTGCGCCGGCTTTACGTCGCGCTCACCCGGGCGGTGTCGCGGCTCACGGTATTTCACTCCGAACCACTGCCGGCCGAGCTTTTGTTAGGAACCATGAACCTGCGCAGCCGCGGTTACGTACCATGAAGTGGGTCTACTTATCGAGGCCTATCCCGGTTACCGAGGCCTATCCCCGCATTTCCGGCAGGCGTGTTGCGTCGTCGGCGGGTAGCGGCATCCTTACGCGATCAGCGCTCTATTTCCGGGAAAACTACGATCAGTAATTACGGTGGTGTTCGGTGGAAGCCAAGGGTAACCACGCTGCGGCAACTGTCTACCTCGACAAACTGGCCGAGGAGCTTACCAATCGGGGCCTTGATGCCTGGCTGATGGCGCCCCCGGGACGGGTACCGAGCGTGTACATCACGAACCCCGCCGCGCGGGCGCTCGAGGAGAACGTCTACGCCGACAGGGGCAAGGACGGCCTCTGGTGGTTCTGGTGGTCCTGGGCGGAGCGCATCTCCATCGCCGACGACCTCGACGCGGCGGCCACTGCGATCACCCACGTACTCAATCTCCCCCGCGGGACGACCCCCCGGTGACCCCCGGATCTCTTCCCCGGGGGACGACCCCCCGGTGACCCCCGATTTGGGCCCGTGCTCGGACGTCGGCATGATCGTGTGTCGTTACCGGTGATATCCACCGCTAACGACACCCAATGAGCTCTCTAGTCCGAATCGGACGCGATCACGCGCTCGTCGTGGTGGCGGGCATTCCGGGGAAGGCGACGGTGCTGCCGCGCCAGACGACGGCCCGGTTCGCGGGCGGCTGCATGGCCAGTGCGCCGAACGATCTCAGCGCCACGTCGGTCACGGCGACGACGCCCAGGTAGGCCTGGACCACGCCGTCCTCAAGAAGCACGGCGAGCCGCACGGCCGAGGCCTCGCCGGTGACGGCGAACGGCAGCCGGTAAGCGGGGCTCGCGGCCGCCGGGGTCACGCCGAGCTTCACCAGCATCGCCTCAAGCGTGTCCCTTGCCTCCTGGTGATCGACCCAGTAAGCCTGCGCTTGGGACTGCAGGCCGTTGGCGAGCATGGCGCCCACGACGCCGTAGCCGTAGATCGCCGCGTGCTCGGCGACCAGGGCACCCTGCAGCGCCGATATCCCGCTTGCCGTTGCCGATGCGTTCGCCGACATCACGAACCCGTACGGCTCTGCTCGACCTGGCTGGTCAGCGTGGTTACGTGGGTTGCCTCTGAGGCAGCGACCGACGCGTACAGCTGGGCGAGCGACGGCGATGCGCCGCCGAGCAGGCTGCGGTCGAGCAGCCTCGCGACCGCAGCCTGCTCGGTGGCGCGGAGTTGGACCAGAGCGCCGTCGGCGGTGGCGGCGAGCTTTGGCTTCCGGCCCCCGGCCCATGCCGTCACGGCGTCGGGGACCTTCTTACCCGGCGGCTCGACGACCCGGGCGGTGAGCTGTGCCAGGTGCGCCTGGTGCTCGGCCAGCAGCGGGGCGAGCGTCGGCCGGAGCGCGGAATACCCGGCCATGGCCTTGGTGTATATCCAGATCAGGTTCTGCTCGGCGGTCACCGCCTGCAGCAGCATCTGGGTCTGGCTGGACACCGGCGGCGGCCCGCTGAGCACGGCCGGTCCCTTGCAACCGCTCAGCGCGAGAAACAAGGCAAGCGTCGTGGGCGACGCGGCGAGCAACTGACGCCTTGACAGCATAGTCTCTAAGCATGCCACGCACTCGCGGCTGGCAACGTCGTGGGCGGTGCAGGCGGCCTACGCGTCGCTTCGCGTCCGTGGCGGCACGCTGCGTCCGTGGCCTATAGGCTGGAGCTGCGAAGACATAACTCAGCACAACCATAGGTTCTTCGGACCCGCAGACGAGGAGGTCGAGATGGCCAGTGTCCCCCGTTCGGCAGTCGGCCCGATGGATGACAGACGGCTCGCGGGACTGATCGAGCCTGTCATAGCCGGGGTCGGGATGGACCTGGAGTCCGTGCGGATGACCGTTGCGGGTCGGCGACGGCTGCTCCGCATCGTGGTGGACAGCGACCACGGAGTTAGCCTGGACGACGCGGCTGACGTGAGTCGCGAGGTCTCCGCCGTGCTCGAGGAGTCCAACGCGCTCGGCGACGTCCCCTACACGCTCGAGGTCTCCTCGCCCGGCGTGGATCGTCTGCTGACCGAGCCGAGGCACTGGCGGCGCGCGGTCGGCCGGCTCGTCAAGGTGAAGGTGACGGGCGTGGGCGCGGCGGAGGGCCGGGTGGTCGCGGCGGATGCCGACGGCGTCACGCTTGACCTGGCCGACCAGAAGCGCCGGCTCGGGTACGGGGAGCTGGGCGCGGGGCGCGTTCAGATCGAGTTCGGGCGGATTCCGGATGCCGAACTCGAAGAGTTTGCAGATCCGGAGCTTGACGACACGGTGCTTGAAAACAACACCGACCTTGGAGCTGGCGGCGATGGACATTGACCTGAGCGTGCTGCGCAGTCTCGAGAACGAGAAAGACATCTCGTCAGAAACGGCCATCAAGGCGATCGAGGACGCGCTGCTGATGGCGTATCACAAGACCGAGGGCGCTAATCCGGCGTCGCGCGTTGAGGTGAACAGGGCGACCGGCCACGTCACCGTCTGGGCGCGCGTGGACGGGGCGGCCGGAGAAGGAGGTGCGGACGGTGCGGTGGGTCGGGAGTACGACGACACCCCGGCCGGGTTCGGCCGGATCGCGGCGACGACCGCCCGGCAGGTGATCCTGCAGCGGCTGCGCGACGTCGAGGATGAGATCACCTTCGGCGAGTACGCCGGGCACGAGGGCGACATCGTGGCGGGCGTGATC
>DATAVO010000052.1:0-17587 GCA_036267695.1 Frankiaceae bacterium
CGAGGGGAAGCCGGTGAACGCGATCGGCAGGAGCAGCAGCGCCAGCACGACGACGAGACCCAGATTGCGCTCCTCGAGCTGGTAGCGCGCCTTCTGCCAACCGATCGAATTACCGCCGAGGGTGAAGATCACCCGCCCCAGGTCGGTCGGCGGGACCGGAATGAGACTGATGACGCACAGCGAGGCGAAGACCTCGCTCATCTGCAGGAGAAGCTGGGTGGCAAACGTGCTGTGACCATTGCCGTTCACCGCCGCTTCAGGGATGCGGTCCTGCAATATGCCGAGCACGCCCGTCGAGGGAAGTACCCCCTTGGCGCCTGCCGCGGCGGCCAGCGCGAGCGCCGCGTACGCAATCGGGCGGGCCAGCACCGCGGCGGAGACGTGAAAGCGACGGGCCCGCCATCGGTCGTTCAAAGGCACCTGCTCGGCCCATCCGAACCCGCCGAGGACCATCATCACGGCGCTGTAGATCTGCACGTGACGGGTCGGGTTGAGAGAGAGCCGGTGCTCGCGCTGACCCATCGGGTCACCCAACGCTCTCGCGGTGAGGACAGTGGCGGCACTGCCGACCACGACCCCGATGTAGAGCGCGGCGATGATGCCGAGCAGCAGCGCCGGTTTGTTGAGGACGAAAAGCACGGCTAGCGCGCCGGCCAGCGCGCGAGCAGCTCCCGGGCGAGGGCACGGTAGGCGCCCGCGCCGGCAGAGTTGCTGGCGTAGGAGGTGATCGGCTCGCCGGCGGCGGTCGTCTCCGGGAAGCGGACCGTGCGCGAGATGACGGTGTGGAACATGTGGTCGGGGAAGGCCTCGATGACCCGCTCCATCACTTGGCGGCCGTGCAGGGTGCGCCCGTCGTGCATGGTCGCCAGGATCCCGGCGAGTTCGAGCTTGGGATTGAGCCGGTCATGAACCTTCTCGATCGTCTCCATGAGCAACGCGACTCCGCGTAAGGCGAAGTACTCGCACTCGAGCGGAATGAGCACCCCGTCCGCCGCCGAAAGCGCATTGACCGTGAGCAGCCCGAGCGAGGGCTGGCAGTCGATCAGCACGATGTCGTAGTTGGGCAGCAGCGGCTTCAGCGCCCGGTCCAGCGCGTGCTCGCGTCCGACCTCGCTGACCAGCCGAACCTCGGCAGCGGAGAGGTCAATGTTGCTCGGCAGCAGATCAAGACCGTCGACGTTGGTCTTGCTGACCGCGTCAGCAGGTTCGACGTCGCTGCGCATCAGCAGGTCATAGAGCGTGAGGTCGAACGTCATCGGGTTCAGCCCGAGGCCCACCGACAATGCGCCCTGCGGATCGCCGTCGACGAGCAGCACGCGGCGTCCGTACTCGGCGAGCGCAGCGCCGAGGTTGATCGTCGTGGTCGTCTTGCCCACGCCGCCCTTTTGGTTGCAGACAGCGAGCACTGCAGCCGGGCCGTGACGCTCCAGCGGCGCCGGCTCCGGAAAGTCAGGAAGGGGCCTGCCGGTCGCCCCGAGCTTGGGGCTTTCCTTCGGCTCGACCGGGCCGGCCGCTGGCAGCGTGTCAGGCGGCACATCCGTGGTCATGGTGGGGCGGCCTCCGAGCAGTCAGATAACACGCGAAGCCTAGCGGGCAGCGGACCATTTCGGGTGCTGCCACCGACATGACGCTGCGATCGCTCGGCCAAGGAACTGCGATGGCGCCGCCCGCATCAAGTGGTCGCCGCCGCAGAAAGCCGATCGAACCGGACTATCCGCCGACGAAGATGACGTACCGGTCGACGATCTCGCCGGGAATCCGGCCGCGTGAGCTGATCTCGATACCTTGCTCATTCGCCCAGTGACGGATGACTTTCGGGTCGACTCCGCCGTTGGAACCGGGCTGCCGCCCCGCGATGCGTTTACGGCCTCCCACGCGACGCCCGTTGTCGATATAGGGCTGAAGCGCGGTGGTGAATTTCTTGGCGTTCTTCTCGTTCAGGTCAATCTCGTACTCGATGCCGTCGACGCCGAAATGAATTGTCTGACTTGCGGCGCTCTGGTCCAAGTCGTCCGTGAGTTCGACGACCTCTTTGCGTGCCACTGTTACCTCCACGTCGACGACGGAACTCCAGGCTAGCCGAGACACATGAAGTGGATGTCATGCAACACGCATCCGCCCATGGTCGGTGCAGCGCTTGTCGACCCCGTTTCCTGAGGCCGGCGATGGGCGACGAGTCCTGGCGATTCCGCGCTTTCGAAACGTCACCACGAATTTCACATGTTAGCCGGGCTGCGGCCGGGTCTGCAGGGGTTTACTGCGGCTTTGCCCTGGGTGAGTGATCAGCGGGCGCGAGGATGTGAGGCGGCGTACACCTCGCGCAGCATGTCAACCGTGACCAGCGTGTAGACCTGTGTCGTCGTCACCGACGCATGGCCGAGCAATTCCTGCACGACCCGGATATCAGCCCCGCCATCGAGCAGATGGGTGGCATAGGAGTGGCGCAACACGTGCGGGGAAACGCTTGATTCGATTCCCGCCCGACCCGCGGCTACACGCAAGAGAGTCCATGCGGTCTGGCGGGTGAGGCGGCCGCCGCGAGCATTGACGAATAGCGCCGGGCCTCGTGGTGAAAGCGCGGGCCGGCCATTCTCGATCCACGCGCGTACGGCGTCGATGGCGAAGGAACCCACCGGGACAACGCGCTGCTTGCCGCCCTTGCCGGAAAGCAGCACACTCCGCTGCTCGATGTCGAAATCATCGACGTCGAGGCCGACGGCTTCGGAAATTCGCGCGCCGGTGGCATAGAGCAATTCCAGCAGCGCCCGGGCGCGCAAACCAGCCGGAGTCTGATCCTGACCCGGCGCAGCCGCAGCGGCCAGCAGTCGCTCCACGGCGCCCACGGCTAGTGCTTTCGGCAATCGGCGTCCCTGCGCGGGGGGACGGACAGCGCGCGCCCGGTCGTCGACGATCTCCCCCTCGCGGTGGGTGAAGCGATGCAGCCCACGCACCGCGACCAGTGCGCGCGCTGCGGACGAGGCTGCCAACGGCGGATGCTCGTCGTCGCCCGTTCTGAGCGCGACGAGGAAGTCGGAGATCTCCGACTCGTCTACCTCGGAAAGGGCAAAATCGCCGCGCGAGATGAGATAGCTGCGGTAACGGCGCAGGTCGCGGCGGTAGGCCGCCATGCTGTTGACCGCGAAGCCCCGCTCGACAGCCAAATGGTCCAGATAGCGGCGTATCGCCTGGGCAATGTCTCCATCGGCCGACTCGAGGTCATCGAGGACGCCTACGCCGCCGCCCACGCGGGACGATCGTCGCGAGGTCACCACGCGTCGACCCCCTGACCCCACCAGCCGAAGCCGTCGCAAACCGGCGCTGCGGCCTGATTATGCGGGGCGCGCCACCTGCTCCTCGAGCGACTCCCCGGCAGGGCTACGAAGGCGCGAGCGCTCCTGCTCGTCGAGACCGCCCCACACGCCGTGGGGTTGTGCCGTGTCCAGCGCCCATTCCAGGCACTCGGACCGGACGGGACACTGCGCGCACACTGCTTTCGCACGCAGGGTCTGACGCAACGCCGGACCGCTGCTGCCGACCGGAAAAAACAGATCAGGGTCTTGATCCGCACATTGGGCATTGAATCGCCACGCGGAGGCGCGGGCATCCTGTCCCGCATCGGGGATGCCTACCTGCCACGAGGCGGCAACGCGAAGAGAGCGCACCTTATCTTTCTGCTCCACATACGGCCTGCTGGAACCATCTCGCTGGGCCAAATTCATCTAGTGCATCTGCACTAGGAGCTACTCGAGCAGATTTCCACGGGTCGCGATGACGAGCGCTTCGAGCTTGGAATGCGCCCCGAGCTTGCTCAGGATGCTCTGCACGTGATTGCGCACCGTATTCGTGCTGACGACGAGGCGTGCTGCCATGTCCGGTGTCGAGAGCCCCTCCGCCACGAGACGGAGCACCTCCCGCTCCCGCCCGGTGAGATCGGCGCCGGGCTCGCGGTAGGACCGTGAAAGACGAGGAACGAGACGCGCCAGCATGTCGGAGTCGAGATTCAGGCGGCCTGCCGCCGCGGCCCGGACGGCGGCGACCAGGTCGTCAAGCGACATCGTCTTGGGCACGACCCCGACGCAGCCGGACTCCAGGGCGACGACGGCGGCCGCCTCATTGGGGCTTGCGGTCATCATCAGCACGCGGCTGGCCGGGCTCAGCTCCCGCACCCTTCGCACGCCCGCACCGACGCCCGCGTCACGACCAGCCGAAGGGAGCCGCTGATCGATCAGGACGACATCGGCGGGACGCGATTGCACGAGCCGCTCGAGCGTCTCCAGGCTCGTCGCCACACCGGTCACGGTCAGGTCGGGGGCGCCGTCGAGCGCGAGACGCAGGCTTTCAGCCACCATCTCTTGCGGGTCAGCCAGCAGCAACGAGATCACTGCAGCTCATGGTGCCTGACGCGGGGCGTGGGCCAGACGTGGGCCGCTCGCGGCGGGATCATCCGGCGTGCGCCGGCCGCGCATCCCAGCCCGCGTCAGCGGGTCGCAGCGCTCCGAATCCGCTCTGCGCCGCAAGTGCCGCCGAGAGGATGCCCGCCACCGCCATCGCGTTGGTGATCGCGCCGTTCATCACCTGCTGCACCGCGTCGTCCAGGGCGACCCAGCGCACTTCGAGGTCCGCCTCCTCATCAACCCGCTCGTAGTGCTCGGCCAGCTCGCTGATGTCACGGGCGAGAAAGATGCGGATCGCCTCGTTGCTCATGCCGGGCGAGGTGTACGTGTCGACCAAGGTGTCCCAACGCGCGGCCTGCACTCCTGCCTCCTCGGCCAGCTCCCGCTTGGCCGCCGTCGAAGCGGGCTCCCCCGCCACGTCAAGCAGACCTGCAGGCAACTCCCAGAGCCGCTGGCGGACCGGATGCCGGTACTGGTGGAGCAGCAGGATGCGGCCGTCCTCGTACGCGACGACTCCCACTGCGCCGGGGTGCACGACGATGTCACGCCACGCCCCCCGCCCGCCCGGCATCGCCACCAGGTCACGGCGCACCGAGATGACCGCCCCATCGAAGACGGGCTCGCTCGCCTCGACCGTGTATTCGTGCGCCATCGCCGCAGTCTCAGCGGGCGACGAGATCGAGCAGCTTCGACTCGCTGCGCGCCACCGCCGCCTCGATGAAAGCCCGGAAGAGCGGATGCGCGTTCGTCGGCCTGGACGTGAACTCCGGGTGTGCCTGGGTGCCGACGTAGAACGGGTGGGTCTCCGGCGGCAACTCCACGACCTCGACGAGATGCCCGTCCGGCGAGGTCCCCGAGAATCGCAGGCCGCCTTCCCTCAGCCGCTCGCGATAGGCGTTATTGACCTCGTAGCGGTGGCGATGGCGGTCGGAGACCAGCAGCTTGCCGTAGGCGCGAGCGGCCAGGCTGCCCGCTTCCAGCTTCGCGGGGTAGGCGCCCAGGCGCATCGTGCCGCCCATGTCGGCTTCGCCGGCAATCACCCCGACCTGATCGGCCATCGTCGCAATCACGGGGTGCTCCGCATCGGGATCGAACTCCGCGCTGTTGGCCCCGGCCAATCCCGCCAGGTGGCGCGCCACGTCGATCACCATGCATTGCAGGCCCAAACACAGGCCGAGCGCCGGCACTTCGTTTTCACGTGCCCATCGCAGCGCCGCGACCTTGCCTTCGATCCCGCGGATGCCGAACCCGCCGGGAACGAGAACTCCGTCGACACCGTCGAGCGCTTTCAAGGTCTGCTCGGGGGTGGTGCAGTCATCCGAGGTGACCCACTTGATGTTGACCTTGGCGTCATTGGCGACGCCACCGGCACGCAGCGCCTCCGTGACGGACAAGTAAGCATCCGGCAGATCCACGTACTTGCCGACAAGGGCGACCGTGACCGAGGTCGACGGGTGGTGAACGCGCTGCAGCAGCACGTCCCACTCCGTCCAGTCGACATCGCGGAACGGCAGCCCGAGCCGGCGCACCACGTAGGCGTCGAGACCTTCGCGGTGCAGCACCTTGGGAATGTCATAGATGCTCGACGCGTCGGCGGCCGCGGCGACGGCTTCGACGTCGACATCGCAAGAGAGGGCGATCTTGCGCTTCAACGAGTCCGGCAGCGGCCGGTCGGAGCGGCAGACCAGCGCGTCAGGCTGGATACCGACCTGGCGAAGTGCCGCCACGGAATGCTGGGTCGGCTTGGTCTTCAGCTCGCCTGAGGGAGCGATGTAGGGCACCAGGCTCACGTGGACGAACAGGCAATTGTCGCGGCCGACCTCGAAACGAACCTGGCGGATGGCTTCCAGAAAAGGGAGCGACTCGATATCGCCGACGGTGCCGCCGACCTCGGTGATGACGCAGTCGACATCGTCGGTGGCCAGAGCTCGGATGCGGGCCTTGATCTCGTCAGTGACGTGCGGGACGACCTGGACCGTCTCCCCCAGGTAGCCACCGCGGCGCTCGCGCGCGATGACCGCGCTGTAGACCTGGCCCGTCGTGACATTGGAGGTGCCGGGAAGGTCATCGGACAGGAACCGCTCGTAGTGCCCGACGTCGAGGTCGGTCTCCGCACCGTCGTCGGTGACGTAGACCTCACCGTGCTGGAACGGATTCATGGTCCCGGGATCGACATTGAGATACGGATCGAGCTTCTGCATGGTGACGCGCAACCCACGTGCCTTCAGCAGCATGCCGAGGCTGGATGCCGTCAGGCCCTTGCCGAGGCTGGAGGCGACGCCTCCGGTGACGAAGATGTGGCGTACCACATGCGCCTGAACCATTACGGCCTCCCGTGGATCGCACTAGAACGGTGCCCGGCGACCCGGGCTCTCCACGGAATCTCATAGTACGGCGCGCCAACAGGTGCGCCGCTGCGCCGCGCCGCCCAAGTGGCGCAACGGCACTGCTCCATCCCGCTGAACCGCCTACGAGGCTCCTGCCGCCGCCCGCGGCCGCTCCGGGGAACGCTTGCGTGTAGGGACGCGAGCCGCTACTGCCCGGGGTGCGGACGGGCGACCTCGAGGCCGATCTTCCGGCGCGTTCGCCTTCGGTGCATTGACCTTCGGTGCATTGACTTTCCGGGGGTTGGCCTTGGCCGGCTCGCCGGCGGCTGCCGCGGCCGCCAGCAGTTCGGCGGCGTGACCCTGCGCGAGCTCACTGTCGGACACCCCGGCCAGCATGCGGGAAAGCTCCTGCACGCGCCCGTGCTGCTCGAGGCTCTGAACGCTGCTGCCCCTCCCGCGCCCACCCTTGGCCACCAGCAGATGACGATCGGCGAACGCCGCGACCTGCGGAAGATGCGTGACGCAAATGACCTGGCGGGCGCGACCGAGCGCACCGAGCCGGCGGCCGACCTCCACCGCGGCCTCACCGCCGATGCCCGCGTCAACCTCGTCGAACACCATGCTCGCCGGCCCGAGCCCCGCCGCGAGCACCACCTCCAGTGCCAGCACTACCCGCGAGAGCTCACCGCCGGAAGCGCTCTTGGCCAACGGGCGCGGTGACATTCCGGCGCCCGGCGTGAACAGGAACTCGATCTCATCGCCGCCGTCGGCGCCAAGCTGCTCGGCCGACGCAGCGCCCTTGCCGACGGCGGCGGCAACGTCTGGCCGCGCCTCGACCGAGACCATGAACTGAGCCGCCGTCATGGACAAGGCGGCCAGCTCTCGCGAGACCCGACGACCCAGGCCTTCGGCTGCTGACCGACGCGCCGCACTCAGCACCGCCGCCAGCGCGAGCATCTGCTCAGCGGCCGCGACCTCCGCGGCAGCCAGCGCGGAGCAGCGTTCGCCGCCGCCATCGAGCGCGTGCAGCCGGATCCCGGCTTCGGCCGCCCATCGCAGCACGCCGTCGACATCGGTGCCGTGGGGGCGGCACAGCCGGCTCAGCTCGTCCCGCCGCTCCTGGGCAGCCGCCAGTCGCAGAGGATCGTCATCCACGCCCGCGGCGTAGGACGAGAGCTCCGCCGCCAGCTCGCTCGCGACCACGCACACTTCGTGGGCCCGCACCGACAGCCCGGCCAGCTCCGGATCGCTCGCGCCGGCGGTGTCGAGCGAACGCGCAGCGAAGGCGAGCGCGGCGACCGCCCCGCCATCATCCGACGGTGCGTCGAAGCCGCCGGCGAGCGCCAGCCGAGCGGTCTCACTCGCCGAGCGCAGCTCATCAGCTGCTGCGAGCCGGTCGAGCTCACGATCGAGATCGCGGTCCTCACCCGCGAGGGGCGCCACCCGCTCGACTTCCGCCAGCCCCAGCCGAAGCAGCTCGACCTCACGGGCGCGCTCGCCGTCCTGCGCCCGGAGCTCGGCCTGCTCGCGGCGGGCGACCAGCCACCGCTCACGCGCGGCGTGGTACTCGGCCAAAGGCTTCAGCACGGGCGCGCCGGCGAAGCGATCAAGCAGCGAACGCTGCGCCTCTGCAGCCCGCAGCTGCAGCTGACTGCTCTGGCCATGGAGCGCCAGCAGCGCGCCGACGACCTCGGCCATGAGCCCGACCGGCACCGCCCGGCCGCCGACGAAAGCCCGCGAACGACCGTCGAGCGCCACCGTCCGTGCGATCAGCAGGCTCCCGCCTTCGATCTCACCTCCGAGCTCCGCGACGCGGGCCGCAATCGGCCCGTCCGGCGCCACCACGAGCCGAGCCTCGACCGCAGCGCTCGACGAACCAGCGCGGATCTGTGCGACGTCAGCACGACCGCCCGCCAGCAGCCCGAACGCCCGCACCACACTGCTCTTCCCGGCGCCCGTCTCACCGCTGAGCACCGTCAGCCCAGGGTGCAGCTCGAGCACGGCTTCGGCGATCGAGCCGAGCCCGCAGATGCGTATCTCATCGAACATGTGTACGAGACTACGGCAGCCGTCCGACATTTCGCGAACTGCCACGCCAACCGTCCACAGGGAGGTCGAACTTGCCGACGAGCCGGTCGGTGAAGGACTGAGGGTGCACTCGGGCGAGCTTGACCGGGGTACCGCCGACCCGGACTTCGAGGCGCGCACCGTGCGGGATCTGCGCGGTACGGCGACCGTCGCACGTCACGACAGCGTCCCCGGTACCCGGCACGATCTCCAACGCGACGGTGGCGCGCGGGCCCACGACCAGCGGCCGGGCAAACAGGGCGTGAGCGCTGATGGGGACGATGAGCAGCGCTTCGACGTCGGGCCACACGACCGGGCCGCCCGCACTGAACGCGTACGCGGTCGAACCGGTGGGCGTCGCGCACACCACTCCGTCGCACGCCCAGCGCGAAAGTGGGCGGCCTTCGATCTCGAGGACGCACTCGACCATGCGGCCGCGCTGATCTTTTTCCAGAGCTGCTTCGTTCAGCGCCCAATCAGTCCACAGCACCTCGCCGCCGACGCTCGCCGAGACCTCGACGGTCATTCGTTCCTCGACGTCGTATTCACGAGCGATGACCCGTTCGACGACGGACGGAAGCGCATCGGGCTCGGCCTCGGCGAGGAAGCCGACGTGACCGAGATTCACTCCGAGCAGGGGGACCCCATGGGGACGCGCGAGCTCAGCCCCACGCAGCAAGCTCCCGTCGCCTCCGAGGACCAGCACGAGCTCGGTGCCTTCCGCCGCGCGGTCGTCCGCCTTGACGACCTCGGAGCAGGCGAGGTCGAGCGCACCGGCTTCATCGGCGAGGACCCGTGGGGAGATGTTCGCCGCGATCAGCATGTTCAGCACCTGCTGGACGCGTTCGTGAGCGGCGATGCGCCGAGGATGCGCAACCACCAGGATCTCGCGATTCACGGGTGTTCACTTCCTTCGTGACCGGGCTGAACGGGGCTCACAGCAGCCTTGAGCAGCTCTACGGAAAGCGGACCACCCGACGCGGCGAGCCACAACATGTACTCCAGGTTGCCTGCTGGGCCCGGAAGAGAACTCTGCACCAGCCCACGAACACCAAACCCGAGTTCGCCCGCGGCCTCCACCACCCCGCTGATCGCCGCGCCGCGTAGCTGCGGATCACGGACCACTCCCCCGCGGCCGACCTGCTCGCGTCCGACCTCGAACTGCGGCTTCACCAGCACCACCAGGTCCCCATCGGGGTCGACGCACGCCACAAGTGCGGGCAGCACCAGGCGCAGCGAGATGAACGACAGGTCAGCCACGACGAGCTCCACCCGGCCACCGATGTCTTCGGCAGACAGATGGCGGACGTTCGTCCGGTCCACCACGGTGACCCGGGGGTCGTTCTGCAACCGCCAGATCAGCTGGCCGTAGCCGACGTCCACCGCGATGACCTCGCGGGCGCCTTCGCGCAGCAGCACGTCGGTGAAACCGCCGGTCGACGCCCCAGCGTCTAGGCAGCGCCGTCCTGACACCCGAAGCGGGCTTGGGTCCGCGCCGAACACCTCGATCGCACCCGCCAGCTTGTAGGCACCCCGCGAGGCGTAGCCGGGATCGTCGCCGTCACTGAGCTCGATGAGCTCGTCACCGGCGACGCCGCGGGCCGGCTTGTCGGCCGGTTGGCCGCCGACCCGGACCCGGCCGGCAGCGATCGCAGCAAGCGCTTGCTCGCGGCTCGGCAGCAGGCCTCGACGCACCAGCTCCCGGTCCAGCCGGACCCGCACGGACATGTGCTGCCGGCTCAGCCTGAAGCGACGTGCGCCGGCGCCTCGAGCGCGGCGCGCAGCAACTCGTCGAAATGACCGAACGCCTCAGGATGACGTTCCAGCGGAAGGTTCTCGACGGCGGCGAGGGCGACGCGTGCCGCTCCGAGCGCGTCATCGGCCACCGGCGGCGCGGTCTCCGTGGGTGCGGTGGGCTCTGCGGGGCCTCGCTCGGCGACGTCGGTCATCGGCCGTCGCACGGATACCCGTTGCAGGGATACGCGTTGCAGGGATACGCGTTGCAGGGATACAGGGTGCAGGCGTGGATCGGTCATCAGCTCTCACCTCCGCTGCTCGCTGTGCCACCGGGTTGGGCTCTCTTCGCCGGTGCCCGTGTGGCAGGTGCCTTCGCCGCGGGCGCCCGCTTCGCGGCTGCTTTCTTGGCTGGTGCTTTCTTGGCTGGTGCTTTCTTGGCCGGTGCTTTCTTGGCCGGTGCTTTCTTGGCCGGCGTGGCCGCTCGGGGCGAAGGCTGGGTCGAGGTGCCCGCGCCCGTCACCCGCTTGGCCGGGGCGCGCTTGGCGGGACTGCGCTTCGACGGGGCCTTCCGCGCCGCCTTCGTCGCTCGCTTCGTCGGGCGCGGCGGCGCCGATTCCTCAGCGGTGACAGGCGTATCGGTCGGCGCGGTGCTCTTGCGCGACGAGCCCAGTGAGCTGATCGCTTCGCGCACGGTCGACTCGACGGACGCGAGGCGCTGGGCCAGCGAGGAGATCTCCTCCGACGTCGCGAGGCCGAGCCGGACCAGCGCCCGGTCGATCTCGTAGCGGACGAGCGCCAGCACGGTGTCGCGATTGTTGCGGCTGGTGGTCAGCAGATCGTCGGCGAGGTTGCCCACCTGCTCGGCGGTCGCTTCACCGGAGGCGACGAGTGCCTTGGCCGCCGAGACGGCACGCTGTCGAGTGACCTCGGTGACGCCGTTCGCCAGTGCGAGGTAGTTCTTGACCGCGTCAAACATCGCGGAGGGCCTCCTCTGCCGGCCGGCGCAGGTGGCCAGCGTGATGGCCGAACGGTATCGCGGAGCGGTCGTCGCGCTGCGCTTTCGCGCCCGCAACCGCGCGTCCGCGACGCAGGGTTGCCGGCCCTGGCGCGGGGTATTCGGCTGTCCGACGCATTCGGGTGTGGGAAGGCGCTCCCAAGATGGTCTTCCTGCGATGGCAGACTCGCAGGTGATGGCGACCAAGAGGGAATGCGAGGCCGCTCTGCGCGGCCTCGCGAAGCGGTTGGACGGGGTCGACGCTTCGCTGCGCAAACGTCACGCACCCGACCGAACCGTCACGTGTCGCATCACCGATTTGGACACGACCTTCTCCGGACGGCTCACCAGCGGCGCCCTCCAGGACATCGCCAACCAGCCGATCGACGACGCGCAGATCCGCCTCACCGTGTCCAGCGATGATCTGCTCGCGGTCACCAAGGGCGAACTCCCGTTCGCGAGCGCCTGGGCCGCAGGCCGGTTGAAGATCGAAGCAAGCGTCATGGACATGATCCGCTTACGCGGGATGCTCTGACGCCCGACCGCCCCTGCTGAACACCTCGCAGCGGGCGGGCACCGAACCGCTGGTGCCGGCTAGTTCGCGTCCCGAGTCCCCCAGCGACCAGGCAAGGCTGACACCGGCACGGAAGGCGTCGAGACCGTCGTCACCTTCTGCACCCTCGCCGTTCCAGGCCAGGACACCGTCCTGCTCCCTGCAGGTCCATGCGCCGCAGCGGGCGGTCGCCCCCTCGACCGTGACGCCGGAAGCAGGTCGCAGCAGCCCGCGCAGGTCGTCCGCCAGATAGGTGGGACGCAAATGGGGCGCAGCGGTGACGAGCTCTTCCAGCGTGGCAACGCCCGTGAGCACAAGCAGCGACGGCGCGCCGACACCGTTGGCGCCCTCAATGTCGGTATCGAGGCGATCACCGACGACGAGTGGATGCTTCGCCCCGGACCGGCTGGTCGCCTCCTCGTGAAGCGCGCGCTCCGGTTTGCCGGCAACCTGGGGGGTCGCTCTGGTCGCGGCAGCGATGAACGCGACCGTCGCCCCGGCGCCTGGCAAGAGGCCGCGCTCGGTGGGCACCGTGACGTCCATGTTGCTCGCAATCCACAACGCACCCGCGAAGATCGCGAGAACGGCCTCGGCCAACCGGGCGTAGGTCAGCTCCGGGTCGTATCCCGACACCACCGCTAGGGGATTCTCCTCCGCCTGGCTGACCGGGACCAAGCCGCGCTCCCTGACGGCCAGCCGGAGTCCCTCACCTCCCGCCACGAGCACCCTGCCGCCCGCAGGCAGCTGCTCGGCGAGCAAGCGCGCGGCTGCCTGCGCCGAGGTGGCGACGTCAGCCGGATCCGCCTCGACTCCCGCCGCCGCGATCCTGCGGGCCACCTCCTCAGGGGGGCGGAGCGCGTTGTTGGTGACGAAGGACAGCCGCATACCGGACTGGCGCGCCTGCGCGAGCGCGGGTGCCGCGTGAGCCACCGGATCGTGACCGCGATAGACGACGCCATCCAGATCGAGCAGTGCTACGTCGAAGAGCTGGTCCAAGGCGCGCTGCGTGGCCTGCAGCGGGGATACGACATCGCGCGACGCTGCCGACTCCGTCATCGGCGTGCCGCGGCCCGTGCGGCGCGCAACTCGCGTGAATAACGCTCGAGGTCGGGGCGCATGGCGACAGCGAGCGCAAGGTGTTCCACGGCAGCCGCCAGATCGCCGAGCTTGCGCGCCGCGAGACCCAGGCCGAAATGCGCGTAGTGGTCGGCAGGATCGCGCTCGACGAGGTGCTCGAAACCGTCCCGTGCCTCCTGGTACTGCCCGGCGTCGTACTGCGCGCGCGCCAGCATCTCGCGTGCGCTGCGCGCGCCCGGCTCGGCCTCCACAGTGCGGCGGAGGATCTGCACGGCGGCCGCCGCATTGCCACTGCTGAGCAGGTCACGGCCACGCACGTACCAGTCGTACATGTCGCCGGCGGGAGCCGTGGGATCCGCCTGGTCGTTTGACGGTTCGCCGAAAGGAGATTCTGCGGAGTTGGCCACGCCACAGACCTCCCCACGACGGCCGGATCGCCACCTACGATCCGGTCATGGCTTCGCAACGCGATTCGGATGCCCCGGTGCCACCCGGGCTGGTACTGCGGCCGTTTCGCGCGCTGCGCTATACAGCTGACGGCGCTGCATTGGCTGCTCTGACCAGCCCACCGTACGACGTCATCGATGACGCCGAGCGGGCAGAGCTGCTCACCGAAGACCCGCACAACGTCGTGCGCCTCATCCTCCCCGAGGACGGGGCCGACGGCACCAGCCGCTACGAGCTCGCCGCGCAGCGGCTGCGGGACTGGCGGTCCGACGGGACGCTCGCTCGCGACCAGACGCCTGCGCTCTACGTCTACGAGGAGACCGCCGACGGCCACGTGCAGCGGGGCCTGGTGGGTGGGGTGGGCCTCGCGCGGGCTGACGCCGGGATCGTGCTGCCGCACGAGGACACCATGGCCGGGCCGGTGAGCGACCGGCTGGCCCTGTCCGTCGCGACCCAGGCCAACCTGGAACCGATCTTCCTGGTCTACGAAGGTGGAGGAGCCGCCTCCGCGCTCGTCGCGGCTGCCGACCAGCGGACGCCGCTGCTGGACACGACGACCGCCGACGGTGTGCGGCACCGCATCTGGGCGATCGAAGACCCGGCGGAACTCGAGGCCATCGCCGGCGACCTGCTGGCGCGCCGGGCCACGATTGCCGACGGCCATCACCGCTACGCGAATTACCTGCGCTACCAGACGGATCGCCGCGCTGAGGGTGCGGGGGACGGACCCTGGGACTTCGGTCTGACCTTACTGGTGGACGTCAGCGTCTTCGGACCGCAGGTCCATCCCATTCACCGGGTGATCCCGAGCCTGTCGGCCGCCGCTGCCGCCGAGGCGGCCGCGAGCGCGTTCACCGTGACCCCCACCGCTGCGCGCGGGGAGGAGCTGCTCGAGGTGCTTGCCAAGGCCGGCGCCCAAGGCCCCGCTTTCTGCGTCGCCGACGAGCAGAGCGCCTGGTTGCTCACCGACCCTGCCCCGGCGGCCATTGCGGAGGCGCTTCCCGCTGACCGCTCGCAGGCGTGGCGCACGCTCGATGTGTCACTGGCCCATCACCTGCTGGTGCGCCGGGTGTGGGGGCTGTCGGACACCGAAGACGTTGTGGGCTTCCGCCACGATCTGCCGGCGGCGCTGTCGGCAGCAGGGACTACCGGGACCGCGCTGCTGCTGAACCCGACGCCCGTAGAGGCGGTAGCCGCCGTCGCCGCGGCCGGGGACCGGATGCCGCGCAAATCGACCCTCTTCACTCCGAAGCCCCGCACTGGTCTGCTGATCCGGCTGCTCGACGGCGACTAGGAGACTCCGTCGCCTTCGGCGCTAACCGAGCCCTCGGCGCTCACCGATACCGTCACTTTCAGCGACCCGGAAGACCTCGACCTCCACGCGCGTAGCAGTGCGCCCACCGGTGCGAAAGAACCGGCGCCGGATGGCGCCCCAGACCTCGAGCCGGGTGGAATCCGGCCACCGCAAGGCCTGCTCGCGCAACGCCGGATCGAGGGCGACGCAATCGATCAGATCGCTGCCGCCGCCACGCTCGGCCTCACGCGGCACCCGCATCGTCCAGCGCGCCGCCATCGCGCCGCCGGCCAATTCCCGCTCTTGCGCGGACTCGGCGATGACGCCAGCGATCGCCACCTCATTGCGTGTGCGGACGGACGGCGCCGGACCCTCTGCAGGATCAGGGGAGCTGGGTGCTGAGAAATCAAGGTCTGTGGTCATGTCACGAGCCTTGACCACGTCGACCACCAGGTGCGGCTCCGAGATGAAGCTGTGGAAAACGTCAGTCGGATGCAGTTGGACTGTCGCCGCCGAGATCGTCCAGACGCTCTGCTGCGTCGGTCTCCCCGTCGTCGACCGCGGCTACGGCTTCGAACCACTCACGCGCCTCATTCACCCGGCCGACGCCGGTGAGGGCCTCCGCATAGCCGTACCAAAGCCGTACGGTCCACGGCTTGATGGCTGGGCTGTCGAGCTCACCAACCTCCAGGGCGGCCAAGGCTTCACGGGCCTGTCCGAGATCGCGGTGGGCGCCGCTGCGCACCAGAAGCAACTCGGCCCGAGCCGCCGGCGGCAGCTCCGAAACGGGTGCATCGTCCAACAATTCCAAGGCTTTTGCTGGCCTCCCGAGCGCTCGCTCGCAGTCGGCCATGACAGGAATCTGGTGGGCGAGGCCAGTCATCCGCCGGTGTGCCCGCAGCTCCGACAGGGCCTCGGCATACTCACCAGCCGCGTAGGCCGCTAGCCCGGCAGCCTCTCGCACCGACGCGACACGTGAGGCGATCCGCCGCGCTGCCCGCGCATGAGCGAGGGCGGCGGCAGGATCGGATGCGAGCAACGTCCCGGCCGCGACGAGCTGGCCGGCGACCGTCTCGGCGGTCGCCTTCGCCAGGCTGCGCAGCTCACGCTTGATGGCTGGGTCGAGCTGATCAGCGCTGACTCCCGGTGGGAGCTCAGGCACAACAACACGTACCGGCGACGGACGGTCGGTGCGGGCGACGGACGTGGAACGAGGGCCAGAGGCAGCACGCGGCGCGGACGACGAACGTGGCGCGGATGTGGAACGCGAACCCGCACCAGTGCGTCGTGGCCCGTCGTCTCGACGCGGTCCTCCGGAACCACCCCGGTTGTAGGGCGGGCGGGACGGACGCTCCTCGCCGCTGCCCGCCGGCCGCGGACTCCATTGAGATCGGTCGGGACGCGACTTGTGATCAGCGCGGTCGGGACGCGCGCTTCGATCGGGTCCAGAGGTCTGGTCATAACGGTCAGGACGCGAAGTCCGATCAGAACGGTCAGGACGCGACGACTGTTCCGGACGGGAACCGCGATCAGACCGAGCCGGGCGATCAGACCGAGCCGGGCGATCAGACCGAGCCGGGCGATCAGACCGAGCCGGGCGATCAGACCGAGCCGGGCGACCCCAGGCGGCACCGCCACCGCCACCACGTTGCGAACTGGCATTCCGATCAGACCGCCCTGGGCGTTCGGCACGCTCACGACCTGCAATTTCATCTCGTCGTGGACGCGGCGGGCGGCTAGCTGACCGGGACCGATCACCTGGCGTTGCGGACCGCTCGCCCGCGCCGCGCTCCCATGCGCTGTCACGTGACGGGCGCGCACCTGAAGTCCCCGTACCACCCGGAGCGCCTTGACGGCGTTCCGGGCGCCGCTCGGGTCGACCTTGCGGGTCGTCATCGCGCGGCCCACGGCCACCACCGGAGGGCGAATCGCCGCGGAACGGCCGGCCCTGACTCCGTGAGCCGCTCGCCTTACGCGGCGCAGCGGACGTACGGGGCGCGGCTTTGCGCACAGCACCGGCACGCTTTACTGCGGCCGGCCGCTCGCGCTCCGGCTCACGGTCACGGTCGTCTGCCATGGCTATTTCATCCTCATCGGGCACTTATCAACACGGCCGGCACAAACACATCAGCGGGGCCGTCAAAGACGACCCCGCTGATGAAAAGATGTCCGGCGGCGCCCTACTCTCCCACCCAGTACCCCGGGCAGTACCATCGGCGCAGAAAGGCTTAGCTTCCGGGTTCGGAATGGTGCCGGGCGTTTCCCTTTCGCCATAGCCGCCGTAACTCTGTTGAATTATCGATCGGTTCCCGACCGCAATTCAGGAACCGCACAGTGGACGCGTAGCATATTTGTGGTCAAGCCCTCGGCCTATTAGTACCGGTCAGCTCCATGCATTGCTGCACTTCCACTTCCGGCCTATCAACCCGATGGTCTAGTCGGGGGCCTTACCAGGTTAACCCTGTGGGAGACCTCATCTCGAAGCGAGCTTCCCGCTTAGATGCCTTCAGCGGTTATCCCTTCCGAACGTAGCTAACCAGCCGTGCACTTGGCAGTACAACTGGCACACCAGAGGTTCGTCCGTCCCGGTCCTCTCGTACTAGGGACAGCCCTTCTCAAGTCTCCTGCGCGCGCGGCGGATAGGGACCGAACTGTCTCACGACGTTCTAAACCCAGCTCGCGTACCGCTTTAATGGG
>DATAVO010000053.1:0-22288 GCA_036267695.1 Frankiaceae bacterium
CAGGTCGAGTGCCTGGCCCTCGATCAGCTCGCTGACGCGCTGGTTGAGGAAGCGAATCCCCTCGAGAGTGTTGGCGCTTCCCGAATCCAGCACGCGCCCGATCGCGAGCGAGAGCAGCGCGTCGCCCGAGATGATGGCGGCTCCGGCGCCGTACGCCACCCAGGCCGTCGGACGGTGGCGGCGGCGGGTGTCGCCGTCCATCAAATCGTCGTGCAGCAAGGAAAAGTCGTGCACCAGTTCGACGGCGACGGCGGCGGCAATGCCGTACTCGTCCGATCCCTTGACCGCGCGCGAGGACAGCACGGCCAGCGCCGAGCGCAGGGCCTTACCGGTGGGACGCCCGGAAGGTTTACCCTCGACCGTGGTCCAGCCGCGGTGGTAGGACTCCACCCGCTCCAGGCCCAGGTGCAGGCGCGACACGGTCTCGCGGATTGCGGGCTCGGTGAGCTCTCGAAGCTCGCCGAGCACCCGGGGGAGCCCCTCGGCACCCGTCGCCTGCGGCGCGTAGATCGTCATGGCCGCCTTCCTGCCAGGCTGCGTGCCGCGACCTTCGCCTTGTCGGCGCCGGACAGCGAGAGCCGTTGGGTTCGTACTGCCGCCGGATCGGCAGCGATCACGCCGTTGAGCCGGTGGTAGATGCCCGCCATGGCGGCGCAGCAGGCGAAACTGCGGCGATCCAGCAGGTCCAGAAGGGCGAATCCCTCTCGGT
The DNA here is from genome assembly GCA_036267695.1 of Frankiaceae bacterium. Classification (GTDB taxonomy): domain Bacteria; phylum Actinomycetota; class Actinomycetes; order Frankiales; family Frankiaceae; genus DATAZK01. The sequence goes on from DATAVO010000053.1 coordinate 710, forward strand.
ACCACTGCTCGGCGCGTGCGGTGTCGGCGCGGATCATGTCTGCGAAAGGCCCGGCGGGACCGCGCAGGTTTCCCTGCTCGTCGAGTTCGAGCGTGACGCCGAACCGGTCCAGATCCTCCTTCGGGAGGTAGACCCGGCCGTTGCCGAGATCCTCGCGGACGTCGCGCAGGATGTTCGTCTGCTGCAGTGCGACACCCAGCTGATCGGCCAGCCTCGGCGCGTCAGGATGCGTGGTGCCGCCGAAGATCGACAGGCAGAGCCGCCCGACGGTGCCGGCCACCCGCCGGCAGTACAGCACCAGGTCATCGAACGTGGCGTACGTGGTGCCGCGGACGTCCATCTCGATGCCGTCGATCAGCTCCTGCAACGCCTCGAGCGGCAGCGGGAAGCGCCGGCGGGTGTCATCGAGCGCCACCAGCACCGGGTCGCTCTCCGTCGCTCCAAGATCATCCAGCTGGGCGCGAAGCGCGGCGAGGCGCTCGACCTTCACGTCCTGAGGTAGATCGGGATCATCACCGATGTCGTCGGCGCGCCGGGCGAACGCGTACACCGCCGACAGCGACGAGCGCTTCTGCGCCGGTAGCAGCCGGATTCCGTACGAAAAATTGCGAGCTTGCTGGTGGGTGATCCGTTTGCACTCAGCGTAGGCCTCGTCCAACGTCGACACGTTCGCCGTCATCGACCTCCGTTCGCGAGCCGTCGTTCCCCCCAGCGACATCTGCCGTCAATTCTGTCATGACGGCGCGCTCATACCGGCAACAACGCACGTGCCGCCGCCTGACCGCTGCGAACGGCCCCCTCCATGGTCGCGGGCCACCCGGTGCGGGTCCACGCTCCGGCCAGCACTACCCCGGGCGCCGCGGTCCGGTTCACCGGCCGGCGCACCAGCTGTCCCGGGCGCTGGGCGAACGTGGCGTGGGGCTCCCGGGTCACCAGGACGCGCTGGACGTGGCGAGCCTGCGCCCGCGGCAGCAGCCGCGCCAGCTCGGCGACGAAGACCTCCTCGATGTCGGCAGCCTTGCGCTGCTGCCAGTCGGCCGCCGCCGACAGCGAGATCGCGAGGTACTGACCGCTCGCCACGCCTGCGGCCTGGGTGCGGTCGAAGACCCACTGCACCGGCGAGCCCAGGGCGGCGGCGAACGGCTCATCCATCACATGACGGTCGTAGAACACGTGGACGTTGACGATCGGGCTGCTGTCGAGCGCCTGCAGTCCCGCGCCGTCCACGCAGGCCTGCGCCGGGGCGAGGTCGGCGGCGGCATCGTGGGGGACGGCCAGCACGACCGCGTCGGCAAGCAGCTCTTGCGCCTCTGTCTCGACCCGCCAACCGTCGGCTGACGAGCGCACCTCGCGCACCCGGCAGCCGGTTCGCACGTCAGCCCCGAGCGCCTCGAGCCTGGCGCGCCCGGCCTCGCCGTGCAGCTCACCGAGTGGCACCTTGCTGTAGCCGATGTCGGCGCCGCCTGCCGTCTCGAGCAGCCCGGTGCGCACGACCTTGGCGGCGAGCGCCAGGCTTGCCTCCCGCGGCGGCGCGTTCAGGGTGGCGACGGTCAGCAGCTCCCACAGCGCGGGCAGGCTCAGCCCCCGCTGGCCGTGCGCGTCGAGCCAGTCCCCGAAAGAGCGTTCGTCGACCGAGCGGTCCTCCTGGTTCAGCCGGGCGAGTGCCAGCACCGCCGGGACGCTACGCAGCCGCTGCCCGAGCGGCATCGCGTCGTAACGCAGCAATCCGCCGGCCAGATGCAGCGGCGGCGGGAGGGGGAACCGGCTGCGGCGCAAGTGCGCGGCGCGGACGTTGGAGCCCTCGCCATGCAGCACTGTCACGTCGAGCCGGGGCTGGAGCTCGGTGAGATGCTCGACCCCGAGCCGCTGCAGGAAGCCGCGGTAGGCGGTGCAGCATCGCAGGAAGACGTGCTGCCCGGTGTCGAGCGTGATGCCGTCGCGGGTGAAAGACGCGGTCGCGCCGCCGAGGCGTGGCCGGGCCTCGAGCACCGTGACCCGCCACCCTGCCTCGGCCAGGTCGAGTGCAGCGGACAGGCCGGCGAGACCTCCGCCGACCACGACGGCAGATCGGGCTGATCCGGCAGCTAAGGCCCGTTCAGCCACGGATCCCCGCTGCCGCCAGGGTGCGGACGGTGTGCAAGAGCACGCGGCTCTTCTTGGGCGCAGGGGTCACGTGCACCGCGTCGGCACCGGCGGCGCGCACGGCATCCAGGGCCGCGAGGCCACCGGCGGTGAAGCCGGCCATGGCGATCCGCGCCGCGCCCGGGATCAGCCGGGTCAGCGGTGGCCCGGCTGCGAGCAGGATCCTTGCCCGCTCGGCGAGCTCCGCGAGCAAGGATTCGATACGCGCGCGGTCGGCGGCCGACAGCTGACGCGAGGCCCCGAGCATCTCGGCAGTCACCCCATGCCGGGCAAGCGCGTCTTCGGGCAGGTAGATGCGCCCGGCCGCCAGGTCCTCGCCCACGTCCTGCAGGTGCTCGGCGATCTGCAGTCCGGTGCACACGTCGTCGGACAGGGCGACGCGCCGGTGGTCGTCGAGATCCCAGAGGGCGAGCACGAGATGGCCCACCGGTTCCGCGGACAGCCGGCAGTAGCCCCGCAGCTCGGCGAAGTCGGCGTAGCGGGTGACCTCCTGGTCCATCCGGTTGGCGGCGACCAGATCGTGAAAGGGGCGCATCGACAGGCCGTGGTCGCGCGCCGCCGGCACGAGTGCCGCGACGGGCGCCAGCGTCGGCCGCCGGCTCGCGACGCCTGCCGAGACGAGGTCGAGCTCGGCGTCGATCAGATCGAGCAGGGCGAGGCGGTCGCCGGGAGCCTCATCGCCGACGTCATCGATCAGCCGCGCGAGAACGTAGACGTCGAGCAGGTGGCGCCGCCGCTGCGCGCGCAGCAGCCGGCTGGCAACCGGGAAGTTCTCCCGTTTCGCACGCGCGGCATCGAGCGCAGCAATGCGCCCATCGAGCCATTCCCGGTCCGCCGGGCTGACCTTGCCAGGGCGCGGAAGGTCAGTTTTCGGCATCTTCTTGCGCGCACAGTGCGGCGTAACCGTACGGCCGGGCAGAAACACACAAGAATGGGGACAGCAACGGAGCCTCCTTGGTCGTTCTGCCATATTGCCGGGTGCGCAAGCGGGCCGCATCCCAGTACTTCGGGGCAGTACGGGCAGAATGGTCCCAAGCTATGAGGAATCGGAGGTCGTCGCCGATGAACCCAGCCTCGGTGCGATTGCTTGTGAACCTCGCGAAGCGGCGTGCATGAGCGTCGCTTCTGAACGCTTGCAGGTCGTCTCATCCGACCTGGAAGTCATTCCTGGCACCGCTGCGGAGGTGGCGCTCGAACGCGCCATCGGCCATTTGCGCGACCAGCAGGATGACGCGGGTTGGTGGAAGGGCGAGCTAGAGACCAACGTGACCATGGACGCGGAGGACCTGCTCCTGCGCGAGTTCCTGGGCATCCGCACCACCCGGCAGACCGAGCAGGCCGCCGCCTGGATCCGCTCGCAGCAGCGCGAGGACGGCACATGGGCGAACTTCTACGGCGGCCCCGGGGACCTGTCCACCACCGTCGAAGCGTGGGTCGCGCTGCGGCTCGCCGGCGATCCCGCCGACGCGCCTCATCTGGCGAAGTCCACCTCGTGGATCCTGCAGCACGGCGGCGTCGAGAACTCGCGCGTCTTCACCCGGATCTGGCTGGCCCTCTTCGGACTCTGGTCGTGGGACGAACTGCCGAACCTGCCTCCCGAGCTGATGTTCCTGCCCCGCCAAGTCCCCTTCAACATCTACGATTTTGCGTGCTGGGCCCGCCAGACCGTGGTGCCGCTCACCATCGTGATGACCCTTCGCCCGCAACGCGCGCTGCCCGTCGGGATTGACGAGATACGCACCGGACAGGTCGCCGATGCTCGGCTGCCGGCCCGGTCCTGGGGCGGGTTCTTCCAGCGGCTCGACCGCGTTCTGCACGGCTACGCGAAGCGACCGGTGGCGCCGGTGCGACGGATGGCGATGCGCAAGGCGGCCAAGTGGATCATCGCCCGTCAGGAAGCCGACGGCGGATGGGGCGGGATCCAGCCCCCGTGGGTGTACTCGCTGCTCGCGTTGCATCTGAGCGGCTACCCGCTCGACTCCCCGGTCATGGCCAGTGGCATCCGGGGTCTCGAAGGATTTTTGGTCCACGAGCCGACCCCGGAAGGCCCCGTCCGCCGGCTCGAGGCGTGCCAGTCGCCGGTCTGGGACACGGCGCTCGCGCTCAACGGACTGCTCGACGCCGGCGTCGCTCCAGAGGATCCGATGGTGCAACGGGCCGCGCGGTGGATCGAGTCCGAAGAGATCCGGGTGAGCGGTGACTGGGCCGTGAAGCGGCCGAAGCTCGCTCCCGGCGGCTGGGCGTTCGAGTTCGAGAACGACGGCTATCCCGACACCGACGACACTGCCGAGGTGCTGCTCGGATTGCGGCGAGTGCTCCCGCCGGGCAGCGGCGCGATCGCCCGCGGGTTCGAGTGGATGGTCGGGATGGAATGCAAGGACGGCGGCTGGGGCGCCTTCGACGCCGACAACACCCGCGAACTTGCCTACAAGTTGCCGTTCTGCGACTTCGGCGCGGTCATCGATCCTCCGTCGGCAGACGTCACCGCTCACGTCGTCGAAGCGCTCGCCGCCGAGGGACTGGCTGACACTCCCGCGGGTCAGCGCGGCGTTGCCTGGCTGCTGCGCGAGCAGGAGCCGGATGGCTCGTGGTTCGGGCGCTGGGGTTGCAACTACGTCTACGGAGTCGGTGCGGTGGTGCCGGCGCTGACCGCGGCCGGGGTGGCCGCGTCCTCTCCGCCGATCGTGCGGGCCATCCGCTGGCTGGTGGAACACCAGAACGCGGACGGTGGTTGGGGCGAAGACATGCGCTCTTACCACGATCCCGCCTGGGCCGGCCGCGGCGAATCCACGGCGTCGCAGACGGCATGGGCGTTGCTGGCGCTGCTGGCCGCCGAGGGCGACCCGGCGAGCATCGAGCGCGGAATCGGATGGCTCGTGTCGCGCCAGACGCCGGACGGAACGTGGGACGAACCGCAGTTCACCGGCACCGGATTCCCGGGCGACTTCTACATCAACTATCACCTGTACCGGCACGTGTTCCCGGTCTCGGCCCTCGGCCGCTACTGCCTTGCTACCAGTGCCGGCGGAGCCAACGATGGGTGATCAGCCGGGTGATACGCCGGGCGATCCGCGCAAGCGGTTCACGGTGTTCACCCCCATGCTGGCTGAGCGGGCCGCGGTGCGGGGCAGGCTTGCCGAGGCCGTCGTCGTCCGCAGCGGTATGGGTGTGACGCGAGCCGAACGCACCGTCGCACGCCACGGCGCCGGCGAGGGCCCGGTGGCGGTGCTGGGAGTCGCCGGCGCAATCGCGCCGCACGTACTCGCCGGCGACGTCGTGGTCGCGAGCGAAGTCCTCAGTGAATCCGGGACTTTTCCCTGCCCATCCGCCCCGTTGCTGGCCGCGTTGCTGCGCCGCGCCGGAGCGCGGGTCCACGTCGGTCCGCTCGCCACCATCAGCGGGTCAAAGCCGACGACCACCCCCGCGCAGCGCCAGGAACTCGAAGACGCCGGGGCCATCGCCGTCGACATGGAGACGGCGCCGATCGCTGCGGCTGCGGCTGCTGCAGGGGTTCCTTTCGCCGCCGTACGCGTCGTGACCGATACCGCGGCGGCGCCGCTGTGGCATCCCGGCATCATCAAACGCGGCCTCGTCGCCTTACGCACCGTCCGCCGGATCGCGCCTCTGCTGGAACAATGGGCAGCTGCCACCGACGAGCGGGAGATCCTGCTCGCGTCGCCGCGCTCGTTCTGCGCCGGTGTCGAGCGCGCCATCGACACGGTGGCTGCTGCGCTCGAGCGCTTCGGAGCACCGATCTACGTCCGTCGCCAGATCGTGCACAACGCCCATGTCGTCCATGATCTCGAGGAGCGCGGCGCCGTCTTCGTCCAGGAGCTCGACGAGGTGCCCGACGGTTCGCGGGTCATCTTCGCCGCCCATGGCGTCGCGCCTCAGGTGCGATCGGAAGCCGTCAATCGTGGTCTGCGTTTTATCGACGCGACCTGCCCTCTGGTGGCCAAGGTGCACCATGAGGTGCGTCGCCATGCCGAGCTGGGACGCACGGTCTTCCTGCTCGGCCACAACGACCACGAGGAAGTGGTCGGCACCGTCGGTGAGGCGGCCGATCGGGTTGTCGTCATCAACGGGTTGGACGAAGCCCGCAGCGTCACCGTGGAGGACGAGTCGCGCGTCGCCTATGCCGTACAGACCACCCTCGCCGTCGATGAAGCCGAGCAGGTAGCGCTGGCGCTGCGGGAGCGCTTCCCGGCCATCGTGGCTCCGCCGTCCGATGACATCTGCTATGCCACCACCAATCGCCAGAAGGCGGTGCGGGAGGTCGCGGTCGACGCCGACCTCGTCATCGTGGTCGGGTCGCAGAATTCCTCGAACTCCGCTCGTCTCGTCGAGGTCGCGGAGCGCGCCGGTGCGCCGGCCCTCCTGGTCGACGACGCGAGCGAGCTCGACCTCGATCGGCTGCGCGGCGTGCGACGGATCGGGCTGACCGCCGGTGCCTCGGCGCCGCCGGGGCTCGTCGACGAATTAGTCCATTGCCTTTCGGGCCTGGGCCCGATCAGAGTGCACGAGCGCAGCACAGTAACCGAAGACATCCGATTCGCCCTGCCAAAGGAGGTGACCTGACGTGGCCATGCCCATGAGGCAGAACCTTCGGATCGGGTCGTATTTGTTGAAGCAGAAGCTGCGCCGGACGGAGAAGTTTCCGCTCGTGCTGGAGCTCGAGCCACTCTTCGCGTGCAACCTGGCGTGCGCGGGATGCGGGAAGATCCAGCAGCCGGCGAGCCTGCTGAAGCAACGCATGCCGGTCGAGCAGGCACTCGCGGCGGTACGCGAGTGCGGTGCGCCGGTGGTCTCGATCGCCGGCGGCGAGCCGCTGATGCATCCGCAGATCGACCAGCTGGTCGACGCGCTGATTGCCGACAAGCGCATGGTGCTGCTGTGCACCAACGCGGTGCTGCTGCCCAAGCATCTGCATCGCTTCAAGCCGCATCGCGACTTCACGTGGGTCATCCACATCGACGGGCTGCGTGAACGCCACGACGAGTCGGTGTGCAAGGAAGGCGTGTTCGACGAGGCCGTCGCCGCGGTCAAGCAGGCTCAGGCCGCCGGCTTCCGGGTCGCCACCAACACCACGTTCTTCAACACCGATACCCCGCAGACCGTCATCGAGGTGCTCGATTACCTCAATGACGAACTCGGCGTCGACAACATGCAGATCTCGCCCGGCTACGCCTACTCCAAGGCGCCGGACCAGGATCACTTCCTCGGCGTCACGCAAACCCGTGAGTTGTTCAAGAAGGCGTTCGATGACAAGCGTCGCAAGAAGTGGCGGCTGAACCACTCGCCGCTGTTTCTCGACTTCCTCGAGGGCAAGGCGGATTTCGAGTGCAAGCCGTGGGGGATTCCGTCCTACTCGCTGCTTGGCTGGCAGAAGCCCTGCTACCTGCTGGACGACGGTTATGCCGAGACCTGGCAGGAGCTGCTCGACACCACGGACTGGGAGAACTTCGGGCGCGGCAAGGACCCGCGGTGCAACAATTGCATGGCTCATTGCGGTTACGAGCCGAGTGCTGTCCTGGCCACGATGGGCTCGCTGCGCCAGACGATTCGGGCGGGAATCGGCGCGTAGGCCTCGCCCGCGAGCCGCGGCTCAGGCAGAGGCTTCCTGGGCCGCGCTCGCGTGCCACGCGATCCGGTTTCGGCCTTGTGACTTCACCGCGTACAGCGCCTGATCTGCCTTGTGTATAAGGGAATCGACGTCGTCCCCGGGTGCGGTGAGGGCGTCGATGTCGTCCTGCATCGCCTGGAACCGAGCACGCCAGACGTTGTCGATGTCGATGGTGAATTTCTCGAAGAAGTTGCGGCGGGGCCGGTCACCCGAACGGCCCGATCCGCCCCGGACCCAAGGGCCGGGCGCCCCGTTGCCCTCACGGTCGGGCACGGAACTCATGACCGCTGCAGCTATGCGTCCGACGGGGCGTCGAGCCGTACCCGGCCGTCGGCCTCGACGCGCCAACCCGGGTTGTGTGCGATCTCCCAGATGATGCCGTTGGGATCGCGGAAATGCCCGTGATAGCCGCCGAACGCGGCAAACTGAGGCGCTTTCACGACGGTGGCGCCCGCGGCTTCGGCTGCGGCGACCACGGCGTCGACGTCTGCGGGACCATTCACGTTCTGCGAGAGGGTGATGCCCTGGATCGGGACCGGGGGCGCTCCCGAATCGCCGAGATCCGCGCTGAAGTGCGCGGCCTCGAACAGGCCGAGCGTCAGACCATGGCCGACCTGGAAGAAGATGATCTCGCCTGGCACGTCGAGGATCGGGGTCCAGCCGAGGCCGCCGGAGTAGAACGCGCGTGCCGCGTCGAGATCAGCAGTGGCAAAGGTGATGAAGCTGGCTGTCTGGTCCACCCATCGAGCCTGCCAACTCACGAGCCCAATGTCGCGCCGGTTTTTGCGGGCGCCGCGGCGGCCTGCGCGGCCTTGTGGCGCTGGCGGCCCAGAGTTTCGAGCAGGCGAAGCCAGATTTCGCTGGGGGTGGGGTAGCTCGGCACCGCATGCCACAGCGCCGCGACCGGCACCTTGCCGACGATGGCAATCGTGGCGGCGTGCACCATGTCGCCGATCTCGGAGCCAACGAACGTCGCACCCACGATGGTGTCCGAACCCCGGTCGATCACCAGCTTCGCGCGCCCGACGTAGTCCTCCCGCGCGACGTAGGTGCCCGCGAGAGCGGCGAGGTCGTAGTCGACCGTCTCGACGTCGATGTCCGCCTCGCGAGCGTCGTGCTCCGTCAGTCCGACCGAACCCACCTCGGGATTGGTGAAGGTCACCTGCGGCACCCGGTCGTGGTCGGCCAGATCGGCGTGCCGGCTGTAGACGCCGGGGTCCAGGGCGACCCCGGTCGCTCGCGCGGCGATGACGTCCCCGGCCACCCGGGCCTGGTACTTGCCCATATGGGTCAGCAGCGCGCGGCCGGTGAGATCCCCGATCGCGTACAGCCATTCGCCGGGCACATCCGTCACGGTCATGTGGTCATCGACCGAGACGAAGCCGCCCTCATCGAGGCCCACCGTCGCCAGCCCGATGTCGGTGCTGTTGGGCCGGCGACCGACTGCGACGACGATCTCGTCGGCGGTGATGACCGTTCCGGTGTCCAGCGTGACCGTGACCTCACCGCCGTGCAGGACCCCGTAGCCCTCGTCGTTCACGTGCGGGCGCGACACCGAGGTGAGTTTCGAACTCAGCTCCAGCCGCACTCCCGCGCCGCGCAGGTGGTCGGCCACCAGTTCGCTGGCGAACGGCTCGTTGCGCTCCAGCAGCCGGGGCCCGGCCTGCACGATCGTCAGCTCTTCGACGCCGAGGCCGTTCAGCCACGTAGCTGCCTCGCACGCGACCACGCCACCGCCGATGATCACGACCCGCTGCGGGATGGTGTGGATGTTGGTGACGTCGCGGGAGATCCACGGGCGGGCCGCGCGCAAGCCGTCGATATCGGGAACCGCGGCCGAGGAGCCGGTGTCGAGCACGACCGCGTGCCGCGCCCTGATGGTGCGGGTGCCGCCGTCGGGCTTGGTGACGACAATCGTCTTCTCGCCGTCCAGGCTGGCATGACCGCGGATCACGTCGATCCCGGTGTTGATGCACCAGTCGACCTGCGAGGTGTCGTCGAGGTGGTTGACGATCGTGTCGCGGCGGGCGAGCACGGCGTTGACGTCGAGGCCGCGGCCAAGAAGTGCCTGCTTGATGCCGGGAAGGTGGCGGCCGATCTCGAGCACCTCGACCGGGCGCAGCAGGCCCTTGCTGGGCATGCACGCCCAGAAAGAGCACTCGCCGCCGAGCAGGGCCTCCTCGACGATGACCGCCTCGAGCCCGGAGTCCTGCGTCGCGTACTGGGCAGCGTTCTCACCTGGGGGAGCGCCGCCAACAACGATGACATCCCATTCGGAACGATCCGGATCAAGTGAGGCGGCCACGCGAGCACGCTAGCGCAGCCCGATCAGAGCCGCGACAGGTTGGGGGTTGACAGAGTTGTGAGTGGTCACTAACTTTCTCCTCATGGCAAGCCGTAGCACCGCCGAAGAGCGTCGTGAGGACGTCCTGCAAGCCGCTCTCATCGAGTTCGCCTCGGGCGGGCTCGACGGCACCAGCACTGACGCCATCGCTCGCCGGGCCGGCATCAGCCAGCCCTATCTCTTCCGGCTCTATCCCACCAAGAAAGAGCTGTTCGTCGCCGCGGTCGAGCGCACCTTCGAGCGGGTCCTGAAGGTCATGCGCGAGGCCGCTGACGGCTACACGGGGATGGAGGCGAAGGAGCAGATGGGCAATGCCTACGTCGAGCTCCTTCGCGATGAGACCTTCCTCAAGCTCCAGCTCCACGCGTACGCGGCAGCCTGCGACGATGCGGCCGTCCGTGAGGCCACCCGGCGCGGCTTCGGCCGGCTGTGGGATGAGGCGATCGTGCTGACCGGCATGTCGGTCGAGCAGTCCCGCGACTTCATGGCGGTCGGCATGCTGCTGAACGTCGCTGCGGCAATGGGCCTCGGCGTCGACTGCCCAGAGGATCTTGCCGAGCGATTGCTCGGGGCTGCTACGGCAGCCTGACCGCGACCGCGATCAACTGAACTCACTCCCGAAAAACACTTCTCGAAATTCACTTGCCCATAACACGTCTGCACATCAAAGTTAGTGGCTACTCACTAGCCACCTGCAGGACAGGAGAACGTCCGATGGCTCTCACCGATGCTTTGAAGAGTCGTTCCGGCCCGAATGCCGTGGCGACCATCGTCGTCACCTCCGTGGCGGCGTTCATGGTCGCCCTCGACAACCTCGTCGTGACGACGGCGCTGCCCTCCATCCGCGAACACCTTCACGCCGGGCTCGAAGGCCTGGAATGGACGGTAAACGCGTACACCCTGACCTTCGCGGTGCTGCTGCTGCCGGCCGCCGCGCTCGGTGATCGGCTCGGCCGTCGCCGGGTCTTTCTCGCCGGCCTCACGCTCTTCACCCTGGCCTCCGCGGCCGCGGCCCTCTCCACCAACGCAGAGATGCTGATCATCGCCCGAGCACTGCAGGGCATCGGCGGCGCAGCGGTCATGCCGCTCTCCCTCACCCTGCTCTCGGCGTCGGTGCCGGCGCACCGCCGCGGCGCCGCCCTCGGCGTCTGGGGTGCGGCCTCCGGACTCGCCGTCGCCCTCGGCCCGGTGGTCGGCGGAGCGGTGACGCAAGGTGCCAGCTGGGAGTTCATCTTCTGGCTCAACGTCCCGATCGGCCTGCTGCTCATCCCCGCCGCCCGCCGCGTGCTCACGGAGCAGGCCGGCCCCACCAAGCGCCTGGACCTGACCGGGCTGGTGCTGATCAGCGCGGGCCTGTTCGGGATCGTCTTCGGGATCGTGCGTGGCAACGGCCACGGCTGGACCAGCACCCAGGTGCTCACCGCGCTGGGCCTCGGCGCGGCCCTGGTCGCCGCCTTCCTGATCTGGGAGAACCGGACGCCCGCCCCGATGCTGCCGCTGCGTCTTTTCCGCAGCAGGTCGTTCACCGCCGTCAACATCGCGGCTCTGCTCATGAGCTTCGGGATGTTCGGCAGCGTCTTCCTGCTGTCGCAGTTCCTGCAGACCGCCATGGGCTACTCGCCGTTCGCCGCCGGCCTGCGGACCCTGCCGTGGACCGCGATGCCGGTGCTCGTGGCGCCGATCGCCGGCCCGCTTTCTGACCGCATCGGTGGCAAGCCGCTGCTGGCCGCCGGACTCGCGCTGCAGACCGCCGGCCTTGCCTGGATCGCGATCCTGACCAGCACCTCGGTCACCTACGGCTCGCTCATCCCCGCGTTCGTGCTCTCCGGAATCGGCATGGGCCTGTTCTTCGTGCCGGTCGCGACGGTTGTCTTCGGCAGCGTCTCAGTGGACGAGCAGGGCGTGGCCAGCGGAACCAACAACTCCTTCCGTGAGCTCGGCGGCACCATGGGCGTCGCCGTGCTGGGGTCGGTGTTCAGCGCCGCCGGCAGCTTCGGCTCGAAGGCCGCGTTCGTCGACGGGCTGCGTCCCGCGCTGCTCGTCGGCACCATCGTGCTGGGCCTCGGCGCGGTGGCCGCCACGCTCATCCCGAACCGCCGGCCGACCACACAGCTCCCCGATCAGGCGAGCGTCGAGGCGGCGCCGGAGCTGATCACCGTCTGACGGGTTGGGCTTCGTCGAAAAGGCCACAGAGTTGCCGAGCTGCCCGGCGTGTCGTACCGACACGCCGGGTTTGCTCGCGTCCGCCGCAAAAGTTGTGTCTTTTTCGACGGGTACGGGTCTGGTGAGGGATCAGACGACGCCGTGAAGCTCCGACGTCGGACGCACCTTGCCGAGCCCGCGGTAGGCCTGCTGCGCGGTGCGCTCACCCCGGACCACCGCGGCCACCTCTTCGGCGACCGGTACCTCCACGCCGTGCGCGTGGGCGATCTCGACGACGCTCTGGGCGCTCTTGGTGCCCTCCGCGACCATGCCCAGCTGGGTGGTGATCTCCTCGACGGTGCGGCCGCGGGCGATCTCCTCACCCACCCGGCGGTTGCGCGAGAGCGGCGACAGGCACGTCGCCATCAGGTCTCCGAGCCCGGTCAGCCCGGCGAACGTGCGCGGATCGCCGCCCATCGCGACGCCGAGCCGGGTCATCTCCGCCAAGCCGCGGGTGATGACCATCGCCCGGGTGTTGTCGCCGACACCGAGCCCCTCGGCCATGCCGGCAGCGATGGCGATGACGTTCTTCAGCGCCCCGCCGAGCTCGCAGCCGATCACGTCATTGTTGGTGTAGACGCGGAAAACGGTGCTGGCGAAGACCCGCTGCAAAGACTCGGCCAGATGCTGGTCGGGCATCGCGATCACGGCGGCGGCGGCGAATCCCTGCAGCACCTCCCGTGCCAGGTTGGGGCCGGACAGCACGCCGGCGGGATGGCCGGGCAGCACGTCCTCGATCACCTGGGTCATCCGCATGCGGGTGCCACGCTCGAGCCCTTTCGACAGGCTCACCAGCGGGATCCAGGGTCGCAGGAAGTCGGCGATGTCGGTGAGGGTCTCGCGAAACGACTGTGACGGGACGCCGACGACGACGACGTCGGCCTCATAGACCGCGTCCTTCAACGAGGTGGTCGCCGTCAGCCGCGGGTGCAGCGCCAATCCCTGGAGATAGTCGTAGTTTTCGTGGCGGTCGTTGATCGCGTCAACGGTGCTCTGCCGCCGGGCCCAGAGCACCGTCTCGGTGCGGGCGGCGGCGAGCGAGGCGACGGTCGTGCCCCAGGAACCGCCGCCGAGGACGGCAACGCGGATGTCGCGGGTCATGAGCGGCTCCTTCGCTGTCGCCCGTGATTCAACACGGGAAGGCGGGCAGACTTGAGGACATGCCGAAGATCGCCACTGCCGACCAGGTCTCGCGCGAGCAAATGCTCGAATTCATCCGCCCGCGCCACCACTGCCTGCTCCTGACGACCCGCGCCGATGGTTCGCCGCAGCTCAGCCCCGTCACCTGTGGGGTCGACGCCGAGGGCCGGCTGGTGATCTCCACCTATCCCGAACGCGCGAAGACAGCGAACGCGCGGCGCAATCCGACGGTCTCGGCGTGCATCCTGTCCGACGACTTCGGCGGCGCCTGGATCCAGCTCGACGGGGTGGCCGAGGTGCTCGACATGCCCGACGCACTCGATGGTCTGGTCGAGTACTACCGGGGCATTTCCGGCGAGCACCCTGACTGGGACGACTACCGCGAGGCGATGCAGCGGCAGGGAAAAAGCCTGCTACGTATGACGATTGAGCGCTGGGGTCCGGTGGCGACGGGCGGCTTTCCGGCGCGGCTGGCGAGCTGACCCGACGCCCTTCGGGCCGAGATCACTGCCAGCTGTCACCGGCGGCGCACGCCGCGAAGGCGAGCCGGAAGGCGTCGCGTACCGCGCGTGACACCTCGCGCAGCGCCTCCATGCGGCGCGCGTCGGCAGCAGCGCTGAGCGGTTGCTCGCCCGCCGCAAGCTCGACGACCGCCTCAAGCCGCTGCGCGGTGGTGAGCACCCGGATCGCATCCGGAGGCGAGCCCTGCGGCAAGGGCAGTTTGAGGCCGTGGCGCTTGCGTAGCGACTGGATGGCCGTGACGATCTCCGGGCTCAGATGCCCTACCTGACCGATCTCGGCGATGACCTCAGCGGCCGCGGTGACGCTTTCGGAGAGCACGTGCTCGGCCTGGCGCAGGGTGTCGGCGTTGGCCGGGCCGGCGTTCAAACGGCCGGTGATCGGGGTGAGCTCCCACTCGATCGTCACGAGCGGCTCCAGCGAAGAGCCCCGGACGTCGACCTCTGGGGTGAGCAACCATCCGTGGCCGGCGGGGTCTTCGGGCTGAATGGCCACGGCCTCGCCGGCGCGCAAGGCTTTCGCCAGCACCGGCCCTGTCATTCCGTCGGGATCTCCGGGCACCGGAAGGCGGAGCGAGACGTCAGCCGGCGCGGCGCGGCGCAGCAGCGGCAGCACCCGTGACAACGGCACAGGGCCCATTTCGTCGGGCAAACCGCGCACGGTGTGGGGTGCGTCGCCGCGCTGAGCACCGGCCAGCAGATCGTCGCTGGCGGCGCGCCCTGACAGCCACGCTCCGAGCCAGGCGGTCATGAGTCCACCGAGCAGCAAAGGCGCGGGCGGGCGCGTGGCCGGCCGGATGTCCGGGGATGGAAATGTCATCCCCGACAACGCTACCGGGCCTTCGCCGGCTCGCGCTGAGCGCCCGCTGATCTGCCCCAGCAGGCGGGATCCTCGCCACACGCAGCGGCGACGGTGCCGGTTATGTGGTGATCGCTGATAACCTTGCATGTGGCGGGACGTTTTTTCCGCCGCTCCCGCGGGCGAGTGGCCCGCGAGGTCGCTTGTTCCGAGAGTTCGCGTCCGACTGGTTACGAGCCAGGCGATGACGACCGTCTCCAAGCATGTCGCGGCCTACAACCGCTGATGGAGTTTCTCCTTGCCTGAGCACGTGCGCCGCCCCAGGGCGGCCTCGTCCTATTCCAACAACCCCTCTTTCTCCAACAACCGCAAGCGTTCTGCCCCTGGCCGCCGGCCTGCGGGCCGCTCGTCCGCGCCGGCGCCGCGCCGCAAGCAGCCGTCGGAGCTCGACCTTGCGCTCACCGCCGCCCTGTCCGCACCCGCACCGGCTGCTGACATGACCTTCGCCCAGCTGGGCCTGCCTGAGGCACTCGTCACGACGCTCACCCGGCGCGGGATGCTCGCGCCGTTCGCGATCCAGGCGCGCACCCTGCCCGATGCCCTTGCCGGGCGTGACGTTCTGGGCCGCGCCCAGACCGGATCGGGCAAGACACTCGGTTTCGGCCTGCCCATGCTCGCCCGGCTCGCCGAGACCGTGGGAGAACGCGTCGAGCGGTCCCCGCGCGGCTTGGTTCTCGTGCCTACCCGCGAGCTCGCCCGCCAGGTCGCTGACGTACTGGCGCCGCTGGGCCATGCGGTCGGCGTCCGGCTCACCACCGTCTACGGCGGTGCCCCGATGGGCAAGCAGATCGACGCGCTGCGCCGCGGGGTCGACCTCGTCGTAGCCACCCCCGGCCGGCTGATCGACCTCCTCGAGCGCGGCGCCGTGCGCCTCGACCGGGTGGTCATCACTGTCCTCGACGAGGCTGACCACATGGCGGATCTCGGCTTCCTGCCGGCGGTCACCCAGCTGCTGGATGAGACGGTGCCGGGTGGGCAGCGCATGCTGTTCTCGGCGACTCTCGATCGCGGGGTCGACAAGCTCGTGACCCGCTACCTGACCGATCCCGGCATCCACGCCGTGGCCTCCGCCAACGCTCCGGTGGAGCTCGCCGATCACCGCGTCTTCGTCACGCAGGGCGGCGACAAGGTGGCCATCGCGGCCGAGATCGCGAGCCGGCCGGCTCGCACGCTGTTCTTCGTGCGCACCAAGCACGGCGCGGATCGGCTGGCACTCCAGCTGACCCGGGCCGGCGCCCCGGCGGCGGCCATCCACGGCAATCTCAACCAGAACCAGCGCCAGCGGGCGCTCGCCGGCTTCGCGGCCGGACACCCGCGGGTGCTCGTGGCCACCGACGTCGCTGCGCGTGGCATCCACGTCGACGATGTCGATCTGGTCGTGCACTTCGATCCGCCGAACGACTCGAAGGATTACCTGCACCGCTCCGGACGGACCGCGCGAGCGGGCGCCACGGGCACGGTGCTGTCGCTCGTCGAGCCCGGCCAGGTGCGGCTGCTTGCCAACCTGCACGACGAGGCGGGCGTCAACCCGGTGAGCCACCGGGTCGCGTCCGGCCACGAGGCCGTGCAGGAGATCGCCACGTCCGGTGAGCCCGTACCGCCGCCGCCCCCGGCGCCGGTACGCACCTCGACCTCGGCAGGTTCGGGGCGTCCGGCCGGGCGTTCGGGGTACTCCTCGCGCAGCCGCCGGCCGTCCTACGGCAGCAGCGGTCGCCCGCAAGGCGCCGCCGCTCGTCGCCAGGCACCCACCCGGGCCGCCGGTTAGCCGCTCAGCTCATCAGCGAGCGTTCCAGCGCAGTACGAAAGCGGGGCGTGACGCGGACATCGCCGAAGAACTCGGCGGTCCGCGCCGCCTCGCTTTCGACGCTTGACGCACCGGCTTTGCCGATGTCGGTCAGCAGCCGCACGACCACGTCTCCGTCCTTGCGCTGCGCCCAGCCGCCGACGATCTGCCCGCCCCACCACACTGTTGGCCCCGGATTGCCGGAACGGTCGAACAAGGCGGCTTCGCGGGTGTGGTCGCGGTGCTCGGGGTCGAGGTAGAAATCGCGTCCGGTCCAGCCCATCACCGTCGGGTCGAGCGCCGGAAGCAGCCGGGCGGCCGGTGCGGGCGCGGGCGGGTCATCTGCCGGGTCGTCGTCAGCGAGTACGAAAGCCGCCCCCTGAGCAAGTTGCACGTCGAGCGTCGATAGCTGCTTCAGCGCCTTCTTCGTCACGCCGGCCGTCCATCCGGTCCACCACTGGATGTCGGCGATGGTCGCCGGGCCGTAGCCGGCGAGGTAGGCGCGTGCGAGTTGGGCCTGGGCATCGGCGGCCGGCAATTGCGCTGTCGTTGCAGGCGGTTTCGGGGCCGGCGCCCAGCTGTACTGGCTGCTGATCCACGAACCTTTCGGCCGCCCGCGCACGATGCGTCCCTCGGCCGCGAGGATAAAGAGCACCCGCGTGGTCAGGCTCTGTGTTCCGCCGGCGATGGCGATCTGCTGACGCAGCCCGGTCACGGCGGCGCCGAGGTCGGTGCCGTACGCCTCCCCGCGTTCGAGCAGCGCCTCCATCGTCGCGTCTTCGAGTCTCGCGAGGAATGTCGCCCCGTCCTTGGCGAGCCCGCCGGCCTCGATGAAACCGATCAGCCGCGAACGCTCCCGCTCGGCGATGGCCCGGGTGGCGGCCGCGTGCACCACGGGCGCGAAGTCTGCGGCCACGACGAACATCGTGCGCCGCATCCCGAGCATCCGCACCAGCGAGCGGTCCTCGTAAAGCGCAGCGTCGAGGGCGCGCGTCGCGGGCGGGCAGCCGCGTGCCGCTGCGGACAGGTAGACCGACGCCGGGTCCGTCGAGTGCAGCGCGACGAGGGCCGACGTGATGGCCACCGGATCGCTCTCGGGAGCGGCCAGCAGGTGCCGCCGCACCAGCCGAGCGCGCCGCTGCGCGTCGCTCATGACTATCGCCGACGTCACGATCAGCATCCTGCCGGGTGGCCGGGATTTTCGACATAAAGTTGTACTCTGTGAAAGGTTGCCAGACAGCAAGGATTAGGGAGCGTGCATGCCCGAGCTTTCGCCGCGCCGGTGTGTGCTCGTGCTCGCCATCTGCTGTTCGAGCCTGTTCATCGTGGGCCTCGACGTCACGATTGTGAACGTCGCGCTGCCGTCGATCAAGAACGATCTGCACGCGTCGGTCTCGGGCCTGCAGTGGACGCTCGACGCGTACACCGTGGTGCTGGCAAGCCTGCTGATGCTGGCCGGGTCGACGGCTGATCGCCTCGGCCGGCGACGGGTGTTCCAGACCGGCCTGTTGCTCTTCACGCTGTCGTCAGGGCTCTGCAGTGTCGCGCCGAGCCTCGGCTGGCTGGTCGCCTTCCGGATGTTGCAGGCCGTCGGCGGCTCGATGCTCAACCCGGTCGCCATGTCGATCATCACGAACACGTTCACCGACCCCCGCGAGCGGGCCCGCGCCATCGGCGTCTGGGGCGGCGTCGTGGGGATCAGCCTCGCGCTCGGCCCGGTCATCGGCGGCGGGCTGGTGGAATCGGTCGGCTGGCGCTCGATCTTCTGGATCAACATCCCAGTGGGCCTCGCCGCCGTCGTGCTCGCCGCGCGTTTCGTGCCGGAGTCGAAGGCGCCGTATACGCGCCGCCTCGACCCGGTGGGCCAGGTCCTCGTCATCGCCGTGCTCGCCAGCCTGACCTACGCCATCATCGAAGGGCCCTCCGCCGGCTTCCTCTCGGCGCGCACCCTGGGACTGTTCGCCTTCTGCGCCGTCGTGTTGATCACGCTCGTCTCGTACGAACGCCGCCGGGTGCAGCCACTGATCGAGGTCCGGCTGTTTCGCAGCGCGCCCTTCAGCGGCGCCACCGCAATCGCCGTGTTCGCCTTCGCCTCACTCGGCGGCTTCCTGTTCCTGAACACCCTTTATTTGCAGGACGTTCGCGGCCTCTCGGCGTTGCACGCCGGCCTCTACACGCTCCCGATGGCCGGTATGACGCTGATCTTCGCGCCCCTTTCCGGGCGCCTCGTCGGCAGCCACGGACCGCGCCCGTCGCTGATCGCCGCCGGGGCTGCCATGACCGTCGCGACGCTCATGCTCACCCAGCTGCAGACCGACACGTCGCTCACGTGGTTGTTCACCGCGTATGCGATCTTCGGCTTCGGCTTCGGCGTCGTGAATGCGCCGATCACCAATACGGCGGTGTCGGGGCTGCCCCGCGAGCAGGCCGGCGTGGCAGCGGCCTTCGCCTCGACCAGCCGGCAGATCGGCTCCTCGCTCGGCGTCGCGGTCATCGGCTCGGCCGCAACCGCACGGGTGGTCGGCAGCTTTCAGGAGGGGTTCGCCGAGGCGAGCCACGTCGGCTGGTGGATTCTTGTCGGCTGCGCCCTCGCGGTCCTGACGCTGGGTTGCCTCACGACCGGCCGCTGGGCGAGAACCACCGCCGAGGCAGCCGCCGAGCGCCTGCGCGAGCCCGGACTCGAGCCCGAACTGGCCGGCGTCGCCTGAGATTCAGCCGTCCAGCAGTCGCCAGATGCGCTGCACGGAGACCGGCTGGCGAGTACCCAGCGACTGGGCGAACAGGCTGACCCGCAACTCCTCGATGAGCCACCGGGCCTCGCCGGCAATGGGCGCCGGTGCCTTGTCGGCGGCGGCCTGCAATTGCGCCACCTCGCGCAGCCGGACCCGGTCGCGCTCCGGGTCGGACGCCACCTGATCGAGCCGGCGCTTCATCGCCCGGACGTAGCGCCGGAGGTCGGGAAGGCGCGCGCTGCCGGCGCGTGTGACGAAGCCGGCGCCCACCAGGTTCTCCAGCTGGGTGCGAACGTCAGCGTGCGCTTCGGAAAGCGCTGAAGGCGCGGGCCGGGCGAGCAGCGCGGCGACGTCGGATGCGCCCGCGACGATCTCCTCGATCTGACCGACGATGGCGGCGGTGGCCTTCGCGACGCCGTCGCGCACCTCCGCCTGCAGCCGCTCCCAGGACGGCTCGTCCCATGCCGGCCCACCCGCTTGCGCTATGAGCTCATCGACGGCAGCGCTGTGGCAGTCGGCGAGCAGCGCCGGGACGCTCGCGTACGGATAGGCGGCGAGGACGAGCTTGGCGCGCGTGCCGAGCCGCGAGGTGATGGCCTTCACCGGTGACGGCGTGGTGAGCACGAGCAGCCGCCTCGTCCCCGCCCACATCGCCGCTGCCTGCTCGGTTTCCGAGGCAAGCAGCCGCACGTCCACCGTCTCGCCGCCCGCGACCAGCGCCGGGTAGGCCGTGATCACGCCATTGGCCACCTCACGCGTGATCGTGCGCGCGAGCGCGCCGCCGGGCCAGGTTCGCAGACCGCTGCGTTCGATCCCGCCGCCGGCCTCGGCGACGGCAGCCTGCACCGCGGGGGCCAGCCGGGTGCGCAATTCGCCGAGATCCTTGCCGGTGGCGACGATCTCGCCGCCCCCGTCCTGCACCGCAAAGGTGGGACGCAGGTCCGGCGGCAATTTGTCGAGCTGCCACGCCTCACGGGCAATCGTGATCCCGGTGCGGCGGCGCAGCACCCGTTCGAGCCCGTCCAGCAGCGGTTCGCCCTCGCCGAGCTCGGGCAGTACCTCAGCGGCGATCGTGCTGGGCGGCGTGAAGTTGCGGCGCAGCGACTTGGGTAACGAGCGCAGCAACGCGACGATCAGCTCCTGCCGGCGCCCCGGCACCTGCCAGCCCAGCTCGTCGGAAGATTTCGCGGCGACCTGGGGCAGCAGTGCCAGCGGCACGTGCACCGTGACGCCGTCCTGCGCGGTGCCCGGCTCGAACGCGTAGCTCACCGGGAAGCGCACCGTGCCGCGAGCCACCTCGTCGGGATACGCATGTTCGTCTACCGCATCGGGGGCCGCGCGCAGCGCTTCGGGGGTCAGCGTCAGCAGGTCGGGATTGCGCCGGCGCTCGCCCTTCCACCAGCTGTCGAAGTGGGCGCCGGAGACGACGTCCGGTCCGATGCGCCGGTCATAGAAATCAAAGAGCGTCTCGTCGTCGACGAGCAGATCCCGCCGGCGCATCCGATGCTCCAGCTCGGCCACCTCATGGCGCAGCTGCTGGTTTGCCGCGAAGAACGCATGGTGCGTGCGCCAATCGCCTTCCACCAAGGCGCGCCGGATGAACAGTTCGCGGGACAGCGCGGGATCGACCTTGCCGTATCCGACCTTGCGTCCGGTGACGAGTGGCAGCCCGTAGAGCGTCACTCGCTCGTACGCCATCACCTGCGCGCGCCGCTTCTCCCAGTGCGGCTCGCTGTAGGTACGCGTGATGAGGTGCTCGGCGAGCGGCAGCGCCCATTCCGGTTCGATACGCGCGACGACGCGAGCCCACAGCCGGGAGGTCTCGACGAGCTCGGCAGCCATCGCCCACCGCGGCGGCTTCTTCACCAGCGCGGAGCCGGGGAAGATGGCGAACTTGGTGCTTCGGGCGCCGAGGTAGTCACGACGCTCGCCCTCGCGCATCCCGATGTGTGACAGAAGCCCGGCGAGCAGCGCCTGGTGCACCGCATCCGGATCGGCGACCGGCCCGTCGATGGAGCCGGCACCCGAAGCCCCGGGCAGATCCAGGCCTTCGGCGGCGCCGCGCAACTGGCTCACCAGGTCCTGCCACTCCCGCACGCGCAGGTAGTGCAGGAACTCCGCGGCGCACATCCGGCGGAAGCTGCTGGAGGATCGGCTGCGCTGCTGCTCGGTGAGATGGCGCCAAAGATTGAGCATTCCCAGGAAATCCGAGGTCGCATCGGCGAACCGGGCGTGG
>DATAVO010000054.1:0-15534 GCA_036267695.1 Frankiaceae bacterium
GTCCGGGTCCACGCCCACGATGACCCCCGCCCAGCCGCCGTCCCGGTAGGCGAACGCAGTCGCGTCCTCCGGCACCCGGCTGGCCGCGCCGTCGATGGGGTACATGTGCATCGTCGAGTGGCCGCTGGGCAGTAGCGCCCCGTACTTCTCGTGGACCCCGATGGCCGTGTCGGAGATCTCGTGAAAGAAGTCGGCACGCCAGTACCACTGGAGCCCAGCCGGGTAGAGGGGGTCGAACGCGCTCTGCAGCGCGGTGAAGGGCATCGGCATGAGCCCGACGACCAGCGGGGAACCGAACGTCTTGATGGGCTCGAGGACCTCGTCGGCGCGGTCGTGGGAACCCGTGTAGCACCAGACGATTGCGCACGCTTTGCGGCCCCAGAGTTCCTCGGGAAACGGCGGCGCCGGCGGGATGGTGAGCAGCGCGATCCAGCCGCTGAGCTCCTCCGGAAGTGACGGCTGAAGCTCCCGGTACCAGCGCATGACCTCGGCGGTGTCGGCGATGTCGTAGAGCACCGGGCCGCCGATGATCGTCCCGTTCTCACCGATGTCGTGGGTGCGGAACGTGAAGGACGTGACGATGCCGAAGTTGCCACCGCCGCCGCGAAGAGCCCAGAACAGGTCGTTGTGCGAGCGTTCCGTGGCGGTGACGAACGTGCCGTCGGGCAGGACGACGTCGGCGGCGAGCAGGTTGTCCACGGTGAGCCCGAAGCGCCGCGAGAGGTAGCCGATACCACCGCCGAGCGTCAGGCCCCCGACGCCGGTGGAGGCCAGAAAGCCTGAAGGCGTTGCCATTCCGAAGGCGACCGTCGCGTGATCGACGTCGCCCCACGTGCAGCCGGCGTCGACGCGAACGGTGTGGTGCTCGGGGTCGACGGTAGTGCTGCGCAGCAGCGAGAGATCGATGACGAGCGCGCCGTCAGCGATCCCGAGGCCCGCGGCGTTGTGGCCGCCGCTGCGGACGGCGATCTCGACGTCGTGCGCACGGGCGAACTGCACGCAGGCGATGACGTCAGCGGTATCCCGGCACATCGCGATCGCATCCGGGTACTTGTCGATCATGGCGTTGTAGACGGTCCGGGCTGCGTCGTAGCCCGGGTCGCTGGCTGAGATCAAGTCGCCGCGCAGGGCAGCGGTCAGCTCGGCGTAGGGAGCGGTGGTGGTGCGCTCGGTGATGGTGGTCACGGTGTTCTCCTCGGGGGACATCGGTGTGGCGGTCGTGACGCACGTTAAGAAGAGGGGCGTTCGCCGAGCGTTCGGGTTGTCAGGGCTCTTCAGGAACGCGGGAGAACACCGGCGGCCAGGTCGCGCTCGCACCGCTCGAGCAGAGCGACGCTGCCCTGTTTCGCTGCGAGCGCCCGGGCCGACTCAAGCCGCGCGAGCCTGGCCGGCCCCTCTTCGTAGGCGGCCCGCATCCGAATGACCTCGGGCAGCCACCACAGGTCGTCGCGGGCGTATCCGGCGACCACCGCCGCGTCCAGCGTCGCGCGCGCGGCATCGCGCTGGCCGGCACGACCCTGGAGATCAGCGAGCAGACCGAGCCAGTACGGCATCCGCGCGAACGAGCCCTCTGCTTTGAGGTTGTCGACGCCCATTTGGGCGCGCCCGAGCCCGGACGCGCCGGGCCGGGACCACCCGTCGAGGATGAGCGCCCATTCGCGGTAATACGCGAATCCGTAGCGCTCGCACAATTCGCAGAGCTCGTCGACGGCCGGTCGAAGCCCCGCCTCGTCCTCGAGCATTTGGTGGGTCACGGCCGAGTAGGCAAGGGCGACCGCAAGGCTGAAAGGGTGCTCGGCGGAGCGAGCCACCGCCACGGCGTGACTCGCGGTGTCCCGGGCATCTGCTGCGCGGCCGACCAGCCACTGCGCATGTGCGTAGAACGCTTGGCCGAGCACGTCGGGGCGGGTGCCGATGGTCCAGGGCTTTTCCCCGCCGCTATTGAGCTTGGCGGCCCGATCGAAGTGCTCGATCGCTTCGGTCGGGCGCCCCAGCGCCAGCATGGAACCGCCGATACCGAAGTGCGCAGCGCCCGCCTGTTCCGATCCCGGTTTGGCCAGCTCCATCGAACGGACCGCACCCTCGTAACTGTCGGCCATCCTGCCCTGGACGAAACGGGAGGTCCACAGGCCGAAAAGCGCCTCGATCACCGAGTCTTTGCGCCGGAGTCGTTCTGCGACCACGACGGTCCGTTCCAGCAGCCGCTCCAGGCGGACGTCAGCGTAACCAAAGAGCGCGGTCAAGGGAGCCGCCATCGCCTCGAGGATGCTGAGTTCTTCCCGATCGCGGTTGCTGCTGCGGGGCTGCTCGTGGGTCAGCCGGTGGGCCTCCCGCAGCAGCCGGATCGCCTCCAGGTGCGCGAAACGCTCCGAGGCCACCTCGGCGGCCCGGCGGTAGTACGCGATGGCCCGGTCGCCTCGCCCACCCCGGGCGTACTGCTCGGCCAGCTGAGCAGAAACGGTGTCGATGTCGTCAGCGTGCAGGAGTTCAAGCCCCTGGGCGAGGCGCCGATGCAGCAGCCAGCGCCGCGGGGGACTGACTTCCTGGTACGCCGCTTCTCGCAGCAGATCATGGGAGAAGTCGTAGCCGTCGGCCAGTTCTCGCAGGATCCGCCGGCCCCACAGCTCATCGACCGCCCTCACTACGGCGTCGGCCTCGTGGTCGCTCGCTTCGGTCAGCAGTTCCAGGTCGAAGTCACGGCCAACGGCCGATGCGAGGCCGGCGATCTCGCGCGCGGTGGGTGTCGCCTGCTCCAGCCGGTGGCGCAGGACGCCGGCCAGATCGCCGGACGCCGAGTATGTCCCGCTCGCGCCGGCCATGGCGCGCACAGCCTCGATCACGTACAACGGGAAGCCGCCTGTCATGGCTTGCATGAGTGAGGCGTCCGGCGCCTCGGCCGACGGCCCAGCGATGGCGGTGGCGAGCTCGATGGTGTCGGAGGGCTCGAGCGGACTCAGCGAAACTTCGGACAGCCGGCCCGTCGCCCGCATGCGGAGCGTCCAGTCCCGAAGGTCCGGGTCCTCATCGAGGTCGTCATCGCGCCGGGTGGCGGCGACCATCAGCGCCGCGTCGGGCTCCAGGCTGAGGAAAAAGGCAATGAATGCAAGGGTTTCCTGGTCACACCACTGCATGTTGTCGAGCACCAGCAGCAAAGGCCGGCGTACCCCGAGCAGCGCGCGCGCGAGCCCTTCGAAGAAGCGATGGCGCTGCCAGGCATCGACCATGGCCCGGGCGCTCGCGTCGCCGTCCTCCCGGCTGACGACTGCCGACGGGATCAGCCTTTGGACCTCGGTGCGCAGCACCGGGTCGAGGCCGCCCAGCGCCGCCTGCACGGCAGAGGTGCGCAGCCAGTCGGCCACCGGGGCGAGCGCGAGGCGTCCTGACGTCCCGAAGCACTGGGCGACGGCGACGACCGCGCCCTGCAGCCGCGCCAGCTCGGACACCTCGCTGACGAGCCGCGTCTTGCCGACGCCCGCGCCGCCGGACACCACCACCAGCCGCGGCTGCCCGGACGCCGCCTGCTGCCAGGCGCTCCCGAGCGTGGCAAGCTCGCTGGCTCGGCCGACGAGGCCGGTCGTGGCGAACCCGAGCCGAGCGCTGGCTGAATCGGCGGGCAGCGGAACCGGGGGATCGTCCTCGCGCTGCTGCGGAACCAGCAGTCGCTGCAGGGTGTTTCGGGTCGCTTGATCGGGGATGACGCCGAGCTCGCGCTCGAGCACCGAGGCGCAATGGTGATAGGTGCTGACGGCACCGGCGCGGTCACCGAGATCAGCCTGGAGCTCCATCAGCGTCCGGTAGCCCGACTCCTCCAGCGGCTCGAGCGCGAGGCGACGGCGAGCGGTCACGACGGCTGCGGTGAGGTCTCCGCGTCTTGTCTGGGCCCCGCACACTGTGGTGCAAAGGTCCACGCATTCGCGGAGCAGTTCCTCGCGGAGTTCGAGGATCCAGTCGTCATACCCCCCGGGCAAGAACTCGCCGCCGTAGCTGGCGATTGCTGCCGTGCCGTGGGCGATGACCGCTTCCTCGTCGCCGTCGGCGGCTGCCGCCAGCGTGACGACCCGCTCGGTCTGGAAGGTGCGCAGATCCACCCTGGCGGTGTCGGTGTCGCGCCAGCTGAGATCGGTCGAGGTGACGACGAGTGAAGGCTGATCGCCCAGAACCTGCCGGACGTGGTGCAGTTCCCGGCGCAAGTTGGTCAGTGCCTGCGCGTCGGTCGAGTCGGGCCAGAAGAGTAAGGAGATTCGCTGCCGGGTCTGCGGCGCACCCGCGTGGGCGACCAGATAGGCGATGAGCGCGACGGCACGCGACGAGCGGGTGCGCACGGCACCCGACGCGTCGTCGATGATGGCCTGCTCCCCCAGCAGGGACACGGACAGCATGATCGTCGGCCTCCTGCGGTCACACGCTAGCCCAATGTTGGGGGCGCCCCGAAGAGGTTTGCGCGATCTTTGCCGTCGGCTGTGCGACAGGCGCTCAACGGCCGATCCGGTCACGCACCTCGCTGACCAGGGTGCGAGCCGGTGACAGCGGGGTGAACGCTTCGGCAGCGGCGGTCAGCTCGGCGACCTCGCCAGCATCGAGGTCGAGGTCGGCGGCAGCGACGTTGAATTCGAGCTGCTCGACGCTGGACGCGCCAGGGATGGCCACCACCGCCGGCAGGCTGAGCAGCCACGCGAGGGCGGCCTGGGCGGGCTTGGCATCGTGCGCCGACGCAACGCGGCGCAGCGTGTCCAGGAGCGGCTCTGCGCGCTCCAGGTTCTCCTTGCCGAAGAGGGGGTTGATCGCACGGATTCCGCCGGGCCGGTTGTCGACGCCGTACTTACCGCCTAACAGGCCCTGCGCGAGCGGGCTGTAGGCCATCACCATCCGGTTCTCGCTCTCGGCAAACGGAACCAGATCCCCCAGCGGTTCGGCGTGCGCGAGCGAGAAGTGCACCTGGTTGCTGACCACCCGACGGCCGAGCGCCTCGTCCGCCTTGTGCCATCGACCCAGCGAGTAGTTCGAGACCCCGGCCGCGCCGATGGTCCCGTCCTCGAGGAGGCTGCGCATCCCCGGCATGATCACCGAATCGGGAACCACGGGGTTGGGCTGATGGATCTGGTAGAGCGGAATCCGGCTGACGCCCAGCCTTTTCGCGCTGGCTTGCGCCCGCTGGCGGATCACCGGCGGGAACGGTGCGATCGGGAAGATCTTGCTGGCGACGACCATCTCCTCGCGGGCAGATCCCAGCGCCTCGCCGAGGATGCGCTCGCTCCTGCCGAAGCCGTAGCTCTCGGCGGTGTCGAACAGCGTGACGCCGAGTTCCAGCGCCCGCTCGACGATGGTGCGGGCCTGTCCCGAGGCGTAGCTGTCGCCGTAGCCCCACTCTCGCGAGCCGAACTGCCAGGTGCCCAGGCCGATGCGGCTCACCTTGCCGAGAGCGTCGACCTCGAGGAACTTCATGCGTCCAGTCTGCGCCTCAGTGACGCGCCCGCACCAGGTGTCGATCGCTAGCTGAAGGTGGCGCCGTACGACCCGACCTCGGTGGCACCTGCGGGGGTTGGCCCTTCCGCCACGCGCTCGCCGATGCGGGCCTGGAACTCCTGGAAGGCCGCCATTGCCGGCAGCGGGTTGTCCTCGCCGTCGAGCGCGACGACGTGCACGAAGCTCACGCCGTCCTGGAGCCGGTAAGCGGCGTAGTGCACCCCGGGCGGCCGCTGCTCGGCGAGCTCGGCGAAGACTCCGCGGATCAGGCGCTGGTTCTCGTCTGCATGCTCAGGGTGCGTGCGGTAGCGGATCATCTTGACGTTGGACATGAAATTCCCTGTCGTTGTTGGGTTTTTGGGCGCTCAGGAGCGCTCAGGAGCGCTCAGGTGTTCGGCAGCGCGCGCATCCGGTTGTGGCGAGCGTCGTGCGTGACCTCGGCGAGGCCAAGGGCTTCCAGCAGCGGCGGCACCCAGTCGTCCTGCTCCTGCAGCCAGGCGTGAAGGTCATCGATGGCCGAGAGGCGGTACTTCAGCGTCGTGCTGCCGACCTGGCAGACCAGTGCCGGCGGGTCCGCCGCCTCGTCGCGGTACATGCTGTATTCCGACGAGCCCGGCGGGGTTGGCAAGGCTCTCGGGAGGGCTCCCGCTAGAGATCGAGGGGCGAGGGGTGGCGCGGCTCGTAGACACCCAGGGTGCCGCCGCCAGGGAGCGTCAGCCGGGTGATCAGCCCCCAACGCTCTGCCGTGACGGGGGAGCACGCGATCTGGCGCTCGGCCATCTCCGCCATGAACACCTCGACGTTGTCGCACATCAGGAAGAGCTCCTGAGTGCCGTTGGTGTCGGAGGGATGCACGGCCACTTCGGCCGGGGGCAGCGCGAAAATCAGCCAGTCGTGCCCGGCGTCGACGAAGGGGTAGTGCAGGACGTCGCGGAAGAACTCCCGGTCGGCGACGGCGTTCTTGCTGTACAGGACGACATGCGCGGCGCGGATCACGAGCTGAGGTTAGCGACCCTGCTGCGCGTGGGGAGAGTCGATCCCCTCACTGCGGAGGGCGTGCCAGCGGGTCTGGTTGCGGCCCTCGTTCTTGGCGAAGTACAGCGCCTGATCCGCCTTCTGGATCAATGATTCGACGTTGTCGCCGGGCTCGGAGAGGGCGACGCCGATGCTGCAGCGCAGCGCGACGGAAAGGCGGTCGGCCTCCAGCGCACTCTCGGCGACGGAGCGGTGCAGCCGATCGGCGAGCGCCTGGACGTCGCCGTGGTCATGGACCGGGCCGCCGGCGATCAGGAACTCGTCGCCGCCGAGGCGCGCCACGATGTGTTCCTCACTCGCGGCGCCGCGCAGCGCGTGCGCGGCGAGCTGGATGGCGTCGTCACCGGCCTTGTGGCCGTGGGTGTCGTTGATCGCCTTCAGTCCGTCGAGGTCGATGAACAGCAGCATCACGGTTGTGTGGTCGCGCCGTGCACGAGTCAGCTCCTTGGTGACGGCATCGAGCGCCGCCTCCCGATTCAGCAAACCGGTCAGCCCGTCACGCGTCGCGACCTCGTGCAGCCGTACCCGCTGGCGCTCCGCTTCGCGTACCGACTCGCGCAGCCGGTCGAGCGTGGTCTGCAAGGCAAGACCCGTCCTGCCAGGAAGGGGCACGTCCAGCGAGGGCGACGTCGGATCCTGGGCGAGTGTCACGGTGAACGATTCGACCGCGGCGAGCACCGCTGTCATGTCATCGACCGCCTGCACCGTCTCGACGACCTCGCGCGGCCCGCTGCCGACGACCGCCGGAAGTGCGAAATTGCCCTCGGCCACCTTGCGGGCGTTGTCCGACAGCCGGCGCAGCGGCTGCACCACCGAGCGGGTCAGCAGAACCGCTGCAGCTGCAGCAAAAAGCACGCTCAGCAGGAAGATGGCCATCTCGAGCTGGAAGCTGTCCTCGGCCGCCTGGGCCTCCCTGTTGGCGACTGCGCGCACGTCGGCAGAGGCACCCTGGACCACCGCGTCGAGGTCGTCGAGCCAGCGCTCGCCGTCGGCGAATGAGCGGGCGTGAGCCACCACGTTGGTGGCGAGGGGAGACGGCTTGCCCTGCAGCGCCAGGTCCTCGGTCTGGGTGATGACATGCGCGAACCTGGCTACCGCAGGGTCGCGTTCCATGGCGTCCCACGCGGCCTGCGCCTTCGGACCGAGCCGGCCCGTGACGGCCTTGGCGTCGGCGGCATACTCCCCGCCTGCCTCGAGAAGGGCATGCAACGTCGTCGAGGATCGCCCCGGCCGTAGCAAGCTATTGGTGTCCGCCGCGCGGCGGACAGCGGTGGTCAGGACGGCGTAGGCGGTGGGGAGCACGCTGATGCGCTCGGCCAGCAGACCGGTCCCGTGCGAAGAACTGGTGACAGTGCGACGCAGGTCGGCCAGCTGGCGCTGCCAGATCGCGTCGATGTGCGCGGTGAACGACGTGTAGAAGTGCAGCACATCCACGTAGCTCGCGGTGCCGGCGTCGAGCCGGTGCCGCAGCGTCAGGAGGCTCTGCAGGTCAGCGCGCAGGCTCGGGTACTTCAGCAGCGTCGCGTTGTGCTCGACCTGGGGTCGGAAGGTGCGCAACGCAGCGGCGAAGTCGACGCCCGACAGCTCCTTGAGGCGGGCCACGCCCAGCCTGTTCTCCCGCGAGTTGGCGACGGCGATGGAGGCGACTCCTTCGTTGACGACGAGGGCACGGGCGGCCATCAGGGCGCTCGGCGCGGCGACGTCCGCCCTGACCTTGATCGCCGCCTGCCGGTCGCGCCAGGTCGAGATCGCGGACGAGCCGGTCAAGGCGGCCAGACCGGTCACGGGAATGAGCAGAACCAGGGCCAGCAGGAGGGCGATGCGCGGCAAACGGCGCCCTCGGAGTGTGCGGCGGGCCGAGGTTTTCGCGCTTGCCATCGGGCGGCTGGATGCGGCATCCACGGCAGATGTCATAGGCGTACGCGGAAAGCGCAGCATCAAGACACCCCCGACAATTCGACCCCGTAGTCCTGCATTCAGTCGACAGCGCGAGGGGCAAGCTGAAGTGCGGGAAGCTTTTGCTGCGCCGGAAGTTCGCGCATTTTAGAGGGATTAATGCCGATTCGTCCCCGGGTGAAACCGGGGTCCAGCACGTCACGACGAGGGGGAACAACAAATGGCCGAATTACCTGTGCTCGCACCGGAGAACTACAGCTGCGCCGTCTGCCTGCTCTCCTACCCGGACATCGAGCCGGCTGATATTTCAGCTCGGCAGAGAGCGGTAACGGCCGAAATTCGGGAGCTGACCGAGGAGGCGGGCGGGGCGCGGCTGACTCATCGGCCGGCGCCGGACGTCTGGTCGCCGCTGGAGTACCTCTGCCATGTCCGCGACGTCTATGTCGCGTCGACCATTCGCCTCTATCGGGCGAGACGGGAGTCGAGTCCGCAGATCGAGCCGCTCTTCAACGACCTGCGCGTGCTCCGTTTCCGGCACAACGAGGCGCAGGTCTCGGGTGTGCTTCACGAGCTGGACGCCTCGTTGGAAGGCTTCCTCGACGAGATGGCTCACGTGACCGATTGGAATCGCAGCTTCTCCCGCCAGCCCGGGGAGGAACGAACCTCGCGCTGGCTCGCCCGCCAGACGCTGCACGAGGCCATCCATCACCTCGGCGACATGCGCGCCGGCATCACCACCGCCGCCTAGGGTCCCCCGCCCCGCCGCCTCGCCCCCTGTCGTGCAAAACCCAGTAATCGTCGCCAAACAGGTCGATCAGCGACGATTGCCGGGTGATTCCTGACGCCGGGTGGGTCCTTAGAGGCCGGCGGCGAGCCCGGTGAGGATCGTCGCTGCGGACCCGCTGCGCGCCTGACGAAAGCCTGTCCCGGCCCACAGGTTGATCGTCTCGGCGTCTCCAGCTGCGGTCGCGGCGCGGCGCAGGGGAGTGGTCAGGGTATTGATGGCTGGATAGCCCTGCGGGGCGGCGTCGCTGTAGCGGTCGGTGAAGGCGTTACGCAAGCCGCGGGCCGGTCGTCCGGAGAACGCCCGCGTGACGAGCGTCCGGCGTTCACCCGGATCGGCGAGCACGCGTTTGTACGGGCCCGACGCGCCGCTCTCGTCGGAGCCGA
Organism: Frankiaceae bacterium; assembly: GCA_036267695.1. Lineage (GTDB taxonomy): Bacteria > Actinomycetota > Actinomycetes > Frankiales > Frankiaceae > DATAZK01. The sequence continues at coordinate 9,565 of DATAVO010000054.1, forward strand.
GCAAAGCGGTGCCCACCGCCACAGCCGTCGCACCCGCGCGCAGCACCGCGGCGATGCCGGCGCTCGTCGCCAGACCGCCGGCGGCCAGCAGCGGAAGCGAGGTGACCGTGGCTACCTGGGCCAGCAACGCGGTGATCGGTGTCGCCGGAGGGATGTGCTCCGGGGTGAAGGTTCCCGAATGGCCGCCGGCGGCTGAGGCCTGCACGGCAAGGGCGTCGACCCCGGCTTCGGTGGCCGCCTGCGCTTCGGACGCGGAAGTGACCGTCTGGACGAGCAGCATGCCGCGGGCCCGCAACGCCGCGAGATCAGGCGCGGGCGGGAGACCGAACGTGAAGCTGACGACCGGCACCGGATCTTCGAGCAGCAGCGCGATCTTCGCCTCCCAGCGGTCGTCGTCTTGTGAGGGCTGCGCGTGGGCCAGATCAATCCCGTAGCGGTCGCCCTCGCGCTGAAGGCGCTGTGCGTAGGACCGGAATTCGGGCGGGTCGACGGGGACGGCGTTGGGCGCGAACAGGTTGACCCCGAAAGCCGCGCCCGCGGCACGTACCGACGCGATCTGTTCGGCCAGCGCGTCCGGCGTCTTGTAGCCAGCGGCCAGAAAGCCCATGCTGCCGGCGGCCGCGGCGGCGATCACCAGGGCCGGGGTGCTCGGACCGCCGGCCATCGGAGCCGCAATGATCGGCAGGCGCGTGCCGAGATCGTCCAACAGCGAACTCACCGGTCAATCATTGCGCGCCGAGCCGTAGACGCAGCACAGCCGGTGCCCGAACGGGGCACCGGCTGTGACTGCTGAAGTGAGAAGCCTTACGGCTGCTTGGCGAAACGCAGGTAGGGCTTGACCTCTTCGACGTCCTGGAACTTGGCCTTCGCGTCTTCGGTCGAGATCGTCGGAGCGACGATGACGCGCTGGCCGGGGGTCCAGTCGACCGGGGTGGAGACCGGGTTGGCGTCGGTTACCTGCAGCGCGTCGATCACGCGCAGGATCTCGTTGAAGTTGCGGCCGACCGACTTGGGGTAGGTCAGCGTGAGTCGGACCTTGTCCTTCGGGTCGATGATGAAGACCGACCGCACGGTCGAGGTGTCGCCCTCGCCCGGGTGGATCATGTCGTAGGCCTCGGAGACCTTGCGGTCGGGGTCGGCGATGATCGGGAAGTTCAGTGCGGTGCCGCCGACCTCTGCGATGTCGGGCGCCCAGCCGTTGTGGGAATCCAGCGGGTCGACGGATACGGCGACCGCCTTGACGTTGCGCTTGTCGAACTCGCCCTTCAAGCTCGCGGTACGGCCGAGCTCGGTGGTGCAGACCGGTGTGAAGTCAGCCGGGTGGCTGAACAGCACTGCCCACTTGCCGCTCTTCCAGTCGTGGAAGTCGATCGTGCCTTCAGTGGTGTCGGCGTGAAAGTCGGTGGCGACGTCGCCCAGCCGAATAGCCATTTTGTCTCCTCGTCACGTTGGTGCTCGCGGCCCAGCCTAAAGGACAGTGGACCGATTGAGAATTCGGCGATGATCATCGCCGGGGCTTCACCAGATCTGGTCGACGTAAGTGTCGGTGCCGACCTTCGTGCGCAGGAACGGCGCGGCGAGCAGGACGTCAGCGATACCAGCCTTTTCGACGGCGTCGGTGTACTTGTGCATCCGGTCCAGCTGGGTGCGGACGTCGCCCTCGACGAAGAACAGTTGGCACAGCCGGTTGTCGTCGCCGCCAGGGGTGCCGAGCGCCATCGGCTGGCCGGAGCGGCCGCTGCCGCGGAAGCCTTCGGACGGGACCCACGAGGCCGCGATGTCCAGCTGCGAACCCGAAAGGACCTCGGGCAGCAGTTCCTTGCTGAGGTCGGCGTGGGTGGTGGCGGCGTCGCGCCCGTCACGGCCGTCGAGCCACACCGCGACGATGGCGTCGTACTTGTGGTCGAGCGCCAGCGTCAGCGGCACGCCGTCGGGGTCGCGGTAGTCGACGCCGACGTAGTCGAACGTCGCGGTGTGCACGTGGGAGCGCTCGGGGAAGCCGCGTCCGCTGTCGTAAAGGTCCTTCACCTGGATGACCGACCAGTCGTCCCACTCCTTGTGGTGACCGGCGAGCGTCCAGTAGATGGCGACGTAGGAGCCGGCGTCGACCGGGTTGGCGACCTTCTCGCCCTTGGGCCAGCGCAGGTCCTTCATCTCGCGTGTGGCGACCCACCGGCTGCCGGCGATCTGGTAGCGGCCTTCCATGCAGCCGCCGTAGAAGTGGTCGCGCTCATACCAGCGGTTGTAGGCCTGCTCGAAACCCTTGTGCGGGTCCACCAGGGTGAGCAGCATGCTGCCGACCTTGACCGGATAGTCCTCGGGGCCTGCCACCTCAAGGGGGTTGTACGCCATCCTCGTCCTCCATCGTCTGGGTCCGGTGCGCCGCAGCGGGTCGCCGACGCCGTGACATTACCCGGCTGCCATTGGCGTTCTGACGCCGCGTCAGGCCGGAACTGTCCGCCGGCTCTGCGGTCCCCCCGGGCAGGGCCGGAATCTCGGCATCGATCGGCGCGTGCACGTAGCGCCCGCCGCGCAACATCGAGGCGATCGCGCCGATCAATGCCAGCCCTGCCGCGACGGAGAACACCACCACGAGCCCGTCGTGGAACGGCTGCGATATCAGGTTGGGGAAGAAGGTCCGGCCGGTGAGCGTCTGCTGGCTGGAAGGCGGCAGTGACGCCAGTGCGCCGGTGGGGGCGAGCAGGTGCTGGATGGGATTCACACCGAGGATCGCGGCGAACAGCGATGCCACCGGGGGCAGAGCGCCGACCTGATGCGCTACGTCGTTGGGCACGCCCTGCTGCTGCAGGCCGTGGGTGAGGGTGGTCGAAAGGGTGCTCGCGAGCCCCGCGACGATGAGCGAGAAGAAGATGCCGATCGACAGTGCCGTGCCGGAATTCTGGAACGTCGAGCGCATCCCGGAAGCCGCCCCGCGCTGACGGGCCGGAACGCTGCTCATGATCGCCGAGGAGTTGGGGGAGGAGAACATCCCGACCCCGAGCCCGTTCGCGGTGATGAGCACGGCGAACCAGGCATAGGAAAAGTTGATCGGTATCAGCATCAAACCCACGAAACTGGCTCCGAAGAGCAGCATGCCGCCAGTAGCGAAGCCGCGTGCGCCGAAGCGGTCGGAGAGGTGTCCGGAGATCGGCCCGGCGACCAGGAAGCCGGCGGTCATCGGAAGCAGGAAGATGCCGGCCCAGAGCGGAGTGCGGCTGAAGTCGTAGCCGTGCAGCGGGAGCCAGATGCCCTGCAACCAGATGATGAGCACGAACTGCAGGCCGCCGCGCGCGATGGCCGCGGAGAGGCCGGCGACGTTGCCGGCGGTGAAGGCCCGGATGCGAAAGAGCGCCACGGCGAACATCGGTTCCGCGATCCGGCTCTCGATGATGGCGAACGCGATGAGCAGCACGACCCCGCCGATGAGCGAACCGTAGACGGTCGGATTCGCCCAGCCCATCGAGTGATCGCGGTAGGGGTGCACCCCGTTGGTGATGCCGATGAGCACCGCGCCGAGGCCGACGGCGAAGGTGACATTGCCCCACCAGTCGATACGGCTGCGGTGGCGCTCTCCGTTGTCCCGCAATTTGCGGTACGCCCAGAGCGTCCCGAAGACGCCGACGGGAACGTTGACCCAGAAGACGGCACGCCAGTCGATGGCGGCCAGCAGGCCGCCGGCGGTCAGCCCGATGAACTGGCCGGCGAGGGCGGCGACCTGGTTGATGCCGAGCGCCAGCCCGCGCTGATCGGCCGGGAACGCGTCGGTCAGGATCGCGGCCGAGTTCGCCATCAGCATGGAGCCGCCGATGGCCTGGAGCAGCCGCCAGCCGATCAGCCACAGCGCCCCGTGACCGCCCTCGAACGGGTCGAACGACAGCAGGATCGACGCGAAGGTGAACACCACGAAGCCCGCGTTGTAGATCCGGACCCGGCCGAACATGTCGCCCAGCCGCCCGAGCGTGACCACCAGCACGGCCTGGACCAGCCGGTACCCCATGATCATCCACAGCAGGTAGCCGATGTTGCCCGGCGCCAGCGGGTCCAGGTGGATGCCGCGGAAGATGGCCGGCATCGCGATGAGCACGATGGACCCGTTGATCGTCGCCATCATCACGGCGGCCGTCGTGTTGGTCAGCGCCACCCACTTGTAGCGCTCGCCGCGGGCCGCGCCGGGCGCCCGCCCGCGACCGGGCTGGCCGCCGCCGCCAGGCTGATCGCCGCCGCCGGGCTGATCGCCCCCGCCGGGCTGATCGCCCCCGCCGGGCTGATCGCTCCCGCCGGGCTGATGGCCGCCGCCGGGCTGATGGCCGCCGTCGTGACCGGCCCCGCCCGGCGTCACAGGCGCTGCGCCAGCCGCTCGAGCAGCGGCGCGGCCGCCATGATGTCCCGCAGCTCCTGGCCGGTGAACCCGGCCGACAGCGCCCGGGCCAGCTGCTCGATCTGCGCGCTCCGCTTGTCGCGGAGGACCCGCTGTCCCTCGCCGGTGAGCGAGACGACGACCCGCCGGCCGTCGGCGGGATCCGGGCTCCGGGCCACCAGCCCGCGGCTCTCCAGGCCGGCCAGCGTCACCCCGATCCCCTGCGGGCTGACCTGATCGCGCCGGGCCAGCGCGCCCTGGGTCGACGGGCCGCACCGGTCCAGCAGGGCCAGCGCCGAGCGCTCGGGCATCGTCAGGCCGCCGGCCACCGGAACCCGGCGCAGCCGGCGGGACAGCAGGGACACGCTCACGAACGCTGCCGCAGCGACCTCGGCGGCATCAAGATCTTTTCCCACGCTAATAAATTGCACGTTACGAAGCTGCCGTGTCAAGGTGGCCGCGGGCCGCCGCTGACGCACCGGGGCCTGCGATCCGCGGCCGCCGTCCCGGCGGCGCCGGCCGGCCGCCGCCGGGTACCCGGCCATGCGCATCACGGCGGGGCGACCCAGCCGGGGGCTGGCTCACGGCGGCCGCAGGCGCCCGGGAGCCGGGTGACAGCCCGGCGCTGCGCCGCCCGGCTCAGCCGGGCCGGGCGCGGCGGCTGGTCCCGCGGGTCAGCGGGGCTGGATCTCGCCCATCGGGCCGAAGCCGTCATGCGGGGTGTCGATGTAGATGATCTGCGGCTGCGTGGCCACCAGGTCCGGCGCGGCCGCGAAGAAGCTCTTCACGTAGTCGTGCTGGACGTGGGCGGCGCCCGCGTCGGCATCCGTGAAGCCCTCGATGCAGACGAACTCGTTGTCGTCGGTGAGGCTCCGGGCGAATTGGAAGAACAGGCAGCCGTCCTCGGAGTTCACGTCCTTGGCGTAGGAGTCCGCCAGGGCCAGCCACGCGTCCATCTTCTCGGGCCGGATCTGCATCTTGATGTTGATCAGGATCATGGGTCCCCCCTGGAAGGCGGCAGTCGTCATCATCGTGGTGCGATCCCCGGCGACCGTCAACCGCGGCGGCCCGCCGCCGGGCGCGCCAGCGGCCGGGGCGGCCGGGCGCCGCGCAGCGCGGGCCGCCTCCCGGATGCTGCGCCCCGGCCCGCCCGCCCCGAGAATCCGGCGCCCCGGCGGAACTCCGCCGCCGAGCCCCCTTTTAAACTGCTCCCGGAATTTCGTCCCGGAGCGCTGCGGCGGCCGGGGCCGGCGCGGGCGGCGGGCGGCGCTCAGGCAATTTACATTCCGGTTAGTTAAGATACTGTTTCGGCCGTTTATTTAAGCCTGCCCTGTTTTGACTGCGTCGCGGGAGTCGCCGGGTTCCCGCGGACCGGCGCTGGTCACTGCCCTCCGCGCCGCGACGCGCGGAGGACGGCGCCGCGACGATATCGCGCATTTTCGCTACCGGTGTGCAATTTAGCCCGGCGGCCTGAAGAGACCGGAGCGGCCGATGGACGAGAAACGCTGGCGCAGTACGGAATTTCCGCCTAAAGGCGGCCCCGTCGGCGTACGGTTGCACTCGTCGAATTGCATGAAGGGATGTGCTGGGAATGGACGGGAATGGCGTGACCG
>DATAVO010000055.1:0-14377 GCA_036267695.1 Frankiaceae bacterium
CCGACTGGATCGACCTCTACCAGGTCCATCGGCCCGATCCGACCGCCGACATCGATGAGACCCTCGGCGCGCTCACCGACCTGGTCCGGGCCGGCAAGATCCGCTATTTCGGGCATTCCACGTATCCCGCGTCGCACATCGTCGAGGCGCAATGGGTGGCGCAAAAGCGCGGGCGTGAGCGCTTCGTCTGCGAGCAGCCGCCGTACTCGATCCTGGTGCGGGCGATCGAGGCCGAGATCCTTCCCGTCTGCCAGCAGTACGGCATCGGGGTCATCCCCTGGAGCCCGTTGGCCGGCGGGTGGCTGACCGGCCGGTTCCGCAAGGGTCAGGACGCGCCGAAGTCCAACCGCGCCACGCGCATCCCCGACCGCTACGACCTTTCCAGCGCTGAGAACCAGATCAAGCTCGAAGCGGTCGAGAAGCTTGCGCTGCTGGCCGAGGACGCCGGGATCACCATGATCGATCTGGCGTTGGGATTCGTCCTGGCACATCCGGCCGTGACCTCGCCGATCATCGGGCCGCGGACCATGGAGCAGCTGGAGTCGCAGCTGGGTGCCGCCGAGAACAGGCTCGCGGACGACGTGCTCGACCGCATCGACGAGATCGTGCCGCCGGGCACCACGCTGAACCGGGCCGACGCGGGGTGGGATCCACCCGCCCTCGCCAACAAGCGGCTGCGGCGACGGCGCTAGACGATGACGGACGCAGCAGCGCCAGCGGGCTTGGCTGAGCAGTTTCGCCTGACCGGACGCGTCGCGCTGATCACCGGCGCCGGCAAGGGCATCGGCGCGGCGATCGCGACCACGTTGGCGGAGGCGGGTGCCGATGTCGCGCTGACCTCGCGTACCGCCGGCGATCTGGAAGCCGTCGCGGCCGCCGTCCGCGAGCGCGGGCGCCGTGCACTTGTGCTGCCCGGCGACGTCAACGATCTGGAATTCCTCGGCCGGCTGGTCGAGCACACGGTCGCCGAACTCGGCGGGCTCGACATCCTGGTCAACAACGCGGGCGGGTCGGTGTCGCGGCCGTTCCTGAAGACGACCGTCGACCAGCTCGCGAAGTCGTTTCACTTCAACGTCCTCGTCCCGTTCGAGCTCAGCCGCCTCGCGGTCCCTCACCTGCTGCGCCGCGGCGACGGGTCGATCCTGAACATCGGCTCGGTCGTGGGTGAGCTGGCCGTGCGCGGGCAATTCACCCACAGCCTCACGAAGTCGGCCGAGGGGCAGCTGACCCGGCTGATGGCGGCGGAGCTCTCGCCGCGCATCCGGGTGAATGCGGTGCTGCCCGGCGCGATCGAGACCGATGCGCTACGCGGCTGGCTCGAGCGCTTCGGACCCGAGGTGCGCGAGCACATGATCTCGCAGACCGCGATGCGGCGGAACGGGCTGCCGCAGGACATCGCCAATGCAGCTCTGTATCTGGTGAGCGACGCCTCGTCCTTCGTCACCGGCAAGCTGCTCATGGTCGACGGCGCGGCCGGCACCGGGCTGCTGCCACGGGACATGCCGGACCTGGCAGCCGAATAGCAGGTCACTCCCGCACCGTCGGTTTCGGCGAAGGCGATCTTGATGGGGACGGCAGATCGTCGGGGTCGCGACTGAGCGAATTGGGGGTCGCTTGATATTCGGCGACCCGAATGGCCCAAACGCGGGACAAAGGCGACGCGATAGCCTGCCGCTCGAGGTGGTGGCGTTGACGCGGGGTGCGGACGGCTCGCAGCAGCCGGTACAGCCGCTGAAACTCGTCCACATCCCGAAATCCGGGCTCACGATTCCGCCAGCCCAGAGCAGCGGGATGCAGCGCCTGGAAGCCATCTCCGGTAGCTCGGCCGGCTCGTCCAAGCTGTGGATGGGTGAAAGCCACGTCGCCGCGGGCACGCGGTCGGCTGATCATCACCACGGCGAATCCGAGAGCGCGATCTTCGTCGTCTCCGGGCATCCGGAATTCGTCTTTCTCGAAGCCGGTGTCGAGCGTCGGATTCGCACTCAACCGGGCGATTACGTCTACGTGCCGCCTTTCGTTCCGCATCGCGAAGAGAACCCCTCGAGCGATGAGGAAGCGGTCGTTGTGCTGGCGCGAAGCACGCAGCAAGCGATCGTTGTGAACCTGCCGAGCCTGTCCGGCGAATAGCCACCTCGGCGCTTTTCGGTTGGTTTCGGCTGTGGCCGAGCAAGGCCACCGGCCGGTCGGTATAGGGCTGATGACGGCCTGATCCGGGACGTTGTGCGCCCTCCTGGCGCGTGATTCGCGACGTGCTTAACAGGCCCGCTTCATCCCGTCAATTGGACGCTTCTGAGAGCGGAACGCCGAGCGAGACCCGACCTCCCGCCGCGGCTCTGTAGCCGCGCGTCTGGTCACCAGCGGCATGCCGTAGCCGGCGGCAGTTCGCGTCGTCTTCGTGCGCTGGCAGTAAGAATGCCTCGCCCTCAGTGGCGAACCTCGGGCCGCTTCGCGAGATCAGCGGAAGACCCCTCGCTCTCGGCCGCCTGACGCCAGTACGCTTCGCGAGTGTCGTTGCCTCGACCCTGCAACGCTTCAAGGCGCGCCGGAGGAACACCTGCCGCTCCGGCGTCCTCTCGCGTCCTGGATGAGGCCCTTTCACAGGCCGGTTCAGCAGGATGGTGCTCAACACAACGGATGCCCAATTCGGCACCGCAGCGAGCACTTTCTGCTGCGATTACGCAGCTACGACACCGTCTCGGTGTCCTAGCTCTTTCGGAGCGTTCAGGGGCGGGTGTTCACGCATGAAGACGACGTCACGCCGCTTTGGCCGGGCGACGACTCCGGAAGTCATGGACGAGGGAATGGGCGGCGGCGACTATCCCGTCGTCGTTTCCGACCTTTCCGTGGACTCACCCATTCAGGTGATTCCCGACGCCCGTCCGGACGAGCTGACCGTTTCTGCCGACCCGCCCCAGTACGTCGACGACGACAACTTCTGGGGAACCGGCGACAAGGAGCGCAAGCCGCGGCCCTGGCTGCACGCCCGCCGCACGTGGTACGTCGCGACGGCCATCGGCTGCATCCTGGCGATCATCGCCACGATGGTGGCGCTCAACACCGGCGGCGGCCACCAGACCAAGCGCGTCGCGTTCACGTTCCCCGTCGAGGCCTTTCCGCAATCCGGGGTCACCGTCAGCCGCACCTGGACGCTCTACGGCGGAGCGCAACCCACACTTCAGGGTTCGCTGATTTTCTACTCGTCGCGCTCGGATGAGGTGACCGTCGACGAGCTGCTGCCGAAGTCCCTCGTGACCAAGGCGTCGCAGGTGACCTTCCTGCCCAAGCCGAAGATCGTCAGTGAGGACCCGGTCGTCGCCAGCTACACGATCGCTCCGGCGCTCGACGGCGTCACCTCGGTGACCTACCAGCTGCCGATTCCCGCCGGCGACTTCACGCTCGCCGCCCTGCACCGCTGGGCCAGCGAGCAGACGGCCGAGACCGGGCAGCGCTACCTCGCGTCACACCAGCTGGCCAGCGTTCACATCACGCCGGCGAGCATCGTCGTCAAGAAGGGCGGCGCCGCGTACCAGCTCGCGGTCAGTGGCCTGCAGACCGATGGTCAGGCAGCGCCGACCATCGCGTTCGGCTCAGCCACCTGGTCCGTCGCCAACCCGAAGATCGCCAAGGTCAGCAGCAAGGGCATGGTCACCGGTTTGGCCCCGGGCAAGACCACTGTGAAGGCGGTCGTCGGCAAGCTCTCGGCGACGGCGAATGTCGTCGTCTCCGCCGCGGCCAACGTCAGGGCGACCCCGCCGCTGAAGCCGCTCACGGCCGGCGCGCTCGGTACCTCGCTCCCCAACACGACCCCGTCGTCCATCGGTCCGCTCCCGACGTCGCCGGCGTCGGCGAACCACACGCCGAAGAAGAAGCCCCCGGTTGTCGCGCACCCCAAGCCTCCTGTCGTCATTCACAGCCCGCCGCCGGTAGTTGTGCCGCCGGTGATCACGCCGCCGGCTGTCACGTGCAGCCCGGCAGCGCCGACTGGTGTGGCGGCGTCCGGTGGTGCAGATGGGACCAGCATCACGGTCAGCTGGACGACTCCGGCCGTACCGGCAGGTTGCACGCTGAGTGCGTACTTCGTGAGCGGCACGGGCGTAGCTCCGCAGGTCCTGAGCGGGAATGACTTCACCTACACCGGACTCGCCGCCGGCAGCTACTCCTTCTCGGTGTCCATCGGCTACGACACGGTTGGCGCGCCGGTCACCAGTGGAGCGGTCGGTTCGAACCCCGTCACCATTGCGGGTCCGCCGCCGCCGCCGGTCTGTGCCAACTCGCCCGCGACCGGTCTATCCGGGACGCCGACCGCAAACCCCGGCGAGGCGACGATTGCGTGGACCTCGGGAGTGGCGGGAGCACCCTGCACGTTCTCGACGGAATCCGCAGTAATTGACGGCGGAACCCCGGTCGGTAACGGAAGCACCGTCTCGGGTCTGGTGACCGGGCCGCACACGCTGACGGTGACGACGTCGTTCTCCGACGGCACTATCCAGACGGCATCCGCCGGGTTCGACGTCCTGTAACCCTCGCTCTACGGCCAAGGCCAGGCTCTGGTCGTTATGACTCACTCATCACGACCAAAGCCTGGCTTTAGCCGCGTCTAGGAGCCGCGGCTAGGCGAAGGTGTTCTTCTCGAGCTCGATGAGCGAGTCCTCGAGCCAGTCGATGAGGCTCCAGAGGTCGGGCATTTGCTCGCGGTCGGCGAGGATGCCGACGTCGAGATGGCCGGCGTAGCTCATCACGGTGATGTTCAGCCCGAGGCCGTCGGTGATGACCGAGACGGGATAGTTGGCGAGCAGCTTCGCGCCGGCGCAGTAGAGATCGAATTGCGGGCCGGGCACGTTGGACACGACGAGGTTCCACGTCGGGTGGCCGACCGACGAGCTGCCGAGCGACAGGGTGAGCCGCGCCGCGCGGCTGAAGAGCGCCGGCGGGATGAAGTTGTTGGCGTCCGAAAGCAGCTGCGCCGGAAGGGCTTTGTAGCGGTCTTTCATCACAGTGAGGTCGGCCGAGGTCAGCTTGAGTCGCTCGATGGGGTCGCAGATCTCCGTGTGCAGCGGGGCCGCGAGCATCAGGATGCGATTGCCGTACGTGCCCGCCTCCTCTTGGGTGCGCACCGAGACCGGCACCTGGGCGACGAGCGGCTCCGCGGGTAGTTCGTTGTGGGCGATGAGCCACTGGCGTACGGCGCCGGCGCAGATCGCGACGATGACGTCGTTCACCGTGACGCCGTGGGCCTTCTTCAGCGCCTTGACCCGGTCGAGCGGAAGCTGGCCGAAGACGAACCGGCGATGCGCCGTCACCTTGCCGTTGAACGACGTGCGCGGCGCGGCCTGGGTCGGGCGGATCACCTTGTTGCCGTCGCCTCGCACAAGACCTTCGAAGCGGCCGAGGAAGCGTCCGACGCGGGCCGCGCCGGGGATCACCGAGAAGACGGTCTCGTCGAGATTGGGCATTGCGCGCGGGATCGATCCCAGGAGCCGCAGGGGATATCGCGGCACGCCGAGCACGGCTCGAGCGACCATCCCGGCCGTGCTCGACTTCGGGCCGGCGTCGGTCGAGGGAGCGGTTTCCGGCGTGCGGATCTCGGGGGTCTGGTCGAGCAGCAGGCCGACGATCTCGCCGCCGGAGATGCCGTCGATGACGGCGTGATGGATCTTCGTGTAGATCGCGACGTGGCCGGATTCAAGGCCGGAGATCACGTACATCTCCCAGAGCGGGCGGGCCCGGTCGAGCCGCCGTGAGTGCAGCCGCGCCACCTGCCGGGCGAGCTGGCGGTCATTACCCGGCGCCGGCAGTGCCAGGTCCCTCACGTGGAATTCGAGGTCGAAGTGCTCGTCCTCAACCCAGTACGGAAAGTCCAGGCCCAGCGGCACCTCGAGCAGCCGCCAGCGCAGCACCGGAAGCAGATGCATGCGATCGTTCAGCAGCCGCATCATGGTGTTGACGTTCAGCTCTCGGAACGGAGCCGTGCTCGGGTCATAGATGCCGAGACTGCCGACGTGTCCGGCTTGGCGCCCGTCCTCGATCGCCAGGAACTGGGTGTCGAGGCTGGTGAGCTGTCGCATGCGGGCGTCCTTCGTTGGCCGACGTTCTCGGGATGAGTGTGGACTACCCCGAAACCGGTGGCCTTGAAGCGTCTCTCAGCGGTGCACCGGGTTTCCGGGAGTGGTCAACCGGATGCGACGCGGGTTGGCCTGTGGGCCGCTCCACAGCGTGCTCGTTCCCGAGACGTTGCAGCGGGCGCTGCGCGCTGTCGGCTCCAGCATTGCCGGTGCGTCGTCGGCAACCGACGGGGGTGTCTCGGTGGTGAGCATCATTGCGGCTCCTCTCGTATGAGAAGAACCGGGGTGTCGCGGGGGATGTTACGGACAGTCACCCGTTTGCCGCGCCAGCTGGGCCCGTCCGGAGCAATCGGCCACGCGACCCGCGACCGGGCACGCATAGTGACAGTTATGCGTTCGCAAGGGGGGCGGGCCAGGGGCATCGCGCTGCTGGCGGTGCTCGCGCTGCTCGCCGCGGGATGCGGCGCCTCTCATGCGGCGAAGCGGGCTCCCCGGACTGCCGCGGCGGCGCCGAAGGTCAACTATCAGGACCGGCCCGCTATACGGATACCGACTCCTAACGGGCAGGGGAGCCTGGGGCCGATCGTCGATTCTGAGCGCCCGACGTTGCTGCCGACCGGTGCCGCAGAATCCTTGCAGGGCAAGGCATTACCCACGAATACGTGGTGGACCTCCGCGTTGGTGGGCAAGTACACCGCCGCGCTCTGGGCGTTTCCGGTCGTGGCCCGCGGTGGGCCGGACGGGCTCGAGCTTTCGGCGCCGGAGCCGCTCGCGTCGCAGAACACGGTGATCGCGTCCGCCGCCCCAGCCCTCACCGTCGGCGGTCCGCTGAAGGGCGTCACCGTCACTGGTTACGGGGACTTCTCCGTCGACCTCAGCCTGCAGACCCCGCAGAGTCCACTGACGACCGTCATTGCTCAGGGCAGCCCGTTCGTTCCGGTGCACGCACCGGCGGGAACGTTGCCCATCACGCTCGCCGCGGCGACGAGCGTCACTGATGGTCACGGCGCGGATCTCGCCGTGGGTGCAAGCCTCGACAGCGACTCCCTAGTCGTGCAGTCGCTCACCCAGACGTGGGTGCTTGCCGCCTCTCGATCCGTGACGTGGCGGCGCACCGCGCAGGGCATCCAGGCCTCCGCCGATAGCGCTCTGACGTATGTGTTTTCGCCGGTTCCCACTGGCGGCCCGAGTGACTGGGCGCAGCGCACCGAGGCGTACGCCCATCATCCCGTGATGACAACGGCCTCGGTGCTCACGAGCGGCGCCGGCGCGGCGACCCAGGACCTCTACTGGGAAGGTGCTTCCGGCTCCGACGTCATCGCCGTGCTGCCGCACCAGCAAGCGTTGCTCGGCTCCGGGGTCACGAGAGTGGCGGGTCATTACGACACCTCTCGCGGTGAGCTGACGCTCGTGCAGGCGGATGCGTTGCATCTGAAGGTGCCGCTACCCGGGCTGCTGCCCGGGATCCCCCAGATTCCCCTGACGGCGTCGAATCGTTCGGCGTTGCAGGCGGATCTGACCTCCGATCTCGCGGTGCCCGACTCGCAGGATGCCGGCACGTACTACGGGCCGAAAGCGCTGGGACGCCTGGCAACCATGCTGCAGATCGCCCGTCGCATCGGGGATACCGGCGCGGCGGCGGCGATTCTCGCCAAGCTCCGCCCGCGGCTCGTCGACTGGTTCACCTACACCGGGCCGAGCGACAAGCACTGGCTCGCGTACGACGCGAAGTGGGGCGGGATCGTCGGCCATCCCAGTGAATTCGGCAATGCCGACTTCTACAACGATCACCACTTCCAGTTCGGCTATCTCATCGCCGCGGCGGCCGCCGTCGCCGAGGCGGATCCCACATTCGCCGCCGGCTACGGCTCGGTCGTCGACCTGCTCGTCGACGACATCATCGGCGCCGGCACCGGCAGCCCGGCGGCCGCATCTTTCCCACCGTTCCGGGTGTTTTCGGCCTACGAGGGCCACTCGATCGCGTCAGGATTCACGACCGTGCCGGACGGCGACAACCAGGAGTCCACGAGCGAAGCGGTGAACGCCTGGGCCGGTATCGCCCAATGGGGGATGGTGACCAACCGGAAGAAACTCCTCGACGCCGCGGTGACTCGCTATGCCCTGGAAGCCGACAGCGCGCGCACCTACTGGCTCGGGGAAAGCGGTCCGCTCTGGCCCGACGCTTATGCCCACGACACCGTCGGCATCGTGTGGGGCGGCAAGGTGGACTTCGCGACCTTCTTCGACGGGCGCCCGGAATCGGTCATCGGGATACAGCTCTTGCCGTTCACGTTCGCGTCGCTCTACCGCACCGACCCCGACGCCGCCGCCCAGCGATCGGCGACCGTCGCGCAAGCCGGCGGGGGGACACCTCGGGAGTGGCCGGATCTCTTCCTGATGGACGACGCGCTCGCTGATCCTGCCGCGGCCCTCGCGAAGTTCACGCCCGACCTGTCCATCGAGGGCGGAAACTCTCGCGCGTTCACCCTGTATTGGCTGCTGGCGTTGAACAATCTCGGCCGCCCCCGCGCCGACATCTTCGCCAGCGACCCGTACGGATTCGCGTTCGGCAACGACGGTGCACTGAGGCTGGCGGCCATCAACCCCACCGGCCATCCCGTCACCGTCACCTGGCGCACCCGGGACGGCAACGTGGTGGGCGCCGTCCAGCTCTCCGCCGGAGAGGCGAAGACAATCGCGGGTCGCTGACCCGTCAGATCGTCGTGACCATGCCGCCGTCGATGACGAAGTCGGCACCGGTGATGTTGCCGGATCGGGCACTCGCCAGGAACAGCACGAGATCCGCGACCTCATCGGGGCGCGTGAAACGGCCGGTCACCATCCCCGATGCCGCCGCCGCCGCCACGTCCTCCGGCCGCTGCCCACTCTTCTTGCCGACCCTTGCGGCGACCCCGTCGGTCCCGAGCCAGAGGTCGGTCGCCACTGGCCCCGGATCGACCGTGTTCACCCGGATCCCGCGCGGCCCGAACTCCTTCGACAGCGACTTGGCGACGTTGACGAGCGCCCCCTTGGCAGCCGAGTAGTCGAGCACTGCGGGGTCGGGAAGCCGGGCGTTGAGCGAGCCGATGTTCACGATCACGCCGCCGCCACCCGTGAGCATCACCGGGATCGCCGCCCGCATGGTGCGTACGGCAGCCATCAGATCGAGGTTGAGCGTCTGCTGCCACATCTCGTCGGTGATGGCGAGGAATCCGTCGAGCCGGGCCGGTGCGCCTCCGACGTTGTTGACGACGATGTCGACCCGCTCGCCGGCAGCCGCGACCAGATCCGCCGGGCCGTCGGGCGCCGCCAGATCCACCGCCATTGCCGTGACGGATCCTGCATCGGCGAGCGCTTTCAGTTCATCCGAGATCGCGCGGGAGCCGGCGACCACTTTCGCGCCGGCGTCGACCAGGCCTTGCGTGATCGCCAGCCCGATGCCCCGGCCGGCGCCTGTAACCACCGCAATCTTGCCGTCCACACCGAGGTCCACGCCAAGCTCCCTTCAGATTTCCTTCGACGCTACGCATCGGCTGCCAGCCGGTGCACAGCGACCGGCCGGGCGATGCAATTCTGTGAGCGGACCCGTACCCCAGCAAACGGAGACCCCATGGCCGCACCAGGCACCCCCGTGATGTTCATCCATGGCCTATGGCTGCACGCCTCGTCGTGGGCCTCCTGGAGCGATCTGTTCACCGAGAACGGGTACACGTGCACGGCGCCCGGATGGCCCGGCGATGGCGATACCGTGGAGGCCAGCCGCGCCCATCCCGACGGTGTAGCCGACTTCGGGGTCGAAGAGATCGCCGCGCACTACCGGGCAATCATCGACGACATGGATCGCAAGCCGATCCTCATCGGACACTCCTTCGGCGGGATGATCGCTCAGAAGCTGCTCGGTGAGGACTACGGGGTCGGGGCCATCGGCATCGACGCGGCGCAGATCAAGGGTGTCCTCCCGCTGCCTCTCTCGGCGTTGCACTCGACGCTGCCGGTGTTCAAGAACCCGACCAACATTCACAAGGCCGTCTCCCTCACCGCCGACCAGTTCCGCTACAGCTTCGGCAATGCCGTCAGCGAGGACGAATCCAAGGCGCTGTATGAGAAGTGGGCCATCGCGGCGCCCGGCAAGCCGCTCTTCCAGGCGGCTGCGGCCAACTTCTCGCTGCACTCACCGCTGAAGGTGGAGACCGGCAATGAGGCCCGCGGGCCGCTGCTGCTCATCACCGGCGGCAAGGACCACACTGTCCCGGAAGCGATCACGAAGTCGACGTTGAAGCAGTACCGGCATTCGTCCGCGGTCACCGAACTGCTCGCATTCGAGGACCGGGGTCACTCGCTGAGCATCGACAGCGGCTGGCGCGAGGTGGCTGACGCCTGCCTGGGCTGGCTCGAAAAGCAGGGCCTGTAGCCAATTTCGCCTCGCCAGGCGGAGCAGGCTGAGGCGCAGATCGCAGGGATTACAGCCGTCGTTCCCGACACCATGCTGCGCGACGCGGACCAGGCGCTGTACGCGGCCAAACGCGCCGGCCGTGACCAGGTTTTGCGTGGGAGAGCAGCCGCGGCGGTGCGGTCAGCTCGGGCTGGGGGTCGCGCTAGGACTCGCGTGGAGCGTGACGTGCAGCCGCGAGAAGCGGCCGGCGGTGACGTCGTTGCCCTTCAGCTCCGAGATCTCGAGGGTGGTGGATGGCCGCTCGAGCGTTTTCGCGATGGGGCCGAGCATCTTCTGCGCTTGGGCGACCGTGATTTCCGGCAGCTTCGGCAGGTTGTCGAGCTGTTCCAGCGCTGCGTCGGTGGTCGACGGATTCTGCCGAAACACTTCTATTGCGCTTGTTTCGGTACCGGCTACCCCGGTGAGTGTCGCCACGGCGGCGTTGAAGGTGTCGCAAACAGACGTCGTATCCCCGATGCCGAAGAAGTCGACGGCGAGGACGTTCGGCAGTCGCTTGCGGACGTTCACGCATTGCTCGAGCCGGTCGGTGAGCTCATCCTGCGCGTTGGTGGCAGCGGCCTCGACGGGATCCGGGGGTCCGGGCGCGCGTAGCCAATGATTGACCAGCAGCATCGGGTTCGTGGCCGCCCCGCGGTTGGGATTGCAGTTGAACTGCGCAGTGCTGTCGAAGGTGTAGGGGGTCTCCTGCATCCAGTCGTAGCTGCCGACGAGCCACGGCGCCTTGTTCGCCTGGTTCTCCGACGTCACGATGACGCGGCGCTGCTCCTGGTCCTGACCCGGCGGCGGGTTCACCAGATCGAGCAGCGTCGGCATCGGCTTGGAGAGGTCGAGGTGATAGAGGCGGTTCCACAAATGCCCTTGTTTCAAAGCGTTTTCGAGGTCGGCGGGGCTCACGTAGTCCTCGACGTCGAGGATCACCACATTGGTCAGATGGGTGTTGAGGTATCTGTTGACCTCGTCGAAGACCTTCGTTGCCTTGACCGCACCGACCTCGCAGTAGAGGTGACACAGGTAGACATCCTTCTTCTTGCCTGACGTGTCGGCGGCGCCGGTGAGTGCCCCGATCCGGTCCAGCTGCCGCAGCGCGTCCCCGCCGAGTTCGTCGGTGACCTGCTGACGGTCGACCTTGCCGGTGAAGTTGGTTCGCACGAGCCCGTGGTCCTGGTAGCCGTTGTACGCGTCGATCAGGAGCGCGCTGGCTCCGTCATCGAGCTGCTCGGTGATGCTGCCGATGTGCTCGGCGGTGAAGAAGTTGTACGCCGCCGACGACATCGCGTTGTGGCTGCCGGGCCACAGGATCTGGTTCAGCGGCTGGAAGCACAGCTCGATGAATCCGTTGCAACCGTCCGCCCGGGGGTCAGCCTTGGTGCTGGGCTTCACGACATGCACCACGGCAGCAGTCGCCGTTGTGGTCAGGGCAACGCTCATGACCATCGCCGCGGCAACGGCCCCGAGCCGGCGCTTGCGGAGCGGGGCTGTGCCCGTCGAGGTCTCGATGATGCCGGTGCCCCGAAGTACCAGCAGAAGGCCGCAGTAGACGATGAGCGCCGCCAGCAGAAACCCTAGATACACCAGGAGATACTTGGGCACCGTCAGCAAGCCGATGCCCAGCACGATCACGACGGTGCCGACGGTCAGCTTGGCGCGTCGCAGCTGCCACCATCTGGTGAGGGCGTCGCGAGCCCGCCCGAAGCGCACGGCCACTCCGGATCCGTCACGCCCGGGAGCGAAAGCGAGCAGCAGCCCGATGAGGGCGAGCGCCCAGCCGGCGCCCTCCAGCCGGCCCATCAAAACGTGGACGAACGCGGCGACGGCCTTGCCGCGGCCGGATTGGCTGTCACCGGCGACGGCGGCGAACAGTGGGGTGGCCAGCCCGAGGCCGATGAACAGGCCTCCGCCGACGGCCAGTGAGAAGCCGCCGAACCGTAGCGCATCGACCGGATCTCGGGCCTTCACGAACGTCAGGAACATCAGGAAGGCGCCGAGCAACCCGATCGGAATGTAGATCCAGCGGATGATCCGGCCGGCGTGCGCCGCGACGTCGATGGACTCGTTTTGGGTGATGTTGGTGGCGACGGTGAGCACGCCGTTGGGCACGCGCCTGGCCAAGTTGGGATCGATCGCCTCCAGTGTTGCGCGCAGCGTGGCGGCGGCGTTCTCCGTCGAGAGGCCGACCTGCGCGTCGTTGTTGCCCAGCGCGAAAAAGTGGCGGTGAACGCCCGCGACGACCTTGCGCACGGTGTTGCCGACCGCCTGCGTTCCCAGGGCTTCCGCGACGACGGTGGTGGCGACCGGCCGTGCCGCCGTAATCACCTTGCTCGTCGGTGCCAGCTTGAGCGTCACCTGCTCGGCGATGTACTGGCGCACAGCGGGCTGCCGCACGGTCTTGGCCATGACGTCGGCAAAACCTTGGTCGCTGAGGATGCGGGTCGTGATCCACCAGCCGGCGATGCCGAGCAGCAGCAGGCCGACACCGAGGATGCTGAAGACCCGCACGATCCGGCGCGACCAGGTCTGCGTCGTGACCCAGCCCCATTGGGGACGCGCATGCTCGCCGCTTGCCGCAGGATCTACTGCGCCGCTCAAGCCATGCCTCGCTCCCTGCCGGACCGGTGCTGGCCACGGCATTCGCCGCCGGGAGATCGCCGGTGGTCGACTGATTAACTCACGCGTCGGGTGTCGATCTGGCGCAACCTGATCGGCTGGCGCTCGTTAGGCACCTTCATGCGCCGACTTGCTGCTCTGACCGCTGTCCTCGCCACGGCGGGGGCCCTCGCCTTCGCGTCGCCGTCGGGGGCGGCTACGGCGCCCCTGCGCTACGTCGCGATGGGGGATTCCTACAGCGCCGCTTCCGGCAACATCCCCCCGGATCCCACAGCGGCTCCGCAGTGCCTGCGCTCGACGGTCAACTATCCGCACGTCATCGCCGCCAAGCTGGGGGCTGCGCTCACGGATGTAACCTGCGGCGGCGCCGACACCACTGACTACGCGACGGGCCAGTACCCCGGCGTCGCACCGCAGCTCGCCGCGCTGGCCCCGAACACCCAGCTCGTCACCATGACCATCGGTGGTAACGACAGCAGCGTGTTCATCGATTCGATCCTCGAATGCGGCGTCGCGGGCGTATCGACGCTGGGACAGGGCAGCCCGTGCAAGGACAAGTACGGGGCCTCGTTCGACAACACCATCCGCAACACCACCTATCCTGCGCTCGTCGCCGCGCTCAAGTCGGTACGGGCCAAGGCGCCACACGCCCGCGTCGCCATCATCGGCTACCCCTGGATCCTGCCGGCGACGGTGGGCTGCTTCCCGCAGATGCCGGTGGCGACGGGAGACGTCCCCTACCTTCGCGACGAGCAAGCGACCCTAAATGACGCCGTACGCCGAGCCGCTGCTGCTACGGGGGCCACGTACGTCGACATGAGCAAGGTCTCCAACGGTCACGACGCCTGCCAGGCCATCGGCGTCCGCTGGATCGAGCCTGTCCTGTTCGGCACCAACCCGGTCATCGTGCATCCGAACCCGCTCGGTGAATCGCACCTGGCGGCACAGACGATGAGGGTCATGCACCTGGGCTGAGCTCCGCGCAATCCGTTGCTCGCGCTAGTTTTTCTTGATCGGGGTGATGGACTTGACGGCCCCGTTCGACTTCAGGATGACTCGCTTGTTGTTGGAGGCGGTGAAGTTGAACATGGGGTCAAGGCTGCCGGCACGCTGGTCGAACGATGCATCTGCGATGCGCGGGGTGAACCAGTTGTCCTCGATGAACTTCGTGATGGAGGCCTGCTCGGTCTGGTGGTGGTCGACGTAGTTGGTCTTCGACCACGGCGAGATGACGAGCAGCGGCAGCCGGGGTCCGGGC
>DATAVO010000056.1:0-3809 GCA_036267695.1 Frankiaceae bacterium
GTCATCTTGATGCTCGCCGGCCTGCAGTCGATCCCCGATGAGCTGTCCGAGGCCGCGCGGATCGACGGCGCTTCCTACTGGCAGGTCCAGCGCCACATCACGCTGCCGCTGCTCGGCCCGACCATCCGCATCTGGGCGTTCCTGTCGATCATCGGCGCCCTGCAGCTGTTCGACCTGGTGTACATCATCTGGGGTCAGTACATCTCCGGCACGGCCGGCACCTCGACCATGGCGACGTACATGGCCCTTAACGGCCGCCTGGCCGGGAACTACGGCTACGGCAGCGCGGTCGCCGTGGTCATGTTCCTGATCTCGCTCATCGTCGCGCTGTGCTACCAGCGTTTCGTCCTGCGCCGCGACCTGCGGGGCGCCGTCACCCAGGGAGTCAACTAGTGAGCGAGCTTGCGAGCGAACCAGCAAGCACAGTGCGTCCGCTCATGCGGACTCCGAGCGCCAGCGAGGTGGCCTCGTGAGCGCGGCGACCTCCAGCGCACCGTCCCTGCGGGCCCGGCGCGCCAGGCGCGACGACAAGCCGCAGAAATGGGGCAACCCGGGCGTCTACCTCATCGCCTTCCTGCTCATCTCGGTCAGCGTCGGGCCCATCCTGTACATCGTGCTGGGCGGTTTCCGCACCAACTCGCAGATCACCGTCAGCCCGGCCGGCCTGCCGAGCCCGTGGGTCTTCAGCAACTACGTCGGCGTCCTGAAGTCAGGGATCTTCTGGGGCGAGTTCGCGAACTCGGCCGTCGTGGGGATCGCGACCACGGTCGGCGTCGTGGTGCTCGGCGTCATGGTGAGCTTCGCGCTCGCCCGCTACGAGTTCAAGCTCAAGGGCGCGATGTACTCGCTGTTCGCCGCCGGCCTGATGTTCCCGCTGGTGGTCGCGATCACCCCGCTCTACATCGTCGTCAAGGACCTCGGCCTCATCGACAGCCTGACGGGCATCATCATCCCGCAGATCGCGTTCGGCCTGCCGACGACGGTCATCATCCTGACGCCCTTCCTGCGCGCCATCCCCAAGGACATCGAGGAGGCCGCGTCCATCGACGGCACGAGCCGCCTCGGGTTCTTCTTCCGCATGGCCCTCCCGCTGGCGCTGCCCGGCGTGGTCACCGTCGCCATCCTCGCCTTCATCGGCAGCTGGAACAACTACATCCTGCCGCTGTACGTCCTGAACTCGCAGGCGCACTACACGCTGCCACTCGGCGTGCAGCAGTTCTCCTCGCAGTACTCCTCGGACACCGCGCGGGTGCTGGCGTTCACCTCGCTGTCGATGATGCCCGCGCTGATCTTCTTCACCATCTTCCAGCGCCGCATCGTCGGGGGCCTGACCGGCGCGGTGAAGGGCTAAACGCACTCGCATGGCAGGCGGCGGCGCAACCGCGCCCCGTCCGCCTGCTCTTGCCAGAAAGGACCGCTGAATTGCCCCGCGCTCATATCGAGCTCGACAAGAGCGCCGTCATCGCGCCTGTCCGGCGCCGCACCTTCGGCGCGTTCGTCGAGCACCTTGGCCGGTGCGTCTACACCGGCCTGTACGAGCCCGGGCACCCGACCGCGAACGAGGACGGCTTCCGCATGGACGTCGTCGAGCTCGTCCGGGAGCTCGGCTGCACGACCGTCCGCTACCCGGGGGGGAACTTCGTCTCGGGCTTCCGGTGGGAGGACTCGGTCGGCCCGCGCTACCAGCGCCCGGTGCGCCGCGACCTCGCCTGGCACTCGCTGGAGTCGAACCAGGTCGGCCTCGACGAGCTCGCCCGGTGGCTGAAGCTGACCGGCTCCGAGCTGATGCTGGCCGTGAACCTCGGCACCCGCGGCATCCTGCCCGCCCTGGACCTGCTCGAGTACGCCAACCACCTCTCCGGCACCGCGCTGTCGGACCTGCGCGTCGCGAACGGCACGCCGGAGCCGCACAACGTGCGCATGTGGTGCCTGGGCAATGAGATGGACGGCCCGTGGCAGCAGGGCTTCATGACCGCCGACGACTACGGGAAGCTCGCCGCCCGCACCGCCGCCGCGATGAAGATGGCCGACCGGGACCTCGAGCTGGTGGCCTGCGGCTCCTCCGGCTCGTCAATGCCGACCTTCGGCGACTGGGAGCGCACCGTACTCGAGCACACCTACGACCACGTCGACTACGTGTCCTGCCACGCGTACTACCAGGAGCTCGACGGCGACCTCGGCTCCTTCCTCGCCTCGGCGCTCGACATGGACTTCTTCATCGACGCCGTCGTTACGACGGCGGACCACGTCGGGCACAAGAAGCGCTCGAAGAAGAAGATGCAGCTCTCCTTCGATGAGTGGAATGTCTGGTACCTCAAGGAGCACCAGGAGACCGCCGGGGTCGGCGACGAGTGGTCCCACGCGCCCCGCCTGCTCGAGGACGTCTACACGGTCGCGGATGCCGTCGTCGTCGGCAGCCTGCTGATGACGCTCCTGCGGCACAGCGACCGCGTCACCTCGGCGTCGCTCGCCCAGCTGGTCAACGTGATCGCGCCGATCATGACCGAGCCAGGCGGGCCAGCCTGGCGGCAGGCGACCTTCTTCCCGTTCTCGATCACCAGCCGGCTCGCGTCCGGTGAGGTGATCCGCCCCGTGATCCAGGCGCCGGCGTACGACACGGCGCGCCACGGCGAGGCACCCGTCATCGACGCCGTCGCGACCGTCGACGACGGCCGCGCCGCCGTGTTCCTCGTCAACCGCGACCTCACGGAGACCGCCCAGGTCACCATTGACGTGCGCGGCCTCGGCTGCACCCGGATCAGCGAGGCGGTCACGCTGGCCGACGCCGACGTCTACGCGAGGAACACCCTCGCCGACCAGGACCGCGTCAAGCCAGCCGCCAACGCGAGCGCGGCCCTCGCCGACGGCGTCCTCACCATCGAGCTGCCGCCTGTCTCGTGGACGGCAGCCGCGCTGACGTAACTGGCCTGCTCGCCGAGGACATCGGGCCCGGCTCCTCCGCCAGCACCGCCGCGCCCTGGTCGCATGGGCAGGGGATCTAATAGGTTCAGAGACATTGGAGGGAAAGGTAGACCATGACTACAGACGCGTACGTCCCGACTCGCGAAGACAAGTTCTCGTTCGGGATCTGGACGGTGGGCTGGCAGGGAGTTGACGTGTTCGGCTCGGCGGTGCGGCCGCCGATGCCGGCCGACCGGGCGGTCCGCAAGCTCGCGGAGCTCGGCGCCTACGGGGTGAACTTCCACGACAACGACGTGTTCGACTTCGACGCCTCGAACGCGGAGCGGGACGTGAAGATCGCCGCGTTCCGCAAGGCGCTCGAGGAGACCGGGCTGGTGGTGACCACGGCCACCACGAACCTGTTCGGGCACCCGATGTTCAAGGACGGCGCGTTCACCGCGAACGAGCGCGAGGTGCGCCGGTTCGCGCTCGCCAAGGTGATGCGCAACCTGGACCTGGCCGCCGAGCTGGTCGCGAAGCACTACGTCTTCTGGGGCGGCCGGGAGGGCGCCGAGTCCGGGGCCGCCAAGGACATCAGGACCGCGCTGGAAAGGTACAAGGAAGGGCTGGACCTGCTGTCGGAGTACGTCACCGACCAGGGGTACGACATCAGGTTCGTGATCGAGCCGAAGCCGAACGAGCCCCGCGGCGACATCTTGCTGCCTACCCTCGGGCACGCGATCGCGTTCATCGGCGAGCTGGCGCACCCGGACATGGTCGGCATCAACCCGGAGGTCGGCCACGAGGAGATGGCGGGCCTCAACTACGCGCACGGCATCGCGCAGGCGCTGTGGCACGGCAAGCTGTTCCACATCGACCTGAACGGCCAGAACGGCCCGCGCTACGAC
>DATAVO010000057.1:0-2612 GCA_036267695.1 Frankiaceae bacterium
TTCCTGTGTCGGTATCGAGCGACGTCGACACCGGTGCGCGAACCCCGCCATCGCTCGCCGGCTTCGGCCCGCTGACCCTCATCGGGCGCGGCCGCCGCGCCGCCGTGTACCGCAGCCGCGAGCGGGCCTTCGCCTGCGACGTCGCGATCAGGATCCTCGAGGTCAGCGACCTCTCGGCCGACGAGCAACGCCGGTTCGAGCGTGACAGCAAGGCCATCGTCTCGCTGTCGAGCCACCCCAACATCGTCAAGGTCTTCGGCACCGGCAGCACGCCTGACGGCCGGCCCTACCTCGTCATGGACTACCTCGACCAGGGCTCGCTCGGCGACAGGATCAGACAGCACGGTGCCATTCCCGTCGATGAGGCGGTGCACATCGGGCGAGAGCTGCTGGGCGCCATCGATGCAGCACACGAGATCGGCCTGCTGCATGGCGACATCAAGCCCGACAACGTGCTGCTGTCCCAGCTCAGCGGTCCGCAGCTGACCGACTTCGGCATCGCCTCGATCCCGAGCCAGGACGGGCCCGCCGCAGGCTTCCCGTGCATCGCTCCGGAGGTGCTCAACGGCGAGGCCGCCACCACGGTGAGCGACGTGTACTCGCTCGGGGCCACGCTGGCGGCGCTCATCACCGCCGCACCACCTGGCGGCGACCAGCTGCCGGGAAGCCTCGAAGCAGCCGGCGCGTCAGCCGAGCTCTCCGGCGTCATTGCGAAGGCGATGGACGCGACGCCGGCGAGGCGCTACCAGGGCGCACCCGAGTTCCTCGATGCGCTGTCGCACGTGCCCGAGAGCGGGTCGCAGCGGGCCCGCGCGATGGTCGCCGGAACCTCGCCCGCCGGCGCGCTCGTGCCGGCGGCGAGTACGCAGGGTTGGGCAGTGCCGCCGGCAAGCTACCAGGGCGAGTCCCGGACGAACCGCTGGGCGATCCTGGGACTCGCGGCTGCCGTGCTGGTCGCCGCCGTGGGCACCGCGATCGCGGTCTGGCCGAGCAGCAAGTCGCACCCGCCGCAGGCCGCCGCGGCTCCTCCGCCCGCGCCGATCGTCACTCCCACCGCGCAGGCGACCAGCAGCGTCCCCGTTCCGGTGGTCTCGAAGCCCAGCTGCACCGGACGCACCTGCACGTTCACGCTCGCTGCCGACCAGTCCGGCGCGCAGGGCCTGACCTGGCAATTCGGCGACGGGCAGGCGACCACGGCCAGCTCGAGGGTCTCGCACGAATACGCCAAGGCCGGCTCGTTCACCGCCTACCTCGTCGACGCCAGCGGTGCGCAGACCGCACGCTCGAAGGGCGTGCCCGTGCGGATCAAGAACCTGCAGCGAACCGTAAAGGTGCGCTCGGGCGGCGCAGGCTCGCTTGCCGTGCTCACCACCGTGGCGGGTCCGTCGCAATGCTTGCCCGTCGGATACACGATGGAGCGCAAGCAGGGCTCGTGGAAGTACGTGCGCAGCGGGCACCTGAACTCGGCGATCACGACGATCCACGTCCCCAAGACCGGGAAGTACCGCATCAAAATCGCCGAGTCCGACACCAGCGGCGGCTTCTGCGCCGGCGCCGTGACGCGGGGCATCGCGGTCCGTCCCGCAGCGCACGTGTCGAACCCGCCGGCTGCGCAGCCGCAACCGCCCGCCGCGCAGTACACCCCGCCGGCCACCACCCAAACTCCGCCGCCGGCGCAGTACACCCCGCCCCCGGCCCAGAGCTCGCCACCGCCGACCAAGTTCACGCCCCCGCCGATCTCGATCACGCCGTCCCCGATCAACTCGTGATAGCGCAACGATCGGCGCGACGATGGCTGCCCGCGGTGCTGGCACTTGCCGTCATCGGCGCGCTCACCGCGCCGGTCACGGCACAGGCGGCGAGCAGCAAGGGCAAGGTCGGCCCCCACGTGTTCTCGAGGGCCCGGCACGTCGGGCAGTCGGCGAGGTGCACGTTCAAGGGGACGCAGCTGACCAAGATCGCCGTGAAGGCACCGCAGGCGCGGATGCGCGCCTACTGGGCGGAACCGCACAACGGAATGCTCGCAGTCTCGCAATACGTCGAGTTCATCGCCGACCTGCAAGGGCGCAAGGGCTCGCACTGGTCGCAGGTCGCGAGCCGTCACTCGTACACGCTGGTCAAGAACAAGATGCAGCAGTTGCCCGCGCTGCCGGCCTTCACCGGCTCGTCCGCACTGCCCGCCGGATACAGCGCGTACCGCGTGGTCGAAACGCTGAACTGGCTGCGGCCCACGGACAACAAGCAGGAAGGCTCGGCCAGCGTCAAGATCGCGCACTATCGCAACCGCAGGCAGTGGGGCAGCGCCTGCGTGGCCACCTTCCCGAAGATCAAGGCCAGCCCGCTTCCGGTCGCACACATCGGCACGAGCTACCGCACGGTGCTCGCATCGTCACCGTCCGCGCTCACCTGGACGATCGCGTCGAAGCCGGTGTCCGGGCTCAAGCTCACCCGCGGTGGCGTGTTCAGGGGCAAGGTAACCGGTCCGCCGCGCTCGGCCGCGCTCACGGCGCACGCCGCCGATGCGTCCGGGCTCACCGCCGCGGCACCGTTCAAGCTGTCGATCAAGTATGCGGCCGGTGATGTCAACGGTGACGGCATCGCCAGCTGCGCCG
>DATAVO010000058.1:0-4007 GCA_036267695.1 Frankiaceae bacterium
CAGTTACCTCCTCATGGGCCACACCTGGGCGGACAAGCAGCGAACGAGGCAGTCCTATGAACTTTTCGCGCGGTACGTCATGCCCTACTTCCAGGATTCGCTGCACCGCCTGCGCGACACCCACGAATGGGTGACGCAGAACCACGGCCAGTTCCTGCAGGCGTCCCACGCAGCCATTGACTCGGCGATCCGCAGGCATCAGTCGCAATCCCTGACTCAGCTCCCCTCGACGGCCCATTAGGAAGACGCACTACAAGACAGGAGATCCCCGATGCCCGCCGAAACTTCCGACCTCAAGGAGCCAGTCCTCGCCGGACACTCCTTCACGGTGAACATCGACACCGGCCTCATCGCGGTGCAGGAGTACTCCGCCGACGGCCTGAAGGTAACGCTCACCGTCCTGCGGGCCGGCCGCAGTGGCGTGCCAGAAGGGCCGTGCGGAACGGTGGACGCCTTCGTCCGCCGCTTGCACCACGGTGTGTACCACGTGGGCTGGGTCGAGGCCAATGGCGTCCTCATCTGCAACGTCCAGGACCTCGTGGCCGGGACGGTCAGCAACTTGGTGAGCAAGCCGGGAACCAACGGCGACCGCACTGCCGAGATGCATACCGGCACCATCCGCCGGACCATGTGACGGAGGGGCCATGAGCGCAGAAGAGGTCTTTCTTGACCACACCACGCTCGCGGACGGGCCGGGCCCGAGCGCGACGACTGACCTGCCGGCTCCCGCTGCCGCAGCGGCCGGGCACGCCTCTCGCCTGCCGTCACTCACCGGCATGCGGTTCCTGGCCGCGCTGCTGGTATTCGCATTCCACTCCTCGCTTCCGCTGCCGACCATCCGGATAATCCAGAGCGACGGCATGTGGCACGCGTACTACCTGGGCGCATCCCAGGCGGGTGCCTTCGGAGTCACCTTCTTCTTCGTGCTGAGCGGGTTCGTCCTCACCTGGTCCGCCCGTGCCGGCGACACCATGCCGGGCTTCTGGCGGCGCCGCTTCGTGAAGATCGTCCCTAACTACGTGCTCACCTGGGCAATTTCGATGGCGTTCTTCGCCGCGGCCGTCACACCCGCCTGGGAGGCGGTCGCGAACCTTTTCATGCTGCAGTCCTGGTGGCCGAACTTCGGCGTCAACTTCAGCGTGGACACGCCCGCCTGGTCCCTCGGCGTGGAGGCGGTCTTCTACGCCCTGTTCCCCGTGCTGCTCATCGGCGCCAAACGCATCAGGTCCGCGCACCTGAAGTACTGGATCGTCGGGATCCTCGCGGCGATCGTCGGGACGGTGGCGCTGTCCTACGCTGCCCTGCCGACATCGCCCGCGCTGCCGATCCCGGACCTCAACGGCCAGGTATCGACGGTCCAGTACTGGTTCGCCTACGTGATGCCGATCCCGCGCGTGCTTGACTTCGCGCTCGGCATCCTGGCCGCCCGGCTGGTCCAGTCGGGACGCTGGCGTGACATCGGCATGGGCCGGGCGCTTCTGCTCTTGGCGGTCGCGTACTTCTTCGCCCTGCACGTGCCGTACCTCTACGGTCAGGTCGTCATGTGCGTGGTGCCGGTCACGCTGCTGGTCGCCGCGGGCGCCGTCGCCGACGTCAACGGCCGCACAA
The DNA here is from genome assembly GCA_036267695.1 of Frankiaceae bacterium. GTDB lineage: Bacteria > Actinomycetota > Actinomycetes > Frankiales > Frankiaceae > DATAZK01. The sequence continues at coordinate 1,609 of DATAVO010000058.1, forward strand.
GCTGGTTCAGGAGCCGTCCGCTGACCTGGCTCGGCGAGATCTCGTTCGCCTTCTACCTGCTGCACTGGGTCGTCTTGTCGATTTCCCGCGAGGTGCTTGGCAGCGCGCTGTTCCCTGACGGGATCAGCCTGCTGATCCTGGCGGGCCAGCTCGCGGTCACCATCCTGGCGTCCTGGGCGGTGTACACGTGGTTCGAGCACCCCATCGTCCGCCGCTGGTCTGCCTCAAGGCGTCAGCGCCGACGGCCTGACGCAACTCCCGCAGGCACCGGCTGACGCCTCGGCGGCCGCAAGCAGAGCCCGTCACCGCGAGCGTCGCGATGACGGGCTCTGAGCGTGATCCCGAAACCGCCGGTCTCGTGATCCCCTACCCGCTTGCCCATATACATTCGAGGGAATATGATTTTAGCGAATATTGATTGGGGTACCGTGACTGACCTGAAGCTGCTGTTCACCCGCCTGGTGCGGCTCGAAATCGAGCTCTGGGACGCGCTCGACGCGCGGCTCAAGCATGATGCCGGCATCGCACTGCGCGATTACCTGCCGATGCAGACGATCGCGACGACCAAGTCCTGCCGCGTCTACCACCTCATGGAACAGATCGGCGTGACCGTCGGGACGGCCAGCAAGGCCGTGGACCGGCTTGAGGCGGCCGGCTACTGCCAACGGACGGATGACCCCGGCGACCGGCGCTCGCCCATCATCACGCTCACCACCGAAGGCATCGTCGTGCTCGCGAAGGCGACGAACAGCATCGACGCCGAGTTGCGGCTGCGGTTCGACGCCGCGGCCACTCCCGCTGCGATCGAACAGCTCGCCGGGACGATCGACGCGCTGCTCGCCCGCGGCGAGGAGACGCGACATGCTCAACGGAGGCCACGCCACCATGACTGAACTGCCCCACTCCCGCCGAATGCTGATCCTGGTGATCTGCTGCGCGGCGGTCCTGATGAGCGGCATGGACAACACCATCGTCAACATCGCCCTGCCTGTCATCCATAAGGACCTGCACGCCTCGCTGTCTGAGCTGCAGTGGGTCGTTGACGCCTACACCCTGGTGCTGGCGAGCCTGCTCATGCTGTCCGGCTCCCTGGGGGACCGGCTCGGCCGCCGGGTTATCTTCCTGATCGGCCTCATCGTCTTTACCACGGGCTCCGCGCTGTGCGGCCTTGCCCCGGGTCTCGGCTGGCTGATCGCGTTCCGCTGCGTGCAGGCCCTCGGCGGGTCGATGCTGAACCCGGTGGCGATGGCCATCATCACCAACGTCTTCACGGACAGCAGGGAACGCGCCTTCGCGATCGGCGTGTGGGGCGGCATCGTGGGGATCAGCATCGGACTTGGGCCGGTGATCGGCGGCGTGCTCCTGCAGTTCGCCGGCTGGCGGTCCATCTTCTGGGTCAACGTCCCGATCGGCATCGCCGCAATCGTGCTGCTCATGCTCTTCGTGCCGGAGTCTCGCGCCTCCGTGCCACGGCGCCCTGACCCGGTCGGCCAGGTCCTGGTGATCCTCGGCCTTGCCGCGCTGACCTCGGCGATCATCGAGGCACCGAACCGGGGGTGGATATCGGCGGCAACGGCCGTGGCGTTCGGCATCACCGCCGTGGCCTTCGGCGCCCTCGGCGCCTGGGAGAGCCACCGGAATCAGCCGCTCATCGAGTTGCGCTTCTTCCGTAGCATCCCGTTCTCCGGCGCCACGCTGATGGCCGTCTGCGCGTTCGGCAACTACTCGGGCTTCCTCTTCCTCAACACGCTCTACCTGCAGCAGGTGCGGGGCTACTCCCCGCTGACGGCCGGCCTGCTTACCATCCCGCTCGCCGTCGGCTCGCTGATCTTCTCACCGTTGTCCGGGCGAATTGTCGGCGCCAGAGGACCACGGATACCGCTCGTCAGTGCCGGGCTCGTGATGACGCTTGGCGCGCTGATGATGATTCCAGCCGACCCGGGCACGCCAATCCCGTACATCATTGTCTGTTACCTATTGTTCTCCATCGGTTTCGGGCTCGTAAACACCCCGATCACGAATACCGCGGTATCAGGAATGCCCAGGAGCCAGGCTGGAATCGCATCCGGCATAGCGACGACGAGCAGGCAGGTCGGCACCACACTCGGAGTCGCGGCCGTCGGCTCGGCGCTGAGTACGGAGCTTGGCCATCAGGCCATTCGCGTGGGGTTCCGCTCGGCGGAGGTCATTCCCTGGTGGATCGTCGCTTGCTGCGGGATATTTATCGTCGTGGGCGGGTTCACGACATCGACCTGGTGGGCAAAGCGGAGTGCGACCCGCGTCCTCTCAGAGGAGGCGGCAGGTAAGAATCCAGCCCCCTCTGTCGAGCGTTTAGCCGACACACCCGAGGTCACGGCGAAGCTGATCCAGTAACGGCAGTTCGGCGACACGAAAAAGGT
>DATAVO010000059.1:0-15818 GCA_036267695.1 Frankiaceae bacterium
AACGGCTCCTCGACTGGCACAGCGAGCACAACCGCCGAGCGACCGGAAGCGGGCCCGGGTTCGCTCAGGGCGGACCGGCTTCCCTGGCCGCAGCCGTGTACTGAACCGGTGTTCATCCCACCGGGTTTGTGATTCACTGCCCAGCGTGGCGGCCACCGAGGAACCAAAAAACCAGTACGCCGAGCGGATGTTTCCGGCCCCGATCGATCACGGGATCGCCCTCGAGGACCGGGCGGTGGCGAGCGTCGAATCCGGCGTCGACACCGCGGAGCTCGGCTCCTGGCAGAACGACCTCTGGTACCAGGGCGGCGGCCGGGTGGGGGAGAAGGCGGTCGAGTCGATCGTCATCTATCCGCCGACGCGTGGCATCACCACCCAGGGCGACCCGTTCGAGCCGGTGAAGATCGGCATCCTCGTCGACATGGACATCGGCCAGCTGCTGGCCGACTGGGTCGACGCGACCATCCTGGCCCTCGAGGACGCGATGAACGAGGGCGTCTACGACCGCCCCGTCGAGATCATCACCGTCGACGCGCGCGGCCTGCCCCGCGAGAACTACCGCAAGGTCCAGGCCGGCTACCTGAAGCTGGTCGAGATGGGTTGCGTCGTCGTCGCCGGGCCGATGATCTCCGACAACGCGGTGGTGCTGCGCGATCTCGTCAACCAGACCGGCGTCGCGTGCCTGTCCTGGACCGGCGCGGTGCGTTTCTTCGGCGAGTACTGCTTCACGGTCGCCAACGGCGACATCCCGTCGGAGTCGACGATGGGCGCGAACTGGTGCCGGCAGAACGGTTACCGCAAGGTCGGCTTCTTCTGGGAGCGGGGCTCCTCCGGCGAGGACTACTCCGGCTTCTTTCGCGTCGCGGCGCAGAACGCGGGCGTCGAGATCCTGCGCGAGGTCTCGCTCGGGCCGAATCCGCGGGGCTTCCAGGAGAGCGTCTCGGCCATGCGCGAGGCCGGCGCCGAGGCGATCGTCTACATGGGCTACGGCTACTCGACGTTCAACTTCGCCAAGGCGTTCAAGGCGCTGGACTGGGATCCGCCGCGCTTCATGGGCACCGCCTTCATGTTCTATTCGAACTCCAACGCCTGGGCCGAGGGGCTCGAAGGCTGGCATGGGGTCGATCAGCTCGGCGAGGACGGGGCCAACCCGAACTACAACGCGATGCTCGAGCGCTTCACCGAGCGTTTCGGGCGCACCTCGCGCAACGTCGTGGTCGCGCTCGCGTACGACACCGCGCGGGCGGCGGTCCTCGGCATCGCCAACGCGAGCATCGCCATGCCGGCGGAGGTCAAGCTCGGCCTGGAACGCATCAAATGGATGCCGTGCACCAACGGCGGTCCGGCGACGTACCTGACCTTCGCCGCGTACGACCACCGCGGCTACAAAGGTGACTTCCTCACCATCCGCGAGCTACGCGGTGGAGAGCTGCATTTCCGGGGCTACTACCGTCCGCAGTGGCCTTCCAACACCGACTCGCCGCTGCTCGGCGACTGACTACCAACCCGACCCAAGAAGCGAGACAGACCATGGGCAAGCTCGACGGCAAGGTTGCATTCATCACCGGTGCGGCGCGCGGGCAGGGACGCAGCCACGCGATCCGGCTGGCGCAGGAAGGCGCCGACATCATCGCGGTCGACATCTGCGAGACGTTCGGCAGCATGAACTACCCGCTGGCCACGCCCGAAGACCTGGCGCAGACGGTCAAAGAGGTCGAGGCCGAGGGCCGGCGGATCATCGCGCGCAAGGGCGACGTGCGTATCAAGTCCGACCTCGAGTCCCTGCTCGAGGACGGTGTCAAGGAGTTCGGGCGGCTCGACATCGTTGTCGCCAACGCAGGCGTCACGGCGATGAAGGACCCGACCCTGCTGCAGAGCTTCGTCGACGGGGTCGACGTGGACCTGATCGGCGTGCTGCACACGGTCGGAGCTGCGCTGAGGTACCTGAAGTCCGGCGCCTCCGTCATCGTGACCGGCTCGACCGCCGGGATGATGAAGGGCCTGCTGGACAACCCGGCGCTCGGCGGCGGCGGCTCCGGCTACGGCTGGGCCAAGCAGACGATCTTCAAGTACGTCGAGGTGTTCGCGCTCCAGCTGGCGCCGCACATGATCCGGATGAACGGCATCCACCCCACCAACTGCGACACCCAGCTCCTGCACAACGAGGATGTCTACAAGGCGTTCCGTCCTGACATCGCGCACCCGACACGCGACGACGCGATGCTCGCGTTCCCGGCGATGCAGGCCATGCCGATCCCCTTCATCGACCCGATCGACATCAGCCACCTGGTCGCGTTCCTCGCCAGCGACGAGTCGCGCTACCTGACGGGTATGAACATCCGGGTCGACGCGGGCGCCATGCTCAAGGGCGAAAGTGTCGTCTAGCGGCACTCCAAAGCTTTAGCCCAATTCGAACGGGCCCTTGCCCATCTGGTCCCGCACGGTGACGACAGGGGGATTGGTGAGCGTGCGCCGCTGCCAGTTCGCCCCGTCGACCACGAGGGTATGACCGGAGATGAAGCGCGCGTACGGCGAGGCGAGGAACGTCGCCGCCCAACCGAGTTCGCGCAACCGTCCTACTCGCAAAGCGGGCTGGCAGACGTCCTTGTCGTTGGTACGCGACAGGTTGCCCTGGATGTCGGCGGTCATGTCCTCGTGCGGGAACAGGCCCGGCACGAGACCGTTCACCGCGATCCCGTACGGACCCCACTCCACGGCGAGCGTCTCGACCATGTTCTTGACACCGGCCTTGGCGGCCGCCGAGTGAGCGAAGCCGGGACCGCCGGTCCAGGCGTAGGACGCGCCGACGTTGACGATCGAGCCGGGCTTCTCGGCGGCGAGGTGGCGGCGGGCGAATTCACGGGCGCAGAAGTACGTGCCGTTGAGCGTGATGTCGACGACGGTGCGCCACGCGTTGGGCGACATGTCTTCGGCGGGCACCGGGAAGTTGGCGGCCGCGTTGTTGATGAGCACGTCCGGCAGCCCGAAGGCCTGCTCGGCAGTGTCGAACGCCGCGGCGATCTGCTCGGGATCACGGATGTCGCAGCCGACCGTCAGCACCTTGCCGCCGAGCGCCTCGATGGCGGCTTGGCCGTCGGCGAGGTGCTCGGGCTTGCGGCTGGCGATCACGATGGACGCGCCCAGCCGGCTGAACTCCGCGGCGATCGCCTTGCCCAGCCCGGTTCCGGCACCCGTCACGAACACCGTCTGGCCTTCGTAGGTGCCGGGCGGGAGTGCGCTCGCGCCGAGTTCCGGGGGTTCTGGCAGTCCTTGCGCCATGCCGAGCGCCTCCTAAGCAGCTGAAGTCGGGAATGAGAGGTTGATGTCATGGATGTTCGTCTGAGCCGCGAGCAGGAGCTGATCTCGGCGACTGCTGCCCGGCTCGGCGCTCAGCATGCCATCACGGGGATCCGCGACCTGCCGCCCACCCCGGAGCAGTCGTCGAGTACCTGGGACGCCCTTGCGCGCGCCGGCCTCATCGGCATCGACACGCAGGGCCAGGGCGGAGCAAGCGTCGCTGCAGCGCTCGTGGCCGAGCGGCTCGCGGAGGCGTTGTGCCCGGCGCCCTACGTCGGGCAGGGAATCCTCGCCCCGGCGCTGCTGGCCGCCAGCGGTGCAGCCTCTGACGCCGAGGCGCTCGCGTCGGGCGAGGTGCGCTATTGCGTGCTGCTGTCGGCCGACCTCGCGCGCTTTGCCAGTCCCGACGAACCGGTCGTCGCGTTCGATGCACTCGGCGCGAGCCACGGGCTCACGGTCGATGCCGGGGGAGTGGTGCGCCGGCATCTGCTCTCCCATACGAGCGGCCAGTTGACCCTGGACCGCACCCGCGTCGCGATGGTGGGGGCCGTCAACGACCCCGGCGAACTGCTCGGCGTGCACGCGCTGGAGGCCCCGGAGCGCGACCGGCTGACGGCGCTCGCCATGACCGCCCTCGCGGCCGATCAGCTCGGGCTCTGCGAGCGGGCGCTGTCCATGGCGGTGCAGCACGCCAAGGAGCGCGAGCAGTTCGGCCGCGTCATCGGTGCGAACCAGGCGCTGGCCCACCTGCTGGCCGACGGTGCCGTGCTGGTCGAGGCCTGCCGCAGCACGGTCTGGCATGCGGCATGGGCGGTGGAGTCGCTCGCCTCGGCTGACGCCCGCGACGCCGCGACGCAGGCCAAGGCATTCTGCGGCACGGCTGCCCGCGAGGTCGTCGAGATCGCGTTGCAGGCTCACGGGGGGATCGCGGTGACGTGGGAGCACCCACTGCATCTGCTGCTGCGCCGGGTGATGTTCGACGGCGAGACTTTTGGGCCGCCGCGCGTGCTGCACGCGGCAATCGCCGAGCGCCGGCTCGCGAATCCGGTTCTGACGCCGGTGCCGGCGTCGATCAGCGAGGAGCCCGAGGGGCTGAGCTTCGCCGACTCCCCGCTCGAGGTGGATTTCCGCCAGCAGGTACGCGAGTGGCTGCGCGCCAATGCTCCGGGCCCGCTTCCGCCGGACGGCGACGAGCGCATGGCCGCGATGCATGTCTGGCACCGCGATCTCGCCGCCGCGGGATTCGTCGGCGTCTCGTTCCCGAGCGAGTACGGCGGCCACGGCCATTCCCTGCTCTACGACGCGATTGTCAACGACGAGCTTGCCGCCGCAGGCGCACCACCAGGGCCGGCGTTCAACCACATCGCCAACGCCATCAGGCTTTTCGGCACCGACGAGCAGAAGCGCGAGCACCTGCCTGGACTGCTCGAGTGCACCGTGCACTGGTGTCAGGGATTCAGCGAGCCCGGCGCCGGATCCGATCTCGCGTCACTGACGACGCGCGGGGAGCTGATCACGCTCGACGACGGCAGTGGGGCCTATCGCGTCGACGGGCAGAAGCTCTGGACCAGCGAGGCGGTGTGGGCCGACTGGTGCCTGCTCCTGCTGCGCACCGAGAGCGAGGAAACTGCACCGCGCCAGCATCAGCAACTCTCGATGCTGATGGTGGCGATGACGACCCCGGGTATCGAATGCCGCCCGGTGCGTACCGCGTACGATTCCAGCGAATTCGCCGAGGTTTTCTACACCGGCGCGTTGGTGCCGGCGGCGCAGCGGCTGGGTGCTCCCGGGCAGGGCTGGGAGATCGCGATGGCGCTACTGGGCTTCGAACGCGGTCCGGCAGACATGGGCTGGACCGCCCGCCTTCGCCGCTTGCTCACGCTCGCCGAAGCCCGCATCCGCGGCGGTAGCGCCGCCGCAGACGCGGGCGTGCGGGAGCGGCTGGCCGAGGCCTGGGTGGAGCTGGAAGCCCTGCGATTGCAGGTGTTACGCAGCACCAGCAACCGGTTGGACGGCAGCGCCCCGGGCCCGGACGGTTCGCTCGACAAGCTGCTGATGACCCGGGCCGAGCAGCTGCTCAATCACGCGCTGCTCGACCTGGCCGGCCCCGCCGGGGTTCTCGACGAGGGCGAGCTCTGGGCCAACTACATCTGGTCGCGGGCCCAGGGCATCTTCGGAGGGAGCCGCCAGATCCAGCGCGACATCGTCGCCCAGCGGGTGCTCGGCCTCCCGCGCCCGGGCGGCTAGGCCGCCAGGTCTGCACGAGCTTGCGCGGGGGTTAGGCCTCGATGACCTCGCCGTCGACCACGACGTCGGGGCACGGGAAACCCTGTGCCGCCCGGGCGCAGTTCGTCTGTGGTGCTTGACGCGAGCGTCCACGCGGTCTACTAGTTATCTAGTCCACTAGATAACTGCAGGAGTTGACCGTGCTCGTTTTCCACCTGGCCGCGCATTCGAGCATGCCGGCTTATCTGCAGATTCAGGAGCAGGTGAGGCAGGCCCTGCTGACGGGCGTGCTGCGTCCGGGCGACCAGTTGCCCACGGTGAAAGAGGTCGTGGGCTCGCTGGCCATCAATCCCAACACGGTGCTCAAGGCCTATCGCGAGTTGGAACGCGACGGGCTGGTCGAGGGCCGTCAGGGCGTGGGGACGTTCGCGCTGCGGCGGCCGGACGGTCCGCCGCCGGGGGAGCAGGCGGCGCTGCGCCGGGGCCTGGCGCGGTGGGTCACGAAGGCGCGCGGCGCGGGGCTCGAGGACGGCGACATGGAGAGCCTGCTGCGCGCGACGCTTCGGGCGCAATCACAGGAGGAGGTGGCGTGAACACTGTCAACACTCAGGCGTTGGGCAAGCGTTTCAAGGCGAAGTGGGCGCTCACCGACTGTTCGTTCGAGCTGCCGGAAGGCAAGATCTGCGGGCTGGTCGGCTCGAACGGGGCAGGAAAGACGACGCTGCTGCGGCTCATCGCCGGCTTGGCGCAGCCCTCCAGCGGGACGGTGCAGGTCTTCGGTCAGCCTCCCGCCGACACCACGGAATTCCTGCAGGACGTGGGTTTTCTGGCCCAGGACGTACCGCTCTACAAGCGTTGGAACTCCGAGGATCACCTGGGGCTCGGGGCCCACCTGAATCCGCGTTGGGGCGACAGCCTCACCCGCGATCGCCTCCGCTCTCTCGGCATCCCGCTCGACCAAAGGGTCGGCACGCTGTCCGGCGGCCAGCGGGCACAGGTCGCCCTGGCGATGGCGCTCGGCAAACGGCCGCGCCTGCTGCTGCTCGACGAGCCCGTCGCCGCGCTGGATCCGCTGGCCCGCCGGGACTTCCTCGGCGTGCTCGCCGAGGCGGTGGCTGAGGGGGACCTCACCGTCATCCTGTCCAGCCATCTGGTCGGCGATCTCGAGCGGATCTGCGATCACCTCGTGCTGCTCGACACCGGGCGCCTTGTGCTGGCCGCCGATCTCGACGACGTGCTCGCCTCGCACCGGCTGCTGACCGGGCCACGCCGCAACACGTTCGCGCTCGAACGCGACCACACCGTCCTGCAGATCGAACGCACCCAGCGCCAGGTGAGCGCCTGGGTCCGGCTCGACGGCCCGCTGCATGACCCCCACTGGGAGGTGGCGGAACTCGGACTCGAGGACATCGCCCTCGCCTACATGAGCCGCAACCGAACGCGGCCCGAACAGCTCGCGGCGACCGAAGCGATAGGAGCAGTCCGATGAGTTGGGTGCTGTGGCGCCAGCATCGCGCACAGGGAGCGGTCGCGGCGATCGCCCTGGCCGCGTACGCCATCCTGCTGTGGATCACCGGCGTCCATATGGCGAACGAGTTCCACTCGGCGCTTGCCTCCTGCCGCACGAACGGCACCTGCGATGAGCTGAACCTCTTCAGCGGCGACGGCGCGATCATCGATCTGGTCAACCTCAGCGCCGCCGTTCCGTTGCTGATGGGGTTGTTCTGGGGCGTCACCGGCATCGGTCGCGAGATCGACAGCGGGACGCATCTGCTGGTGTGGATGCAGAGCGTCCGCCGGCGCGATTGGTTACGCGGCAAGATCACGCTGCTGCTCGTCGCCGCGGCGGTGTGGGGCGCCGGTGTCACAGCGATTGTGACGTGGTGGTCCGGGACGCTCAACTCTCTCGACGGCAACCGCTTCGATCCCGGCAAGTTCGACGTGCAGGGCATCATGCCCGTCGCGTTCGCGCTCTTCGGGGTGAGCCTCGGCCTGGCCGCAGGTGCGGTGCTGCGACGCGTGCTTCCGGCGCTCGCCGTCACGGTCGTCGGTTTCGTGGCGGTGCGGCTCATCGTTGTTACCTACATCCGGCCCTACTACCAGGCGGCGAAAGTCCTTGTGCAGCCGCTCTCCAAGGATCAGAGCGTGCCCAGCGGCTCATGGATCATCACCCGCGACATCGTGCAGAACGGCCAATCGGTCTCCTCCAAGCTGAGCTTCCCCGCCGAATGCCTCACACCAACGAGCCGGCAGGCGAGCGACGCGTGCCTGACCCGGCACGGCTTCGCCAGTGCGGTGAAGTTCCAGCCGGCGTCGCGCTACTGGACGTTCCAGTGGATCGAGTCCGGCGTCTTTGTGGCACTCGCCGCGATCCTCATCGCCGTCGCGGTGATCGCCGTCCGCCGGCGCGACGCCTGATCGCCGCGCGCGCGGGGGATCAGCGCGCGGTGTTGCCGAGGTCGACGACGAACTGCGCGCCGGTGCAGTAACGCGATTCGTCGCCCGACAGCCACGACACCATGTTGGAAACGGCCTCCGGCTGGAGGAAGTCGTAGGGCAGCGTGTTCATGTAGGTCGGGCCGATGGTGAGCGCGATCGACGGCAGCAGCGACGGCAGCGTCGGCCCGGCGACCATCTGCGTCGCCACGCCCACGGGGTGCACGGTGTTGACGCGGATGTCGTACTCGCCGAGTTCGAGTGCGAAGGTGCGGGCCAGGCCTACCAGACCGTGCTTGGAGGCGGAGTAGTGGGCGACGAACGGCGTGCCCTTGCGCCCGGCAGCACTGCTGATGACGACGATCGAACCGCCGTTGCCAGCTGCGATCATCGCCGGTACGGTCGCTTTCAAGGTGTAGAAGACGCCGGTCAGGTTGACGTCGATGACGTCCTTCCACTGCTCGGGTGTCAGCTCCCAGGCCTTGCCTGCCGACATCACGCCCGCATTGGCGACGACGATGTCGAGCCGGCCGAACTCGGCGATCGCGTCCTCCACCAAGCTCTGCATCGCCGGCAGGTCGCGGACGTCGGCCTGGCGCGTCAGCACCCGGCGGCCGGTCTTCTCCACCAGCCGGGCAGTCTCCTCGAGCTCCTCGACCGTGGCGCCCGGGTAATCGGTCGTCTCGAACTCGGCGCACACGTCGCAGAGCACGAGCTCGGCTCCGTCGGCCGCGAGCCGAAGCGCGTGTGACCGTCCCTGGCCGCGGGCGGCGCCCGTGATCAGCGCGACGCGTCCGGTGAGATCACTCATGGTCGTCAACGTATCGCGGCGCCCGGCCGCGGAGTTGCTTGACCGGGGTAAGCATCTGGGATTGGTTTGAGTACATGAGTTCGGCGTTGGCAGCAATGAATCCCATGGTCTCGACCAACTGGGTCGAGGGCGTGCCCTACGAAGCTTTCGCCGAGTTGCGACGCGAGCCCGGCCCGGTCAAGCTGACCGGCCCCGGTGAACGCGTCTACTGGTCACTGGTGCGCCACGCAGACGTCGTCGCCGCCTCGCGCAACCCGGAGATCTTCTCCAACCAGCCCGACCCGTTCACGGTGCGGGGCAACGATCCCAACGCGCCGAGCCTGCCCCTGCTCATCAACCTCGATCCACCCGAGCACACCAAGCGCCGGCAGCTGGTGAACAAGGGATTCACCCCGCGCCGCATCACGCGCCTCACCGACCGCATCCACGAGATCGTCGACGAGCAGCTGACCCGGGTACGCGCAATGGCGACCTTCGACTTCGTCACCGACCTCGCCGTCGAGCTGCCGCTGCAAGTCATCGCCGAGCTGCTCGGGGTCCCGCCGGAGGATCGCGCGAAGGTCTTCTCCTGGACCGAGCAGATGATGAGCGGCGATGACGCCGAGTTCGCCAACAGCCAGGAAGAGATCATCGCCGCGCTCGGCGCGATGTACGGCTACGCGGAGAACCTGTGCGGCGAGCGGCGTGAGGCTCCCGGCCCTGACTTGATGTCGGCGTTGCTGTCGGCCGAGCTCGAAGGTGAGCAGCTCTCACAGCTCGACCTGAACCTGTTCTTCCTGCTGCTGCACAACGCCGGCAGCGAGACCACCCGCAACCTGGTGACCGGCGGGGTCATCGCCCTGCTGCAGAACCCCGATCAGCTCGAGCTGCTACGCGCCGAACCCGCGAGAATCCCTGTAGCCATTGAGGAATTGCTGCGCTGGGTGACCCCGGTGACGCACTTCGCCCGGACCGTCACCAAGGAGACGGAGGTGGCGGGGCAGCTCGTGGCGCCGGGGGAGCAGGTGCTGCTCTGGTACACCTCGGCCAACCGTGACGAGGCCGCCTTCGACGCCCCCGACACGCTGGACGTCACCCGCGATCCCAACCCTCACGTGGCGTTCGGCTCGGGTGGTCCGCACTTCTGCCTCGGCGCCCACCTAGCCCGGCTGGAAGCGATCTGCCTGTTCGAGGCGCTGATCGCTCAGCTGCCGAAGCTGGCCATCGACGGGCCGGTGGAGCGGCTGCAGTCGCATTTCATCAACGGGGTGAAGCACCTGCCGTTGACGTGGCTTGCGGCCTGACAGCGGCTCAGGACCGGCCGAGCAGCGGGGTCAACGCCTCCGCCGGCAGCGGACGGGAGAAGAGGTAACCCTGCGCGTAGTCGCACCCGAGATCGGTGAGCGTCTGGCGCTGCGATTCCTTCTCGACGCCCTCGGCCACGACCTTCAGGCCGAGAGTGTGGGCGAGGTTCACGATCCCGGCGACCATCGCGTCGTCGTCACGCGTCTCACCGAGGGATTCCACGAACGTGCGGTCGATCTTCACGCTCGTCACCGGGAAGCGGCGCAGGTAGGACAGCGACGAGTAGCCGGTGCCGAAGTCGTCGACCGAGATGCCGACCCCGAGGTTGCGCAGCCGGGTGAGCGTCTGCGCGGCCAGTTCCGGGTCGTCCATCAGGGCGCTCTCGGTGATCTCGAGCGTGAGGGCTGACGCGGGCAGGTTGCGGGCCGCCAGCAGTTCGCTGACGCGATCGGCGACGTGCGGGTCGGCGAGCTGGCGCGGCGAGAGGTTGACCGACATCACCAGATCGGGGACGGTCCCGCTGCTGCGCCAATCGGCGACCTGCTGGGTGGCGCGGGTGAGCATGAGCCGGCCGAGGGGAGCGATGAGGCCGGTCTCCTCGGCGATCGGGATGAACACCGTCGGGGGGACCGGTCCGCGCCGCGGATGCGTCCAACGGGCCAGCGCCTCGACGGCGGTGGTGACCATGCCCTGAAGCTCGACGATGGGCTGGTAGGCGGGGGAGAGCTCGCCCGCGTCGAGGCCGTGGCGCAGGTCCTCTTCGAGTGCGAGGCGGTCCACGGCGCGGCGGCGGAAGCGCTCGTCGAACGTCGCGAGCCGGTTGCGGCCGTGCTGCTTGGCGTAGTACATGGCGACGTCGGCGTCGCGCAGCACATCGGTCGCGCCGACGTTGGTACGACCGCGCACCCCCTGCCCGGCGCCAGGCTCGGTGACGACGATGCCGATGCTGCAGGTGACGACGAGGTCGCGGCGCAGGATGCGGACCGGTTCGCACAGCCGCGATAGCAACGTGTTGGCGAGCGCCTGCATCTCGCCGACGGTGGCGTCGGGCACGACCAGGACGAACTCGTCGCCGGCGAGCCGCCCGACCGTGCTCTGCGCCGGCGCCTCGTACGCGAGGCGGCGGGCGATGGTGCGAAGGACGGCGTCGCCCGCGTCATGGCCGAGCGAGTCGTTGACCATCTTGAAGCGGTCGAGGTCGACGAACAGGACGCCGACGGGCATGTCCGGGGTCCGCAGCAGGTCGCTGATGGTCTCCAGGACCAGGTTGCGGTTGGCCAGCCCGGTCGCGTGGTCGTGCCGAGCCTCGAAGCGCAGCAGTTCGGCGGCGGCGTGCCGGTCGGTCACGTCGAGCAGGCACATCACGACGGGGAACGGGCCGTCGCCGCTCTCGGTGGGCAGCGCCCGGATCGAGACCGAGAGGTAGGTACGGCTGCCGTCGTGACGTTGCAGCGACGCGGTGAATGCCGGCCGTGCGGTGCCCTTCTGCCGCGCCTCCTCGAGGCCGATCGTCTCCGCCGAGAGTGGCCGGCCGTCCTCGTCCATCAGCGCGGTGGCCGAGCTGAACCGCTCGCCGACGAGGCCGAGGTTCGCGAGCAGCACCAGCGCGGCGGGGTTGGCGGTCTCGACGCGATCGTCGACGTCGATGATCAGCAGGCCCTCGTCCAGGGCAGCGACGGCGGCCGAGTACCGCGCGTCGGCCTGCTGGCGGATCTGCTCGGCCTTGCGCCGCTCGCTCACGTCGGCCGAGATCAGCACGCTTCCGCTCACGGCGCCGGCCGGGTCACGGATGTCGGCGATCGAGACGATGACGTGCACGGCGGATCCGTCACGGCGGCGGTGCGTCAGCTCGGCGCGGGTGCCGCGGGCCATGGCCAGCAGGCTGCCGCCCGACGCGTCGGCGCCGAGGAGGGCGTCGATCGGGAGCCCGACAGCGTCGCCGGCCTCCCATCCGTAGAGCGCCGCGGCAGCCGGGTTCCAGCTGCTGATCCGGCCGTCGACATCGAGCGCGATGATCGCGTCCGACACGTGCTGGATCAGGTTGGCCGACAGTCGCAGGCTGGTCTCGGCGGCCCGCTGGTGGGTGAGGTCCCGCAGGATCGCTTGGAAGGCCGGCTTGTCGGCCCATCGGGTACGCACCGAGGTGGATTCGACGACGACGGTAGTTCCGTCGACGCGCTGCAGGATCGCCTCGGCGGGCTCGGAGTAGGTGTCGGACTCGCTCATGTCGGCGATGCGCTCGAGCATCCCGGCCCGCGACTGCGCGGCGACGAAGCTCAGGACCGGGTGCCCGATCAGGTCATCCACCGAGCCTGCGCGCACGATGTCGACGGCCGCCCGGTTGGCGAAGACGATCTCGCCTTCGCAGTGCACGACGATCGCGTCGGGGCTCAGCTCGACCAGCAGCCGGTATCGGTCGCGCAGCTCCGACGGGGTGCTGCCCTCGTTCGCGTTCGTGATGTCGGTGACCGTCCCGCCCAGCACTGGCGCCGAGGAGCGGTAGCCCGCCATCCATTGCGCGTGGATCTTGAAACGACGGTCCGCCCGGCGCGGGACCCGCAGGGTGTGCTCGAGGTCGATGACCTCGCCGGGGCAGCGGGGCCCGAGCAGGATCGGATCGATCAGCTCGCGTAGTGCCGCCTGGACGTCTTCGGGCTCGGCGGACGGCATGCCGAGGACGGCGCGCATCGGTTCGTGCCAGCGCAGCTCCTGCGAGCCCGGGCTCCACTCCCACGAGGCGGTCTCGGGCATCGAGTCCGCCGCTGCTCCGGCGCCTTGCCGCTGGGTGGGGAGCGCGCCTGTTGAGGGCACGTCACCCACAGGCACCAGCACCGCACACCTTCCGTCGACTTTCCGTCCTTTCTCATTTCGGCAGGTTCTGCCCTCTAGTGAAACGTGACGGACCGGTGAATCGTGGGGGAGGTTTTGACCGATATGGGCCCTTGCGGTCGGGTCCGCTGACGTGGGAGTCGCGCTGATCGTCACTAGGACGCCGCCCGCGCGTCTCGGCGCGGCGATGGCGACTGGCCGACTGCGGTGCTCCGGATGTGACGGCAAGCTCCGGCCCTGGGGCTACGCGCGGCGCCGCTGGGTCCGCGATCGGGGCCGCTACCAGCGCTTTCGTCCACGCCGGGCCCGCTGCACCGCGTGCCGCCGTACGCACGTCGTGCTGCCGGACCGGATGCTGCTGCGCCGTCTCGACCGGGTCGAGGTGATCGGCGGCGCCCTTACGGCATCGGCCTCGGGTGTCGGAGTGCGCACCATCAGCCGCCGGCTCGACCTGCCTGCAACGACGGTGCGGGGCTGGATCCGACGGTTCGCGGCGCGCGCGTCGGGTGCCGACGACGCCGATCAACGCCGGCCGCACGCCCTCATCGTCCCCTTCCCGCCCGCCTCATCCGCTCCGGCCAGCCCTGGCGCGCGCTGGCGGCAGGCCAGCCGGGAGTCACAGGGCCAGTTCTTGCGTTGAGCCGCGGTCTGGCCGCCGCCGTGGGGGCTCCGGCGGTCATTTCCCGGGTGGGGGCGCTCCCGTCGCCTGCCGGCTGGCCGCCTGCTGGCCGCCGGTTAGCCGTTCGCCGCGAGTTGCAACACGAGCGCGCCCCAGCGCGCAGCTGCACGCACCGGCGTTGCCGGCCGACGCGAGAAATGAGCAGGTGCCACCGGGGCCGACCTGCGCAGATCTCGCTGAAGGAGCCGCATGAGCAGCAGTCCTGCCGGTGCTGGAGTACGCGAACCCATCGATTTCGCCGGGATCGGAGCGGTCACGGCGTACGGGTGGGGACGCGGTCCGCTGATCAACGGATTGGTGTCCGGCGTCAGCGCCGTTCTGCCGCATGACGGGTATGAGTGGAGCCCGGGGTCGAAGGCCAACGTGGCCCGGGTGGCTGACGGCGGGCAGGCGTCGGACGGGCCAGCCGGTTCGCCCGGGCGATGCGCGCTGCTGCCCGGGAGGCGGTGACCGACGCGCTCGAGCGCGGCTGGACCCCCGGGCCATCGGTCGGGCTGGTGCACAGCGTGGTGCTCGGCGAGGTCGATCTCTGGCGTGACTTCTACCTGACCGACGATGGCCGGCTGCCGGTACGCCGCTATCTCGCGCTGATGCCGTCGACCCCGATGTCGACGCTCATGCCGGAGTTCGGCTTCCACGGGCCGGCCATGAACGTCTCCGCGATGTGCGCCTCCGGCAACGCCGGGCTGCTGACTGCGTCCGCCTGGCTGGACGGCGGCTTGGCGAGCGACGTGCTCGTCATCTCCACCGACATCTCCTGCACGCCCGAGAACGTGCTGCACTTCCGCAACCTCGGCGTCGCCATCACCGATGTCGACCCGGAGGACGCGTGCCGCCCCTTCCAGGAAGGCAGCCAGGGCTTCCTGATGGGTGAGGCGTCGGTCGCATTCATGCTCAGCCGCTCGTCGTCACGCCCTTACGGGCGGCTGCTCGGCGGGAGCATGACGCACGATGCCCACCACGTCACGTCGATCGAACCGAGCCGGACGCAGGTCAGGCGCTGCTACACCGACGCCTTGCGCAGCGCCGGCAGGCGGCCGGAGGAGATCGCCTACCTCAACGCCCACGGCCCGGGAACGCGGCAGTGCGACGCCACTGAGGCGGACATGCTCGACACCTTGCTCACCGACGCGGAGGTGTTCTCCGTCAAGCCGCTCGCCGGCCACTGCCAGGCCGCGGCCGCGGCGGTAGAGGTGGCGGCGAGTCTGCTCGGCTTCGAGCGGGGCGTCGTGCCGGCCGCTCGGCGCCGGGCGCCCGGTCACCCCCGGCTGCTCGACGGCGTCACCCCACTGCGCCCGGGTCCCACGCTGAAGTCGTCCATCGGGATGGGCGGGCACAACTCGGCGGTGGTGATCGAGCCTGTCTAACCGGGTGGTAGACAGATGCGATGCTGAGCCCGCTCGACGAGACGCTGCACCATCAACTGCCGACCACGTTCGACCATGCGGGAACGAGCGATCCCCGGTTCTTCGACCGCTACTGGTTCGCGATCTATGACCCCGAGGGGTCGGAGCCGGCGATCAACACCGGTATGTGCACGTATCTGAACATGAACGTGATCGACGGGTACGCGTCGATGATCTCCGATGGCAAGCAGCACAACGTCCGGGTCAGCAGCGCGCTACGGCCGGCGCTGTTCACCGGCGATCCGTTCGTCTCGACGAGTGGCCCGCTGCAGGTGTCGATCCTGGAGCCCTTCCGCCGGCTGCGTCTGCAGCTCGAGAGCAACGAGAGCGGGCTCGCGTTCGACATGGAGTGGAAGGCGGAAATCGCGCCGCACGAGGAGATCCCGAGCTGGAGCCGGTTGCGCGGGCGGGTCAATCAGGACTACATGCGATACAACCAATCGGGCTCGGTGGACGGTTGGGTGGAGCTCGGCGGCAAGCGCCACGAGATGAAGAACTGGTGGGGCGGGCGCGACCATTCGTTCGGCATCCGCACCGATGTCGCGGGCGGCGAGCCGGTCACCGGTGACGACGACATGCGCGCGGCCCGCGGCGGATTCCTGTGGACCTGGCTCACCTGGGGTGCGCCCGACATGGGCGGCCACATCCAGCTGCACGAGATCGAGGACGGCACGAAAACCCATGCGGAGGCGGGGTTCCGGTGGGCTGACGGCAGCTCGGTGAGCGCGTCGGACGTCGATCTGGAGTTCGACGTCTACCCCGGCACCCGGCGCTTCTCCCGCGGCACCTGGCTCGCGCATACCCCGGCGGGGACGTACCGCTTCGAGATGGTGCCGATCACCCGCTCGCT